>NZ_CP036266.1:6613247-6913247 GCF_007744075.1 Gimesia chilikensis | reverse complement strand
GACAGCCCGTGAAACATTACCGCTGGCGGCGTCTGTTTCCGTCATCATGCCCCGTCGCGATCGCAAAACCTATCTCAATTATTTGAATTATTTTGAAACACAGTTGAGTGAAAAACTGCTTACTGCTGATGAGCGGCTCCAGCAGACGAATTCCGTTCAGCAGTTCTTTGCCCCTGTCAAATCTCAGGTTAATAAAGGCCACATTGATGCCTTTGTGCAACTGGTTTCGACCCCATCCAAGAAATTTGCCTTGATCGGTGGCATTAAAGTGTCTCCGTCTTCAAACCTGCCGGCTGCTCTGCTCGATATGATCAATCGAGTCGAGAAGAATCCTGATAATAAGGCCCGCATTTTCACAAACGCAGAAACCGTTCAGGGAATTGGCCTGCATCAGTTACAACCTGATGTTAAAAATGCCGATGATCGACAGCGACGATTCCTCGGCGGTGTCCCCTCGTTATATGTGGGCGCCGATTCTGAAGTCATCTGGTTTGCGATGGGAACCGAGATCGCGGTTGCCGCTCTGAATGAAGCGATCGAGCGGATCCATGCTGCAACCCCCGAAGAACGCAAGGTTCAGCGGACGGCTCCGTTTCAGTTCGAGTTCCATATCAAGCCCTGGTTGCAGTTGTTCTCAGAAGCGGAGATCAACGATAGTGAAATCATGAAAATCCTGGACGGAATCTTCACTTCAGAAAATGATCTGGTGCTCATCACAACTCAACCGACTGAAACCGGAGTCCGCTCCCGTTTCCAGTTTGACGAGGGCTATCTGAAGCTGCTGGGAGTTTCCATCGGGAAACAGTTTGACCGGAATCAGGAACGGCGTGCGCGACGCAACAGAGAACGCGGACAAAAGCGAGACGCTTTACCCCAGCCCAAACCTTGAAGGTATCGAAGTGATATCCAAGCGTTGTCGGCCAGATCAATCTTTTTTGATGGCGATATAATGCTTGACAAACTGTTCCTGCGACATGGTCACAGTCAGGTCGATGCTGGCTTCCTCAAACATGCGTCGCATGGATCGGCTCTTCTTCCATTCTTCTGCCGAGATGGAATTGTCTTTGTCGCGATCCAGCAGTTTAAAGAAGTAATTTGCCTGACTGACCATCGGGTCGGAACTGGGGGCCACAGGTTTTGTTTCTGCTGTCGGCTGAGCAGGCTGTTCTGCTGATTTGGACGCTGAAGCAGGAGTCGTGCTCGCTGAGGACTTTTGTGGAGCTGGCTGGGAAGTTCCTGATTGTCCCGAATTCAAGGCGAACATGAATGAGGCAGCACTTCTCTGCGGAGTACCCGCTTTGGAGAGCTGAATTTCCTTCGGAGTCAGAAACCCGTCACCGTTGAGGTCCATGGAGAAGAACTCTGACAACTTGCCGGGGTTGTTCATCCGCCACTCATAAAGTCCGATCTGCCCGTCCTGGTCGGTATCATGGGGTACAAAATCCGAATTCAGATCCACAGTAGTCCGTACCGGTTTGCTGGGTTCCTTTTGTGAACTGCTGGAGCGGCTGCGTGAATCGCCCTCGTCACGACCTCGATCTGATTGGAATGATCCGTAGCGTCCTCGCATGGAGTCCCGATCAAAGCCGCCCCGCGAGTCATCATCGCGGCCATCGTCGTCATCCCCCCGGGAACGGGAAAAAGAACTGGGCGGCCCGCCGAAACCAGAACCACCAAAGCTGGGACCTCCAGATCCGCGGGAAAAACTGGAGCGACGTCGGTCATCACTGTCACCACCGCCGAAAGATCCGCGACGGCTCCGCATCTGTTCCATCACGCGTGGCATGACACGTTCATATTCCTGAGCTGTCATGCTGCGGGAGGTGTCAACACCCGCTGATTCGAGCATCTCTTTAAAGCGTCCCGGCATCCGATCGAATTCATCGGGTTCGATGACACCATTGCGGTTGCGATCCAGAAAGGACATGAACCCTCGTGAGCGACTGTCTCCACCAGGCTGCGCATATGACAGATCAGCACTGAACGTTACCAGCAGTACAACTGGAACGAAATATCGGACAAACCGGAACATTTTCTGGCTCCACATGAAATAGAGCGGTCTTTCGAGTCAAAAACCGTGTTTAATAAACAGAGACAGGGAATTTGCGCATCTTTTGAAATAAGCTGTAATAACCCCGTTTCTGACTCTAACATAGAAACACCAGACCCTGGAGAAAAGATCGCTTCATTCTGGGAGAATCAGTGGATCCTTGAAACGGTCCATAACTCCTTGGGGTATAAGGTGATACTGACTGAGTCGAATTTTTATCTTGTAATTGATTTTCTGCAGTTCTAGCATAATGATCAAAAGAATATCTTTTTTGCACTTCTTTGCCGTTTTATCGCAGAATCGTGATTAAATATGACTCGTAAAATGAAATTCCAGTTCTTCCTGATTAGCGTACTCTCTGTCACATTTGTGTGTTCAGATTCTGTACACTCAGTGCTTCTTGCCCAGGAACCTTCCAGTGACTCTGAAGACCGAGGTGGTTTTGGAGGCCGACGGGACCGCGGAGGCTTCGGCGGTGACCGAAGTCGCTTTGGTGGCAGAGGTGGATTCGGAGGCGACCGAGGCGGTTTTCGCGGTGGGTTTGGCGGAGGTGGTTTTAGCGGCTTCCGCGGAGCGATTGGCTTCATGGTGACGCGGGAAGAGATTCAGAAAGAACTCCAGCTCACCGAAGATCAGATCAAACAGCTCCAGGAAGCAGCCCAGTCAATGCGTCCCAGTCGCGAGTCGATGGAACCCTTCATGAACCGCATGCGGGATGCCCAGACCGACGAAGAGCGGACCAAAGTCCGCGAAGAAATGAGTGCTTCCTTTGAAAAACAGCGCACGGAAGGCGAAGCCAAACTCTGGGGGCTCCTGAATGAAAAGCAGTCAGCACGTCTGAAACAACTACAGCTGCAGGAAAACGGATATCGTCAGCTGACCGACGACGAAACAGGCAAACAGCTCAAACTGACCGATGATCAGTTGGCGAAGATCAAAGAACTTGAAGAGCAGCGCTCGGATGCCCGTCGGGATCTGGGGCGACGTGCTACCTCGGAAGAACGGGAAAAAGTGCAGCAGGAGTTCGACCAGAAAATTGAGGCGGTCCTGACTCCAGATCAAAAGTCTCAGTGGAAGCAGATGCTCGGTCCCGTACTGGTCACAGCCGAAAGCACAGCCACCCCGGGAGCGACTCCCTCTGTCAGCAGTACTCCCGGAGCTGCTCCGCGACCAAGACCGCAGATCCCCGTTGAACCGGAAGGGCTCAAGCCTGAAGACCGCAGCATCTCATTCGGTGCTAAACCAGTGGCAATGAGTGAGAACGAAGCGGATGAGAAAACCGTCCCTGCGAAAAAGCCGGGTGAAGTTGGCAAGATGTCGTTCAACTTCCGTTTCGCTCCCTGGGGCGATGTCCTGAAGTTGTTTGCTGAGTCCGCAGGCTATACGCTCGATCTCAACGATGTGCCCCCGGGGACCTTCAACTACTACGATCAGGGTTCTTACACTCCCACCGAAGCGCTGGATATCATTAATGGATATCTGCTGCAGAAAGGGTATGTCATTGTTCGAAGGAATCAGTTCCTGGTCGTTCTGAACATCGATAACGGCATTCCACCAAACCTGGTACCCATTGTCGATGCCAGTGAGTTACCCCAGCGAGGCCAAAATGAACTGATGAGCGTGAGCTTCCAGCTGGAGGGGGTCGACATCGATCAAGTCGCCAAAGAAGTCCAGGCCATTCTGGGCCCGCAGGGGAAGTCTGTTGCACTGAAAACCGCCAATTCGATTATCGTTACCGATATCGGCAGCAACCTGCAGCGTGTGAAAAAACTGCTGGAAGGCGCCATTGCGAATGCCGGTCCTACCGATCTCGCATTCCGCGCGTTTGAATTGAAGTTTATTGATTCCAATGAGGCTGAGAAAATAGTTCGCAGCCAGTTCGGGCTGCCCTCTGCTACCCAGAATGTCAGTGCCAGCTCGTCCTCTTCTTCTTCACGCTACTACGATTATCGACGTCGCAGCAGTCGAGACAGTTCTCCACCTCCTCAGACGCCGACAAAAGATTCGACAACACAGGTGACAGCGGACCCGCGTACTAATCGGCTGCTGGTAACTGCGACACCCGCCCAACTTAAACTGGCGGAAGAAATTATCAAATCGATTGATGTCGACGAAGGCAACATGCTGGCCCCCGGTGGAAATAAGCCTTACCTGCGGGTTTACTCTGTCAGTTCTTCGGATTCACGGGAAGTCACCAAGACCCTGGATGCGATGATGCCGGGAGTCGTCGTTAATGAAGATGGTCGGAATAACAAGATTCACATCGTGGCGACTCCCAAGGAGCACCAGGAGATCGAAGAAATGATCCGACAGTTGGATGGCGAAGGGGGCAGTCAGTCTGTCTCAGTCATCAACCTGAGCAAGCTGGATCCCCTTTCCGCAACCACAACCCTACGCTCCCTGTTTCTGCGGGATGGAAACGATGCTCCCACGATCGAAGCCGATCTTCTGGGGCGGCGTCTGTTGATTCGAGGAACTCCGGATCAGGTGATTCAGGTCAAAGCCCTGCTGGCGCAACTGGGGGAGGATGGTACTGGCAGAGCCCAGGATGACTCAGATCGTGGTCCCATTCGCACGATCCCTCTGGGAGGTCGAGATTCACGTGAAATCATGCAACTGATTGATAAGCTCTGGTCAGCCTCGTCGGGTGATGAAAACCCGATTCGCATTGTTGTTCCATCACAGGAAAGTCAGATTCGGGAACGTGTATTGGGAGAAGATGAGAACCCCACCCGGAACCGGGGTTTTCGCAATCCATCACGGAATATCAGCACTCCGCTGGATCGACCGATTAAGCAGCAACACCGTAAAACCGACTCCGATCAGACTCGGTTCCTGTTCACAGCCAGCGAACAACAGACTGAAACTGAGACAGAGGCAAAGTCTGAGCCAGAAAAGCCTGCTACCGAATCAGAAGACAAAGCACCTGAAGCAGCCGCAGACTCTTCAAAGAAAAATCCGATCGCGGTTTCCACCAACGGGGATAATCTGATTATCACATCCACCGACCAGGAAGCTCTGGATCGTCTGGAGAAAATGATCGATGCCTTGACCCAGGCGATCCCTCCTAAAAATCAGTGGACGGTTTTTTATCTCCGTTCTGCTGATGCGACTGCCACAGCCAAGATGCTGGAAAGTCTCTTTCCCAGCAGTTCCGTTTCCGATACTTCCAGTGATTCCGGGATGTTCAGCGGGATCTCTTCGATTGGGGGCGGGCTGATGGATGCAACTGGACTGTCCACACTGGGTATGGGCCCGCAGACACTCCGCATTATCCCCGAGGCACGTTCCAATGCTCTGTATGTCACAGGACCTCCCGATAAGGTGCGTTCGGTCGAACAGATGCTCAAAGTGCTGGATGCTTCTGAACTACCCGATTCATTGCGGGATCGTTCTCCAGGCATTATCCCCGTAGAATATGCGTCTGCGACAGAAGTTGCGAATATCGTCAAAGAGCTTTACAAAGACTATATGGAAGCACCCCGGCAGCAGAATAACTCTCGGGGCGGCAATCCCTTTGCTGCGATGATGGGCGGTCGGGGATCTCAGAATTCACAGAATGCACAGCCTCCCGAAGCCAAGCTGGCCGTCAGTGTGGATGCCAACGCCAATCAGTTACTGGTATCTGCAAATGACTCTTTGTTTCAGGAGATCGAATCTCTGGTACGCGAGCTTGATTACTCCGCGCAAATGTCTCGCAAGTCAGTGCGTGTTGTCACGTTGAATAACGGCAACTCGGCCCTGATTCAGAATGCCTTAACCTCTCTGCTCCCCAATGTCAGTGTCAGTACCACCGGCAGCGATTCGCGTAAGAAAACAACGGAACCAACTCCCTCCAGCTCAAACCAGTCGGATAGCTCCTCCGGATCCAGCGATCGTGGCGAAGAAATTCGACGTTTCTTCGAACAACGGATGCGGGAACGCATGGGGGGCGCATCGCCGGGTGGTGGTGACTCGGGCCGTGGTTCTTCCAGTTCACCGTTTGGTGGTCGGTCCTCACGTGGTTTCCGATTTCCCGGCAGCGACGGGGGCTCCCGTGGTGGTAGCAGCCGTTTCGGTCGTAACCGTGGACGATAAACATACCTGAAATCATCTCCTGAAAAGTTCGTTATCCCATCGGGTCAAATCCATGGAAATCAGTGATATTCTCCAACGACGTGGCATCCTTGACGAACGCCAGTTGCTGTTAGCCCAGCAATCGGCGAACGGTCATCGTCTGGACCGCGTGGTAATGGATATGGGGCTCGCCTCTGAAGAGGATCTGCTCAAAGCGTTCGCCGATGAATTGGGCATGAAATATTTCGAGCTCAAAGACTATCAGGTCGATACCCAGCTGCTGTCGCAGTTTCCGGCAACTCCGATCTTTCGTCATTCCCTGCTCCCCTTACAGCGTGAAAATGGACGCGTGCTGGTCGCTTCTGCCGACCCGTTTGACTTCGAAGCCCTGGATGAACTCAGCTCGCTCAGTGGTGAAGTACTGGAGCCTGTGCTCGCGTTGCATGAAGACGTCGTCGATCTGATCAAGCAGAACCTGGGTGTTGGCGGCGATACCATCAACGAACTGGTCTCTCAGAAAGCGGCTGAAGACGGCGTTGAACTTCTGGAAGAAGTCTCCGAGGAACATGGTGAACTGGCCGACATGGCACAGACCGCCTCGGTGATTCGTCTGGTTAACGAATTGCTCGTGGAGGCGCTTCAGCAGCAGGCCAGTGACGTGCACATTGAACCACACGAAACCGGACTGGTGGTCCGTTATCGTGTGGATGGTCTGTTGCGGGTGCAATCGGTGCCACCAGAGATCAATCATTTTTATTCAGCGATCATTACGCGTCTGAAAATCATGGCGCATCTGAATATCGCGGAAAAACGACTTCCCCAGGACGGACGCATCAAACTACGAGTTACGGGGCGTGAAATCGATGTGCGTGTTTCGATCATTCCCATGATTTACGGCGAAGGCGTCGTACTGCGTCTGCTCGACAAAGAACGCATGGTTTTCCGACTGGATAATGTGGGGTTGAATGCGGACATGCTGTCTACATTCCGTGAAATGATCGAGCTGCCTCACGGAATTATTCTGGTGACCGGACCTACGGGTAGCGGTAAAACTTCGACGCTTTACAGTGCTTTGAACGAGATTAAAAGTCCGGAAACGAAAATCATCACGGTGGAAGATCCGGTCGAGTATCACAGCGAAGGGATCAGCCAGATTCAGGTGAATTCCCGCATCGGATTGACTTTCGCAGCCGGACTGAGAAGTATTTTGCGTCACGACCCGGATGTAGTTTTGATCGGGGAAATTCGTGATGGAGAAACTGCGAACAGCGCCATTCAGGCATCGCTGACCGGGCACCTTGTTTTCAGCACGCTGCACACCAACGACTCACCCGGTGCTTTTACCCGTCTGGTTGATATGGGAGTGGAAGCATACCTGGTGGCCAGTACGGTAGAAGCCGTTCTGGCTCAGCGTCTGGTGCGTGTCCTCTGTAAACATTGTAAACGACCACATCAGCCTCACCCGGATAAAATTCCCCCGGACTTTCCCCTGGAACGGATGCAGGAAATTTATGAACCTGTGGGGTGTCGACACTGTAGAGAAATGGGATACTCGGGGCGTATTGGTATCCTGGAACTGCTCATAAATGATCCTGTTATACGAAAATTGTGTACCGAACACGCCAGCTCAGGCCAGATTCGCGATTACGCGCGAAAGAATGGCTGGCAGACCTTAAGGGATGCCGGTTGGGAAAAGGTCCTCGCCGGAATCACGTCGATCGATGAGATCCTGCGGGTCACCAAGGGAGATATTTAACTCGCACTCCCGCAGAGAGCAAAAAGAGTTGAGTCCAGTTAGTAAGTAATTGAAGTCAGTCAGATGCCCGAATTTCAGTATATCGCACGAGAAGCAACAGGCCGCCAGGTGACCGGTGTGCTTTCTGCTGCCAATCAGCAGGATGCACTGAATTCGCTGGCTGCCAAGAGTCTGTTTCCGGTCAAAGTCGATCTGGCAGATGCGGCGAAAGCGCAGCTGAGACGGTCTGGTAAACGGGTTCGGGCCCGCTATCTGTCTGTTTTTTATACACAGCTGGCCGACTTGCTCAAATCGGGGGTGCCTCTCTTACGCTCATTGGAACTGTTGAACCGGCAATCGACCAACCCGTCACTCAAGCAGGTACTTGAAGAGGTCCGCGCTGAAGTTGCTGATGGAACCCGGCTGGCAGTCGCGATGGGGCAGCATCCCAAAGTCTTTTCGGAACTGGCTGTGAGTATGGTACGTGCCGGCGAGGAAGGCAGCTTCCTGGAAGATGTATTAAAGCGAATTGCCAGCTTCACGGATCATCAGGAAGAACTGAAAAACCGGGTAGTCGGTGCGATGATCTATCCCGCGTTCCTGACCACCTTCGGAACTGTGATCGTCAGCTTTCTGCTGGTTTACTTCGTTCCCAAGTTTGAACCGATTTTTCAACGGATGTCTGAGCGAGGCGACCTCCCCTGGGCAACCACAACTTTGCTTGGTTTCAGTGCTTTTATGCAGTCGTACTGGTTTCTGATATTTTTTGCGATCGTTTTCGTGGGAGCCGCAGTTTATAAATATCTCGAGACAACGGAAGGCCGTATGAAATTCGATCAGTTCCGGTTGAATGCCTATGGCCTGGGAGCCATTGTTCGTAGTCTGGCTATCGCCCGTTTTTGCCGAATTCTCGGGACCCTGCTGGCCAATGGCGTCCCCATCCTGCAATCCCTGAGAATCGCCAAGGATGCCGCCGGTAATAAAGTCATCAGTAATTCGATTGGTGAAGCCGCAGAGAGTATTTCTGCCGGAAAATCGATTGCTGAGCCTTTTGCCATAAGTGGTCAGTTCCCGGAAGAAGTCGTCGAAATGATCGCCGTTGGTGAGGAAGCCAACAACCTGGAACAGGTGTTGATCGATATCGCAGATAACATGGAACGCCAGACCAACCGCAAGCTGGATATGTTTGTGCGAATGCTGGAGCCACTTATGCTGCTCATCATGGCAGCTGTGGTCGTTTTTGTGATGCTGGCATTACTTTTACCGGTTTTCCAAAGCTCTGGTTTAATATAATAATATGTGACAAGTCATTGGTTTTATCTTACTCGGGTAGAACCCAGAACATTCCCTTCTGGAACAAGTATAAAGTAAAAAGGATGGAGACATGAAACAAATCAAGATTCACAACAGACAACAGCGGCGTGGTTTTACCCTCCTCGAAATGCTGATCGTGCTGGGCATTATTCTCGTGATCGCTGCGATGGTCGTTCCCAACCTGCTGGGAAGCCAGAAAAAAGCAAATATCAAAGCGACCCGCGCCAGTATCCATAATCTCGAACAGGCATTCAAACTCTATGCCGCCGAGAATAATGGTGAATATCCTCAAGGCGGACCGGAACAGTTACAGCTGCTGCTCGAACCCGTCAGCTCGGATGGTCAGGCTGCTGAACCCTTCATTGAATCTCTGCCACTGGATGCCTGGGGGCAGATGTTCCACTACGAGTACCCGAACAATAAAGCGCAGTCCACTAAGCCGGCCATCTGGTCTTCGGGCCCCAATCAGCAGGATGAAAACGGTTCCGGCGATGATGTTAATAACTGGGAGCAGACAGAATAGTTTCTGTCCCACTCCAGTCTCTGATTTTACCAGAGGATATTCCACGTGATCTACCGACAGTACCAGCCAGGAAAACAGCATTCACGACGAGCTGCTTTTACGCTGCTCGAGATGCTGCTGGTCCTGGCTCTGCTGCTGGTTCTGGTCAGTGTCGTCTGGCCGGCTGTGTTGCGCATCAGCGCGAGCAACCGGCTGCGACAGAGCATGCTGGATCTGAATTCCGCCTTTGCTGCCGCCCGGGTGCGGGCCATTGATCAGGGGGTGATGTATCAGGTCTTTCTGGAACCGGGAGGGCGGCAGTATCTGGTCGTTCCCGTCGATCAAGGACTGCTGGGAGGGGCATCTTCTGGAGCCAATACGAGTACCATCGCGACCAGTCAATCTGTGCTCTCGGGGAGGTTGCCCGAGGAATTCCAGTTCAGCCAGGAAACTTCCGCAGTCGTGACGGAAGCGGCAGTCCCCTACGCCTGGTTATCAAACCTGCCAAATTCAAAAAACTGGAACTGGATGCAGGGGGCTTTCCCCATCACCTTTTATCCGGATGGGACGGCTGCCTTTGATTTGAATCAGGATGTTCTGAAAGATAAACGTTCCGTGGCCCGCATTCAACTACGCGGCCTTACCGGGACGACCACGGTTTCCTACGGACAGGGGAAATCGTCATGATCAGCATTCCAACGCAAAAACGCACTCGTGCCGGATTGACCCTGCTCGAGGTCTTAATCTCACTGGCGATTTTCCTCGGCGCACTCACAGCCCTCAGTCAGTTGATTGGCATCGGTTCCCGGGCAGCAGTGCAGGCGCAGTTGCGAACACAGGCAATACTTAAATGCCAGTCAAAACTTGCGGAAGTACTGGCGGGAGCCCAGCCTCTGGAATCGGTTTCTCTGGCTGCGTATGAAGATGAAGAAAACTGGAAGTGGAGCCTGGATGTCCAGCCTGGCGCCTACGAGAACATGCTGCAGTTAACAGTCAGAGTACTCTACTCCGGTGCGGGAGAAAGTGTCACGACCAGCTATCAGCTGACACGACAGATTCGAGATCCGGCAATGCTGCTCGACGCAGCCAACACCGTGGAGTCAGCTTCAGAGCTGACACTGGAGGAGCAGCTATGAAACGCTCCACATCGCACAAGCATGTTCACATGGTACAATTACCCGGGTTCACCCTGCTCGAAGTCATCCTGGCCATTGGGCTGACCAGTCTGCTGCTGGCCGCCATTTATTCCGCCCTGGATCTCTACTGGAAATATACAACTCTTGGGCATCGCCAGGTGGAACAGGCTCAGATTGCGCGAGCCGTCTTCCAGAAAATATCACATGATCTGCACTGCGTGACTTATCGACTGGAGACCGCAGAAGCAGAGACGGAGGGTACAGGCTCTGCTGATTCAGAGACCGAAGAAGCAGAAACCGTCGAAATCCAGGTGACCAGTACCGATGATGCCTACACTTCGGGAAACATCGGCGTGTATGGTGATAGTCAGTCTCTTGTGCTCCACACCAGCAGACCAGCCCGACAGCCTCTCCTGCTCTCTTCGAATTCTGGAGCAACCACCGCGCCGAGCGTCCGTAGTGATTTGCTTTCCGTATCTTACTTTCTGGCAGTTGCGGGGGCCGGAGGACTGCAAGGGGCCGCCGGCGATCAGTTTCGGAATACTTCTGGGGGCGGTGAAGATGTGCAGGGAGTGGCTCGTCTGGAAGGAGACCGGCTCTCAATGAGCATGGCAGATCAGGCTGCGGATCTGGAGCAGATGGCGTCACAGTCAGAACTCCTGGCACCGGAAATCAGCAGTCTGCAGTTTCAATATTTTGATGGCACTGACTGGCTCGAACTCTGGGACAGCACTGAATACGGGACCGTACCGCAGGCAATCAGGGTCACAATCGGCTTTCGCAGCGATTTGCAACAGACTTCGTTGGAGTCTGTGAACGAAAAAATCAATGGTTATAACAATACCTACAGCATGGTGATTGCACTCCCGCTGGCTCTACCTGCGGTATTACAGACGACCGAACAGGATACCAGTTCGTTTTAATCAGACCTCTGATAATAATCCATGAAGTACACCGTCAATTCACAACCTGGTTTTCGTAGCATTCGACAGACACCTGTCGGCAGGCTGTCGGAACGCGCAGGTAGCACTTTGCTGGTCGTGCTAGTAGTCGTGGTGATGCTCAGTCTGGGGGCGTATACCTTTTCGGAACTGATGATCGTGGAGATCGAAGCCACCAACAGCTATGGTCGGGCGATTCAGTCTCGGGAGCTGGCGCTTTCCGGAATCGAACTGGCGGCCGCCTATGTTGGAGATCGCTCTGATGTTGATGGCTGGAATTCGTATCACAATCCGAGTCAGTTTCAGAATATCAATCTGATTCCCAGCGATGTTCCCCGCGTGAGTGGCTATTTCAGTATTGTTGCCCCGGTCATCTCAGACGCACAATCAAAAACCATTCGCTTCGGTTTGAGTAATGAGTCGGGCAAGTTGAATCTCAATATTCTGGCGACGGAAGAGGACAATGAACTGGATGTTGAGGCAATCACTGCTGTTGATCGTCTGATGTATATCCCGAATATGACTGAGGAAATTGCCTCGGCGATTCTGGACTGGATCGATGAAGATGATGATCCACGCGCTTATGGGGCTGAAAGCGATTACTATGGTACATTGGAATCACCTTATTACGCAAAAAATGCCCCGCTGGAATCACTGGATGAACTGTTGCTCGTCCGTGGAGTGACTCCGGAACTACTCTATGGTGAAGATACAAATCGCAATGGTATTCTCGATCCGAATGAGGACGATGGCGATGCCACGCTGCCCCTGGACAATGCAGATGGGGTGCTGAATGCAGGCTGGTCGGCTTATCTCACAGTACACAGTCGAGAGATAAATATTCGTCCGGATGGCTCTGAGAAGATTAACGTCAATCAGACCATGCTCACGGAACTCTACGATCAACTGGAGACCGAACTGGGACCTGATGAAGCCCGGTTCATCGTCGCTTACAGAGTGAGTGGGCCCCTGCAGACTGCTGAAGATCTGGACTCGGGGCCAACCTTGACAACCGTGGGAGGCAGTACGTCGGAACAACAGGCCTTAAATGAACTGGCGACCGGTCTGGCCAAAGCAATATTTTCGGAAGAGGGAGTGACGGTCACCCGCGGGGGCATGGACCTGTCTGCCGGAGCCGCATTCACAATCAATTCCATTTATGATCTGGTGGGATCAGAAGTGGAAATCGAAATCGATGGGACCAAGACAACACTGACCAGTCCCTGGCCTGCAGATGCGGCGAGCATGACGACCAGTCTCCCGATTCTCCATGACATGTTGACGACCACAAAGAATCAGTACATTGAGGGACGAATTCAGATCAGTGAAGCCCGCCTGGAAACTCTGTTGGGAATTCCCGAAATGGATGAAACGCTGGCTAATGCGATCGTAAATTCCCAAATGACTGCTACAAACGGAGCCCCTGCCACAGAAATCAGCCAGGCTCGTCAGACAACGGGATGGCTTGTGATTGAAGGTCTGACGACAATAGAACAGTTGCGAAAACTGGCCCCCTATATCTGTAGTGGCGGCGATGTCTTTCGAGTGCAGACGCTGGGCTATTTCGGTCAGTCAGGACAGATGACTCGCATGGAAGCCATTATTGACGGAACTTTTATTCCGCCACGCATTACCTATGTTCGTGATTTAAGTAATCTCGGTGCAGGCTATGATCTCTCGACGGTACAGGGAACGTCACCGGATCAGTAATTGCAAAGTATCAGACAAACCGGCAGTCGAACTCAGGATGTTTAAACCCGTTTATTGAGAAATTTATTATGGCAGATTATCTGGCTATTAACTGGGACAAGTCGAAGCTGACTGGAATCGAAGCGCATGTCGGTGTGACCTCGGTCTCCATCAAACGTGCCTTTGAAATTACCTGGCCGGAACAACATCGTCCTGCGCAGGATCCGGTCTCTGCCGGCAGCTGGCTTAAGAATGAACTGCATCGCCTGGGAGTCTCCGCGAAGCAGGTCCTGATTTCGTTTCCCCGTCACGATTCCACGGTGCGCCTGATCGAAATTCCAGATGTTCCTCTGGATGAAATTCCCGAAATTGTACGGTTTCAGACGGCTACGAAATCTTCTGTCCCTCTCGGACAGTTAATGCTCGATTACCTGCTGATGCCGGTTCAGGAAGGTAAGACCACCCGCGACGTTCTCGTTGTCAGTATCGGAAAAGATTTACACGACAAAGCTCTGAAAACATTTCAGTCGATGGGGCTGGAAGTCGCCTCTACCGGACTAAGCTCCGTCAGTGCTGCGGAATGGGTTGCCCATACGACAAAGGGAGATCTGGAATCGCCGACATTGATACTGAATCCGACGGACGGTTATCTGGAAATGTCATTGATCCAGGCGCGTCGGTTACTGTTTACCAATTCCGTACCGGTTTCTGAAGCAGACGGAACTGTTTCGAATCAAACAATCCAGACCGAACTGAAACGTTTTCTCATGGCACGCAGTACTCAACTGGCAGGCCAGGGTATCAGTTCCATCACCCTGATCGGTGATGAGTCCCAACAGCAGTCACTTATTCAGGATCTGCAGGAACAGTATCAGTGTACTGTCGAAGTTTTGAATCCACTGGCATCTATAACGACTGCAGATACTTCTGCTGTACCAGGCACTGTGGCAGGACCCCTGGGACTCGTCTATGCTCGGCAGCACAAACGTCTGGAAACAGTTGATTTTCTGCATCCCCATAAAGCAGAAGAAAAACCGGATCGCAGGAAACTGCAGATTGCTCTGGGAGTCGGTGGACTGGCGTTGATCGTATTGACGGCATTTTTTCTCACACATCAGCGGGTCTCAGAACTGGATGAAGAAATTGCAGAGCGGCAAAAGGTACAGCGCGATCTCGATGAACTGCTCAAGCGGGGACTGCCCACTCTGGAGTCGGTGGCTGTGATCGAAGAATGGGAGAAATCGAATTCTCCGACCTTAAAAGTATTTCAGGAACTGGAACGCGTATTACCGGGAACAGACCGGATCTATTTGAGTGAGCTCTCTGTGAGTCGTTCCAGCGGCCAGTCATTGAGCCGTCTTCGTACGACTGGCAATGCCAAAGATGACCTGGACGTGAGAGATCTGAATCAGCAGCTCTCATACAACAATTATCGAGTCCATCCCAAACGAAGTAATAATCTGACGAGCGATACCGAGTACCCGGTTCCCTTTGAAATTGATGCAGAGCGCCTGCCGCCTCAAGAAGCCCCCACAACGAAGTCGGCAACAGAAACAAAAAAATAATGTCAGCAGTTTTTAACTGTCTGAGCTGCCACGATCTTGATTAGTGTTGAATGTAAAAGTTATGCAGAAACGAGAAAAAATACTAGCTGCGATTTTTGGGACCATCATTCTGGTCTGGCTCGGGATGCCTGTGATTAACAGCACCTTCATCGAACCGGTTCAGACACGGCAGAATCAGCTTAAAGTATTGAATCAACAGATCGATCAGAAGGAGAACAAAGAACTGGAACTGCTCCGCTCTGCCCGACAACTGGGTGACTGGGTGGCACATAGTCTCCCTCCAGACGAGCATGACGCGCAGCGTCTTTACCTCGAATGGTTGAGCGATGTAGCGGAACTCTCGGGTATTACCAATCTGAAACTCTCACCCGGGCGGCGGATTCGAGAAGGCAAAACCTATATTGCGATTCAGGTGTCGCTGGAAGGGACAGCAACCTACGCTCAACTCGCTCAGTTTCTGCTGCATTTCTACCAGACCGATTTACGTCAGAACATCATCAATCTCGAACTGGACAGCACCGGGACTGCAAAAGCGGATCAGCTAGAAGTGAAGTTAACTGCGGAAGGGCTGGCACTGAGTAAAGCCAGGCCGCGCGAACAGCTGTTTCCACGTACCAGGTTGTCTGAGAGTTTGAATTTTGATGCAACCAGTCTGAAACTGAATGGGGCTGGGGAGTTCCCGAACGAAACTCCGTTCCGCGTGCGGATTAATCAGGAATTTCTGACTGTGAATGCGATCAAGGGTGATACCTGGACAGTGACCCGTGGTACTAGCCAAACGGTGCCGGCACGCTATGAAGCGGGGACTCCGGTCGAACTGGCTCCCATGAATCAGACAGCAGAAGGAAGCACGAAGCTGCAACAGACTCTGACCCAGGATGCTCAGCTGCTCAAGGTTCTGTCGGATCGCTATTTCCCTTCTGGTGAGAGCTTCCTGATCAAAATTGATAATGAAATTCTGAATGTGAGCAGTCGTACTTCAACAGAGTGGACTGTCCAGCGTGGTGTGCTTGATACCAGACCAGCCTCGCATAACAAAGGAGCGGCTGTAACTCAGGTGCCGGAATACCTGCAGGCATTATATGACTATCAGCAGATCGCTGATAACAGTCCTTTCGCCAAACCGGTTCCTGACAAGGTTTATCAACTGGAACTTCGCGATATTGGGAAACAGACTCTGATCAGAGGTAACAGCCTGGATCTGTCCCTGCCCCTTGCAGGGATCAATCCCTCACAGTCAGCACCGAAGATTTCTGTCAAATCAGATTTACTCGGGATTGTAGCCCAGGCTGGAAAACTGCAATGGGCACCGGCAACAGAACAGAAGACCGGAACATTTCCCGTGACAATCACTGCCACCCAAGGCGATCAGAAAGTTGAGAGAACGTTCGAGATCGAGTTTATGGAAAAAAATACCGCCCCAAAACTGGAAACGGTATCTACTGTGACGGCATACCAGACGCGCCCCTTAACCCTCCAGGTAAAAGCAACTGACTCGGATCAACCTGCTCAGAAACTGATGTTCGAATTAGAGTCAGGTGCTCCCGAAGGCATGCGGATCAACTCTCAGACCGGTGAGTTGACCTGGACGCCGTCCGTAGCGACAGAAATGAAAGAATACCCTGTGACAGTCAAAGTCACCGATTCCGGGATACCCTCTGCGTCCAGCACTCAGAAGCTGACAGTTAATGTCACATTAGATGATGCATTTTTTACATTTTTAACAGGCAGTATCGAACTGGATGGCCGTCGAATCGCCTGGATCCGCAATCGCGCTACCAATGAAAAACGGGAAGTCAAAGAGGGGGATTCAATCGATGTCGCAGATTTGCATGCGGTTGTGAAAACGATCACCGATCAACACATCATTCTGGAAATAGACGGAAAGCCCTGGATGCTCTCTTTGGGAGAAAATTTCAGATCTCTGCGAAACCTGGCCTCGGTTCCCGTGTTAAATTAGCGCCGCATCCCATCTCTCTTATGTGGCATTTGTAAAAGCAAAACTCTCCTATCTACGTAGATCCTCCTCTCCTTTTATCAGTCCAATACATCCTATTTTGCCTGCCGATATTCGCCAGCAATGCATTTCTTCCTGCGCCTGCATTTCGAGTGGTGTTGTAAGTTATTGATAAATATGCACTTAAGGCGGACTGGCTCCGGTGGGAAAACACCGACTTTCTTGGCAAAATCAAAACCTTTGTTCAATGTCAATGTTAAACTTTACCGATAATAACGATTGTAGGGATTCTGTCGGAGATGATCTCGCCTGAGATGCGTCCACTTTCCCGACCTTTGATTCCTCTCGTTCACTTCTGATTCTAATGGGGTGCCCCCTTGTTTTCTTACAATAGAATAGTCAGAAAATTTTCCAGACATCTACGTTGTCTGTTAACGATTCTTATACTGTGCGGTCCCTCTCTCTCAGCATATGCTGACAGCAAACCGGGATTTTGGAACCGCCTGCGCAAACCTTCCACTGCGTCGTCTGATCAGTCAGCAAAAGCTGCAGTGGTGACCTCAAAGAGTGTTCCCGTATCCGAACTGCCTGCAGAGGATCAGGATGAAACGGAAAACAGCGAAGATGTTGCCAATATTACCCTGAACCATCTACAGTCCACCTGGGATCAGGTACTTCGTAAAGTCGCAGAACAAAGCGGACTGACACTTGTGATGGACGTTGTTCCCAAAGGATTCTTCTCCCGCAGAGATAAACGACCACATACCCTCGAAGAAACGTTTCAGATTTTGAACCGGGATCTGGAACCCAAAGGGTTCCGTCTGTTACAGAAAGATAAATTTATTGTCGTCCTGGATCTCCGATCGACCAAGGCGCGATATATCCGTCCGACAATTCAGTCAGCAGAAAATGAATCAGAGCAGCCTCAGCAGAAGCCGTCAGATGTCGAGCGTGTATCACATCAGGAGGCTGCACCAACTTCGGTTCCAGCAACCAGACACGCAGATATCGCCGCTACTGTAGAACCACCGGCATTTGAGAACAGTGCCCGTCAGTTGCAACCGGGCGCAATTGAACCTGCAAAAGTCCTTTTCAGTGTCCATCCCCGTACCGTTCATAGCACCGACATTCTCAGACTGTTTTATCATGCATTTGAAACACAGGCAGAACTGCAGGGGGAAGGCCCCCGGGGGCTGCCTGGTATTGTGGTATTTGAATCACGCCAGCAGACATTAAATCGGGATCAGGACAGTAAAGGTCTGGATGTGATCTCAGCTCAGGTCGATTTCCGTATCGGTCTGGACAAACAGAACAACGAACTTGTTTTCGAGTCATCACGGAAGAAAGCTGCTGCCCTCAAATCAACCGTTCTCAAGCTGGACCGATCTGCCAATGGTTATGCGGAATCAATTCAGCTCGTAACGGGTTCACCACAAATTGGTCGAGTTGCACAGACACTGCATCAGCAGACACAGGTTGCCTCCACTGCGGCCGCTACCCGGAACAGACCTGCAAGAGGCTATGTAGATCAGCTGGGGGCGCCTCGTGAGCAACAGATTGATCAGCTACGGGAACGTATCGACCAAATGTCGTTTGATGAAGCTCAACCACAAAACCCGAACGCTCCACAGGTACCACCTCAACCGGCTGAAAAACCGGAGAACATGGCCCCAAAGCCATCATTACCTGAACTGTTACAGGACCTGAGTGGTAACGTCAACATAGAGTCGGTTCCCGATCTGGGAGTCCTGATTCTGCGCGGGAAAGATGAAGATGTGAACGCGCTGATGAAGATCATCAAGGAACTGGAAAAACTCAGTGAAGGAACACGCCCCGATATTCATCTGTTAAATCTGCGGAATGTGAACTCTGCTGCTCTGGCAGAACTGTTGAATGGTGTTTACGAAGACCTCGTCAAGCTGCGGGCAATCCAGGGGCAGGAACAGAAGATTAAAATCATTCCCCTGGTAAAACCGAATGCCCTGCTGATTCTGGCTCCGGAAACTGACATGCCCTCCATTCTGAAACTGGCTGATGAACTTGATCAGCCAGTGGATCCGATGAATGAGTTTGGTGTATTTCAGCTCAAGAGCGCCAGCGCCAGTCAGGTTGCGACAACCCTGCGTGAGTTTTACAACGAGCGCGGCGGACTGGGGACGCGGGTGGTGGTCTCACCAAATATTCGCACGAACTCGATCATCGTGCAGGCACAGCCTCGCGACATGCAGGAAGTGGCTGCTTTAATCAATAAGATTGATCTGGATCAGTCACAGGCGGTGAGCCGTGTTAAGATCTTCCCACTCAAGAATGCCATTGCCGCCGATCTGGCGGAAACGTTGAATGCTACTCTGCAGAGTGTATTAAATCCGGCAGCCGCCCGGACTACGACCGGCCTGGGAGCCAACATTGGTGGCGCCGGTGGGGAAGCCGCACAGCAGTTGCAGGAAGCCCGCTCTGTGGTACTTGAATACCTGTCAAAAGAAGGGCAGCAGAGTCGGGTACTCAGATCCGGTCTTCTGGCTGACATTCGTCTGATTCCGGATCCTCGGGCCAATACACTGGTTGTAACAGCCCCTAAGGATAGCCTGGACCTGATCGGCGCCCTGATTCAACAGTTTGACGAACGCGTCACCACAGTTGCAGAGCTCAAAGTCTTTACACTGAAAAATGCTGATGCTGAGTCAATGGTTACATTGTTACAGTCAACATTCTCAGAGGAAAACCAGCAGACCGATCTGGGAATTCAGATCGCAGGCGTAAATGATGCGAACAGCAACCTGATTCCGCTCAAGTTTTCAGTCGATCGCCGTACAAACTCTGTTGTTGCCCAAGGGGGCGCCGATGCCCTGCAGATCGTCGAAGCGATTCTGCTCAAACTGGATAGTGCCGACAGCAGGAAACGGGAAACGACCGTTATTCAATTGAAGAATACCCCGGTGGCTGATGTATCTCAGGCAATCAATGAATTTCTCGAAACGCAGAGGTCACTGGTTGCCCAGGACCCGGATCTGATCAGCAGTTTTGAACTGCTGGAACGCGAAGTGATTGTGGTTCCGGAACCGATCAACAATAACCTGATCATCAGTGCGACTCCCCGTTATTTCGAACAGGTTTCCAACCTGGTCAAAGAGCTGGATAAAGAAGCACCGCAGGTGATTATTCAGGCCCTGATTGTCGAAGTGGAACTGGATAACGACGATGAGTTTGGTGTGGAACTGGGGATCCAGGACTCCCTGCTCTTTAACCGCAGTCTGATTGATAATGTTCTGACGGTACAGCAGACCGTAACCGGGCAGAATAACGTGACTCAGACCAATCAGACGATCGTGTCTCAGGAAGCAACACCAGGTTTCATCTTCAATTCTGTGAATCCTCTGGGGACCAATAACACGAATAATACCGGCAACACCGCAGGCCAGGCCCTGAGTAACTTCTCGCTGCAGAGAGGCAACAGTGATCTTGGTTTCGGTGGACTGGTACTTTCTGCCAGTTCGGAATCGGTGAGTATCCTGATTCGGGCTCTCGCCGCAAAACGGAACGTGCACATTCTGAGTCGTCCACAGATTCGTACTGTAGATAATGTGACAGCTCAAATTCAGGTCGGTCAGATTGTGCCCGTGGTCAATGGAGTTTCTGTCACCGCAGTCGGTTCAGCGAATCCTGTTATCGTGCAGTCGGAAGCAGGGATTATCCTGACGGTCACTCCCCGAATCAGTCCGGACGGCAACATTGTCATGGAAACCCTGGCGGAGAAAAGTGACTTTAACGGATCGAGTGTTCCCATCTTTACCGATGCGACCACCGGTAACGTTGTGGAATCTCCCATCAAGAATATTACTTCCGTGCAGACAACAGTCAGTGTGCCCAACGGACAGACCGTTGTTCTGGGGGGCATGATTACAGAATCTGATACCACGATCGAACGTAAGGTTCCCTGGCTGGGTGACATCCCCGTTCTGGGCATCCCGTTCCGTTACGATTATCTCTCTACACGTCGTAAAGAACTGCTCGTGTTCCTCACGCCGAGAATTATCCGCAACGATGCAGATTCTGAATTCATCAAGCAGGTGGAAGCCGAACGAATTCATCTACAGGTGGAAAAAGCAGAAGATATGCACGGTCCCATCTTCGCAGTGCCTCCGGGAGAACCGGAATTCATGCCCGATGGCCCTGGTATGCTGGAAGAGATTCCCACGACTGTGATGCCACAATCGAATCTGAATCCAATGCCCGAAACTCCGCCGGCACCTGCTCTGGGGGGAGAAATTCAGCAGATGAATTATGAGACGAAATCAAAACCTGCGATCCCCACTAAACCTGCTCCGAAAACACGATTCAAGAAACCGAAATTTCCCTACTGGAAGCGAGACTAAGTAATGCAGCATTCGATCAGATCTATGCGATATTCTGTGATCTGCCTGTTGTGTTTCATTCCTCTGTCTGGTTGCAGCAGCCTGGCACTCACGACCTGGAACTGGCAGAATTCCAGACAGTATGCCAGTGCAAAGAAGCCGGCAGTGGAAGTGATCGCGCTGTGGGAGCCGGCAGAAGGCAAGGGAGTGGATGGTTTACCTACACGCGGATTCGCCGGACAGATACTCTTTTTTCAACACAACAATACGACCCCCGTCTACGTGAAGGGGGAGGTCATGATTTACCTCTATGACGATCAGGGTGAGGGGGCCGAGCAGTCCAAGCCGATCCACCAGTTCAAATTTGATTCCGGAGCCTGGCAGGTTCATGCTGTGGACTCGACCCTGGGGCCAGCTTATCAACTCTTCATTCCCTACGTGCGTAAAGGGAAGGATCAGGCGGAATGTGCTCTGCGGGTTAAGTTGACTCAAACGGAGGCCCCCGAAGTTTATTCCCGGATGGTTTCTGTCAAACTGGAAGGCAATAAGCCTCCTGCTGATTCGGCTCAACCACTGGCGCAACTATCACCTGCTCCTCAACCTAAAGAAGATGCTGTCACCTCCGTCGAGACGCTGGCACGACGTGAGCGCGGCAAGCGACTGGAACTGGCTGCCGATCTCAAACGTAAGACCGTATCAGTGCCAGTCCAGGAACCTGTGATTCAACAGGTGAGTGCCGAGTCCCTCGCGCCGCGCGAACAATCTCCATCTGCCGATGATCGGGATCTGCGGATTCGACGACTGGAAGAACAGTTGGGGCAGTTGCTCAACGAGAAAAAACAGACCCGGATTGAACCTGCACCGGTTCAGCAGGGAACTTCGCTTGATTCTCAGTCTGACACAGAATATCGGCAATACCGTCTGAGTGGGAATCGCTAAAGAGGCAGCGGGCGACAAACGGATTATTTGCTTCCCCCCGTAAATGACGATGGTATAATTAGAGAAGTGTCTGCAAGCCCCTGTTCTATCTCCCATTTCAAGGGAATATCATGTTGAATAAATTCTTCACAAGTTCAATGATCACTGCGGGTTTTGCGTGTGCGGTCATGCTCCAGACACAAATCTGTCAGGGGCAGGTGCAGACGCTTTCTACCAGTGGTGGCTCACAATCATCACGGGGGGGGAATCAATCTTTGGGAGGATCCACATCCGGGTTGGGGGGAAGTTCAGGGACAGCACAGACTCCTCTGAACAATCTGCAGACACCGCTCTCATCTGGAATGGGAACGCCACAAAATCTTAACTCTCAGAACAATTTTATTGGCCGCTCTGATGCTGCGCAGAATGCATTTATTGGTCGCAATAATGCCCAGTCTGCGACCGGCGGTGCTCCCGGACAGAATCGGAATTTCAATCGTGCGACGGGGGGAGGCTCGCAAAACAGTCTGAATCAGCGGAATGCAGGGCAGACGGGGCCCAGGGTCCCTGAGTTCCGACCCCAGTTACGAGTCGCATTTACGGCGCCGGCGATTCCTGTGAGTAACGTCTCCACATCAATCGGGAATTCCTTCGATCAACTGCGAACTCGAAATGACAAATTGAGTGGCGTGCAGTTTCAGGTCAACGCCGATCACAGTGTGACACTGCGTGGTGAGGTCGACTCAGCAGGAACTCGGAAGCTGGTCGAATTCCTGGCGATGCTTGAGCCGGGGGTGCGCAAGATCAACAACGAACTGACTGTTAAAGGTCAGAAGTAAGCGGCTCTAGGTGAGTGAGGCCGTCGCTGGCGTCCCAACCGATTTCATGAGCAGTGCGAACTGTTGATCGTGGTCGCTCATCGAGCCTGCACTCTCTTCAAGCTGATTCTCTGTGAAGGGAATCTTCACTACGTGCCCACTGCCCGGCGCCACGTCCACAGATTCTGATTTCTGGTTCAGTAGCGATTTCAGTGAGAAGACCGTATTCCCTGCAGGAGTCATCAGCTCGAGTTCATCATTGAGCCCGAACTTGTTTTTGACATCAACAATCAGACCGTCTGCATCGCGGTCGATGATATCGCCGACAAACTGTTGCTTGCTGGCAACCGACCGACCGTGCTCGTAATTCTGCATGCTCTCTGATGCATGTCTTTGGAAGAAACCTTCCGTATAACCGCGATTCGACAGGCTGTCGAGCATTTCCATCAGTTCGTAATTGAACTCCACCCCTGCTGCAGCATCGTCGATGGCTTTACGATAGACCTGTGCGGTGCGGGCTGCATAAAAGAAGGACTTGGTTCGTCCCTCAATTTTTAACGAACTGATGCCCATGTCGGTAAAGGTCTTCACATGCTGTACCGCGCGGAGATCTTTGGAGTTCATGATGTAGGTGCCATGCTCGTCTTCATAGGCGGGCATGTACTCTCCCGGTCGTTGTGGTTCTTCGAGCAGGAAAACCTGGTCCACGATCGGCAACTGTGGTTCACGTGGGGGCGGGGGATTCTTCAGCACGATGTCCCCTTCCAGTGTCTGTACGGCTTCATTGACTTTATAGTCCCAACGACAGGCGTTGGTGCAGTTCCCCTGGTTGGAATCGCGATGATTCATGTAACCTGATAGCAGGCAACGTCCGGAATAGGCAATACACAGTGCGCCATGCACGAAGACTTCGAGCTCCATGTCGGGGCATTCTTTCTGGATCTCAGCCACCTCCTTGATGGACAGTTCCCGCGACAGAATGATCCGGGTCAGACCAAATTTCTGCCAGAACTTGACGGTGGCATAGTTGACTGCGTTGGCCTGCACTGAAAGATGGATCGGCACATCGGGCCAGCGTTCGCGGACCATCATGATCAGTCCCGGATCCGACATGATCAACGCATCGGGCTGCATGTCGATGACCGGTTCCATATTTTTGAGGTAACTGCGGACCTTGAGGTTGTGAGGGGCGATGTTGCTGGCGATGTAGAATTTTTTGCCCAGCTTGTGTGCTTCGGCGACCGCATCCGCCATGACATCCAGTTTGTTGAATTCGTTTTCCCGTACACGGAGACTGTAACGGGGCTGTCCCGCGTAGACGGCATCCGCCCCGAAGGCGTAAGCGTACTGCATGGCTTTACGGGTTCCGGCTGGGGAAAGCAGTTCAGGTTTGGTTGCAGACATCGAACATCACACTCTCAAATAGAATATAAAAAGGAAAGTCTTCACGCAGGATAGTACTAATCCTGGGGGGCTTTCCATAGGGCCTGGGCAAATTTACTGCCTAAATCCAGATAACCTGCTGAATTATAGTGCCAACGATCCGAATAACCATATCCGTCTGTACTGGTTACCAGGGCCGCATGTCTGTCTTTTTTGACGAACGACGCCTGGGCATCGCGTACAATTTCACCATAATTCCAGACCTTTCCCTCCGGATTATCTCCGGAATCAGAAATACGTCCAATCACAACGGGCAGGTCATCTGTCAGTAGTGTTGCGCGTATTAAGTCCATCAGTCGCTTGAGGTTGGCTTCATACTGCTTGGCAATCTCTTCCGTGTAGGCAGCATCACTTTCTCCCTGCATCCAGACAATTCCAGCCGGCACCAGCGTATCTGGCTCTCCGTCCTGATCGATATCACGTGTCTGTAAGGCTCGTTTCATGCCTGCCAGAAAGTGGTCGTACTGGTTGATTCCCTGCCCTGCACCGGTTCCACTGTTAAAATCTGGGTCCCAACAACCGAATTTGCCGGCGGCATCGATGGCGATTGAGGTGCCACCACGCGAGATCTTGATCAGTGCCACCGGTTCATCGGGGGCCAGTTCCTTAATCTTGCGGGCGAACGTCAGCTCCACTCCGAATCGATTAGAATATGTATTCGAAGTTCCATCCGACTTGAAACCGGCTCCATGACCGGGTTTCAGTGGAGCCCAGATACCGCGGCCATCGACGGGGACGGCATCTGGTGCCGGGTTCGCGTGAAAGATCATCACACCGGAGACCTGGTCACTCAAGTCTTTCGGCAGATCTTTGACATAGCCATATCCATCCATGTTCGACTGGCCTCCCAGGAAATACACCCGGTAGGTTTTCGCAGTTGCCCGATCGATATTCAGCAACAGCAGGGATGAAAACAGTGTCAGCGCGAGACAGACAGAACGCAGCATGGGAAACCCTTTCGCAGCAACCTGGTAAATAAGGAAACCGTACGATTCTGAATCGCACGGTCTTATTATACCGGTTCCTTGAGCGGATTCGACCGGTCAGTAGAAAAGATGCCCGATGAATCCCTTGAAAAGCGGCTCGGCTGGTGATGGAGGTGCTGGTTTATGCGATGATTTCATCAATGGGGTGACCGAAATCCATTTCAATACGCTTATGGCCGGGCACTTCCAGCAGGCGGGCGTTCAGGCCGAGCTGCTTCATCAGTGTGGCATGCACGTCGGTCACATAATGCGGTTTTTCCACGGCGTGGAAGCCGAGTTCATCGGTTGCCCCGTGTGCAACGCCCCCTTTCAGTCCACCGCCGGCCATCCAGATTGAGAATCCGTAGGGATGGTGATCACGGCCATTACTTCCCTGCGACCCAGGGGTCCGTCCGAATTCGGTGGCGAAGACGACGATCGTATCTTTGAGCAGGCCGCGGCGTTTGAGGTCTTTCAGCAGACCAGCAGCAGGCTGATCAACCTGTTTGGCCAGTTTGGAATGGCTTTTCTGGAGGTTGGAGTGCGAATCCCAGGCACCAGCGGCACCAGGGCCGTGCATGATCTGGATGAACCGAACTCCCTTCTCGACGAACCGACGGGCTGCCAGCAGTTGCATGCCAAACGGTTTGGTCTCCGGGTTGTTGAGTCCATAGAGATCCTGGGTCTCTTTGGTTTCCTGATCGAAACGAATCACCTCCGGAACGGCGGTCTGCATGCGGAACGCCAGCTCGTAAGATTTCATGCGTGCCTGTAGCGTAGTATCGTTCGGATACTGTTCGGCACTCAGTTGATTCAACTGGTTGACCAGAGAAAACTCAATCTGCTGTTCCCGATGAGAAAGATCCAGTTCCGGCTTGGCATAAGGGAGTGGATTTTTCGGGTCGACTTTCAGAGGAACGGAATCATAGGCGGGGCCCAGGTAATGACCGTCGCGAACGTCAAAGAAACGCGGGCCCATATTAATAAACTGTGGCAGGTTCTGGTTCAGAGTGCCGAGACCATAATTGACCCAGGCGCCAATGGTAGGCACACGCCCATCGAGCATGTGACGGCCGGAATGGAACTGCACCTGGGCACCGTGGTTGTCATCGGTCGTCCACATTGAACGCACGATCGAAATGTCATCGACGCAGCCGCCGATATGGGGGAACCAGTCGCTGACTTCGATGCCGCTTTCGCCATACTTTTTATGACCGACCTGCAACGGATAGATTTTATTACGCTGCTGACCATTGGCATCATTGACCACAACCACTCGGACTTTTTTCAGCTTTTCCGGGTCCTGCACGTCTTTCCAGGGAGTCTCACTGATCGATTTCCCTTCGTATTTGGTGAGCATCGGCTTGGGGTCGAAGCTCTCCATATGACTGACGCCACCCCGCATGAACAGCCAGATCACACTTTTGGCTTTGGGAGGAAAGTGTGGTTGTCCGGTCGGCGGATGATGTCCGGAGGCCTGCGCCTCTTCCTGCAGCAGAGAAGCCAGAGAGATCCCGGCCAGTCCGGACCCCAGGCTGCCCATAAAATGACGGCGGGGTAACGGGCTTTGTGTCTGATCAGTATATGATGGATGATTCATGAGGCACCTTCAGCGAATGGTGATGAAATCATTATGATTAAGTAAGGCGTGAACCAGGTTCTCGCGGGAACGCCAGAGCGGTTCTTTCTGCCCGGACGTCTTGAGGACGGATTGCATTTCACCCAGAGCCTGCAGACAGAGTGACTGGGCCTCGGCCGTCGGTTCGACACACAGAATCAGTTCATAGGCTCGCTTGACGAATTCCTCGTCATTGGCTTCGGGAGCCTGTTTCCGTAATCGAGCAGTGATTTTACGTGCCATCTGCAGGGAAACTTTACTGTTTGCCAGAGCCAGTGCCTGCTGGGGAACAACGCTTTCCTGACGACGGTAACAGGCAAAGATGTCAGCAGCATCAAACATACTCAGGAATTTTTCCTGGGAGTCACGGGAGTAGGTGAAATACAGGCTGCGGCGTTTGCTGTCTGTATTTTTGTCGGGATCGATGGTGGGGCCACCCAGCGTCAGATCCAGTTCTCCGGCCAGGGAGAGCAGGCTGTCGCGGATGACTTCCGATTCCATGCGGACAGTGTTCCGACGCCAATAATACGCATTGGCTGAATCGGCTTTGAGTGTCTGAGGATCGGCGTCGCGGGTTGAACTGCTGAGTTGATAAGTCTGTGAAGTGACCATCAGGCGATGCAGGTGTTTCATGCTCCAGTTGTGTTCCATGAAATCGACTGCCAGCCAGTCCAGCAGATCCTGGTGCAGTGGCTGTTTGGAACGCAGGCCGAAGTCGGTTACATCTTCCACCAATGGCTGACCGAAGTGCCTCAACCAGATGTGGTTGACGGCCACGCGGGCGGTCAGTGGATTCTGGCGATCAGTGACCCAGCGGGCGAAGGCAGTGCGTCGGCCGGTGCTGGTTGTGGGGTAAGGCTGTGAACGGGAAGCTTCCGTTTCAGCTGGCCCTTCCAGAGCTTTAAGCGAAGCACGAACCCGCGTGTATTTCTCACCTGGTTCCTCAATCGCTTTCCGGGCTGCCTGCAGTTTGCTGTCTGCGGTCTGAATCTCTTTGTCCAGTTTTTTCTGATCCGCTGCTTTAGTGGTCGCTTGCCGTTTTTCCTGAAGCTGGGCCAGTTTCTCTTTTGCCTGAGCCAGCTCATACTGACGGGCCGCCAGGGCGGCAGCGCGTTTCAGTTCGGTCTGTTTCTCTTCGGGCAGATCAGAATATGTGGCTTTGTCCGCAGCGAATGCGGATTCCAGAGAGGCTTTATTCAGTTTTGCCGACTGCAGGGCTGCTGCTGAGGTTCTGGTCCTGGCCTGCGCGACTTCCAGGCTCGGTTTGGCTGGTTGTTTACCTTGAATCATTTCTGCATCAGCTGGCAAGGGGATAATCTTAACGGAATCGAATTCCGCGGCAGCATCGAATGCCAGCAGATCGATTTTTCCGGCTTCCCGTGCCAGCGGTAGAGTATAAGCGATTGCATGTTCGCCATTGAGGGAGACGTTGACCAGCCGATCGCGAACTTTGATTTCCATTTCATAGTTCTCATTCAAGCTGACTTCACAGGCGTGGCGCCCCTCGGAGGGATAGATGGATTTTGCATCTTCTTTATAGCTGACCTGCAGTTTGGAACCGGGTTGGACGGCACTCAGGTAGATCCACTTTTCCCGATCTCCATTCACATCGAATGCGAGTCCAACTGACCGCCATTTATCACCACCTGTAGTTTTGAATTTGAATGTAGCCTGGAAGTCCTCGGGGTGATTCGCCTTGGATCGCAGGTAAGCGCGGCCATAGCCGGTTTTTGTCTGGATCAGTTTTCCATCCTGATAGGCCCATTGTCCGGGGCCGAGTTCCCAGAGTTCCGTATTGGCTTTTGCGAAATCGTCGATCAGAAAGGGTTTGGAAGGAGCAGGCGTTTTTGTTTGAGCAACCTGAGACCGGGCTGTCTTTTCCAGTTCCGCCAGTTGCTGCTCTGCTTTCTGATGACTACTCTGTGCTGCAGCGATTTTCGCGTCAGCGGCTTTTAACTGGTCTTTGATAACAAATTCCTGCAGGGCAGGATGATGTGCGGTTGCGGGGAGAGAGACCGGTGCAGGCTTATATTCTCGGAACGTGAAAATCTCCGGTGTTGCAGGCGGCATGGCCTGGCTTTTGTCAGGATCTTTTTCGTTACCCCGGACATGCACGTAGGTCTTGGCATCATTGTGTGCATCGAAGATCCGCGGGAGCCCGTCTTGTTCCAGGTCCGTGACACCCGGAACGGGATCCAGGCGGACCTGATATGGTTCGAAGATGGCCCGCATCTGGTAATAGTCGTGATGCGTCAGAGGGTCATACTTGTGATCATGACACTTGGCGCAGTTCATGGTGAGTCCCAGAAACGCTTTCGATGTATGTTCCAGGGTGCTGTCCAGCCAGGTCGTGCGGTTAAACAGGTAATAGTGCCGTGCAAGGAAGCCGGTGGCTCGCAGCGCATCGTGATCAGTCGGCTTGAGTTCGTCTGCCGCCAGCATGTCCTGCACCATCTCTGCGTAGCTGCTGTCGTTATTCAGCGATTCAATTATCCAGTCCCGCCAGTGCCAGATATGCTTCTGGCTGTAACGTAACTGTTTTCCCAGACCGTACCAGTCTGTATAACGCCAGATATCCATCCAGTGTCTGCCCCAGCGTTCTCCGTATTGGGGACTGGCCAACAGGCGATCGACGGCTTTTTCATAGGCTTTGGGATTGGTGTCGTTTACGAATTGAGCGATCTCTTCCGGGGAAGGTGGCAGGCCGATCAGATCCAGATAGACACGTCTGAGTAAAATTCGCCTGGAAGCCGGAGCGACCGGGGTCAGGTTCTGTGACTGTTGTTTTGCCCCCAGGAGTGCATCAATCGGATTTGAATGATTTCCTGCAGGAAGTTTGGCTTTGACGGGAGGCTGGAAGGCCCAGTGGTCTTCCGGTCGCCCGGGTATCGTTTCAGCCGGCGACTCTGCTCCCTGCTCAATCCAGGTTTTGATGAGTTCGATCTGTTTGGCTGAGAGACGTGCACCTTCCTCAGGCGGAGGCATCTGTTCGTCCCCCTCTGCCATGATCCGGTAGAGCAGCAGGCTGTCATCTGGTTTGCCGGGAACGAGGGCTGCGCCGCTGTCACCGCCATTGAGCATCAACTCGCGAGTTTCAACGCGTAGCTCAGCTTCCTGCTTGAGGGCACTGTGGCAGGAGTAGCACTTTTCGGTCAGCAGTGGTTTGATCTGTTTCAGGTAGTCAACCTTCTCTGCCGCCTCTAAGGTGGGCGTAGAGACAGTGATCAGGGTTAAAAATCCCAGAACTGAAACGATACGAACGGGTTCAGGCAATCGTATTTTCATACATTAATATGTACCAAGGAATCGGGAGGTGAGTAAGTCCTTACTTTTGATTTTTATATATTATATATATTTTTCTTTGTATATTTTATACAAAATAGAGCCAGTCGCACGCATAATCGGCAAACACGGTGGCTCTTGTCCATCAAGCGACAACACAGCCAGGCGGGAAAGAAGGTGGCAGGTCCTAAGTATCAGTCCCTAAACAGCCTTGCAGTCCGCATTCAGCACGTCTACTATTGCGGAACACTAACGGTTCTGAATTGCCGGGGATACTACACATTTCCACCGAGACAGTGCTCGAATCGGGTTCTGCTTGCAGGTTTTAGTGATCCCTGGCGGCTCAAAATGCGTTGTGCTCAAGGAAGTCTATTCGATTAATAACGGGGTCTGCGTTTCAGCGTCAGACTCCAGCACCAGTGAATAATGATAAGGAATTCGATCATGGCCGATGATTCCACGATGGGTGAGGAACTGAAACCGGGAGCCGGGCAGCACAAAGATGATGTCCCCGACCGTATCTATCTGATTTCCTACCCCAAGATTGTGTTTCTCTATCCAACCCTGATCGTCTCAATCGCAGCAGCGATTTTCATGACATTCGCTGGAGAATCCGCGTATGTGGGCGGTAAATCGGAACATACGGCTGAAGTCATGGCCCTGATCTTTCTGGGCGTCTTTGGCTTTAACCTGACGGTACTGGCGTTCGACTTTCCCCGCACCACGTCGTTGACGCTGTTCTTCCTCGGCGTGGCTCTGTTTATGGGGGCCTGGATGATCCTGCGGTTTAACCCGGAAATTGTCCCCGCACTGTCGAATTTCCTGAAAAGTCTGCGTCCCTGGGCCAATTCTCAGATGTACTGGATGTTCTCCGGGATTCTGGGGCTGATCTTTATCTGTGTGGGCATTTATGTTCGCTTTGACTATTGGGAAGTTCGTGGTAATGAACTGCTGCATCACCATGGATTCCTGAGTGACCTCGAACGATTTTCAGCTCCCAACCTGAAGATTGACAAGGAAATCAGCGATATCTTTGAGTATCTCCTGTTGCGTTCCGGCCGACTGGTACTACATCCACGGAATGAGCCACGGGCCATTGTGCTGGATAATGTTCCCTTCATTTCTAAAAAGGAAAAGCAGATTACCCGAATGTTGGGGGCCCTGCAGGTTCAGCTGCGACCAGACAGCAATTAAGTCATTTGCTGTGAACCAGATCACACGTTTGCGTGTCGATACCAGACGCGCATGTGATTTCAAGCTGATTGAAATCAGTTCATTCTCGGTTAATATGTACGTCTTTAGAGATAGCATCGTTCGCCCGATTATCCGGGTGACTTCAGGAGATTCTGGTAATGGGTAAAAAGGGAAAGAAGAAAGCTTCGAAAGAAGATCCCAATTCACGTACCGTCTGCCAGAATCGTAAGGCCCGCCACAATTACGAAATTCTGGATACACTCGATTGCGGAATTATGCTGGCGGGGAGCGAGGTCAAAAGCATCCGCGCGAACAAGATCTCCATCGAAGAGGCGTTTGCCCGCGTGCAGGATGGAGAAGTCTGGCTCTTTAACTGTGATATCGCCCTCTACCCGCAGGCGAACACAATGAATCATCAGACCCGGCGTCCCCGGAAGCTGCTGATGAAGAAAGCCGAGATCCGCAAATTTGCTGAGCGGTCCGAGAACTCAAGTCTGACGCTGATTCCATTGACCGTCTACTTCACCCGTGGCCTGGTGAAGGTGAAACTGGGAATCGCCAAGGGGCGTAAACTGCACGACAAGCGAGAGAAGCTCAAGAAAGATTCCGCTCGCATGGATATTCAACGTGCGATGCGCGCCCGCAATAACTGAAAAAGCCCCGGGGTGGTTTCCCCAGGGCTTTTCTATGAGTTATTTCTTGTTCTTACCCGACTCAGTTTTGTGCTTTACTCGGATCGACGTAGAGTTTCAGATGAATCGTCTGGCCCTTCTGAGCTGCAGAACCTGGTACGGGAACCTGCTGATAAACCTGGTAGATCAGTTTGGGTTGTCCTGCAGGATCGCCTCGGTGAAACTGAGGTTTCAGGCCCATATCTTCCAGTACTTTTCTGGCGGATTTAAAGTCATGTCCGACCATATTTGGTACTTTAAAAGTAGCATGCTGAATAGGAGCGATCTGTTGCTGCGGAGCAGGTTGTAGCTCCTGACCGCCATCGGCTTGAGCGACCACTTTACCCTGGAGCTGATAGCCTTCCAGGTCCGGTGTAAATGGACTGTTTCCGAATACTGTAGCGATGATGCCTCTGGCTTTGTTCGCTTCCACTTTTTGGAAACTGTAAACAGTGGACTGATTCCCGCCTGGGTGAATTAACTGCACAGCTCGCGGCAGATACGTATTCGGATCCAACAGGACTTTGGCTTCCTGGTAATTTGCCGCATCTGCCCGCCGACGTGGTTTGACAGCGATGACAATTTGTTGTGGTGAGTTATCTATCAGTTTTAAATAATAGCGTTGCTTAGCAGTTTTTGCAGGCATCCCGAACAGGAATGGCAGGGGGCCTTCCATGATATTGGCACCACGACGCTCCAGGGGGATCGGAAAGACTTCGTACGCTTTTTCATCTTCATCAATTTTGAAAATCCGATGTCCGTCACAGATCCATTTCTCATTTTCGCCAGGTTGTAATATGAAGGGTTTTCCTGTTTTGGGATTCACTTTACCCGGCTTGGCATTCTTACCAATTTTCATGCCGGTAATATCGATCCGGCCTTTATCTGGTTTCTCGTAATAGAATTTTCCCTCGGAACGTTTTTCGACACAGAAAACATCGTCATACCAGATGCGAACATGTTCGCCTTCCAGTTTATTGATTTTTCCTGATTCCTTTTCCCATTTCTCCAGAATGTTTTCCAGCGCTTTGGGGAGTTCCTGGACCTGCATTACTGCGCCGGCCGGGTCGGGGCGTGGTTTTCGCTGATCGGTCTGCGCCTCGAGAGACGCGGTCACAAGTAGTGTCAGCATCGCCCAGGAGAATAACATGAGAGCACATTGGTGTAAGACAGGTTTTGACTTCATTTGATATCCAAATCCTTCCCTGAATTGCAGGTCTGGCTTGAGGCCCGATGAGATTTCGCAATCCGTACTTGTGTAGTAGACAGGTTCATCTGAAAGGTGGGGATGGTTTAAATTGTTGGGTTTCTGAAATGGTATAGGATTTTATCAGGATAGAGAGATCCTGACCATGTGTGTTTGTGAATCAAAATTACCAGGGGGCTTCCATAAGTTGTACAATTTGATTGGCCAGCTCATCGGTGACTCTCTGGGTCGCTGTCGCCAGGGATTGCCCGACTTCCGGTGCAAACGAAGCCTGGGAAACCAGGTTGACGACATCGGCAGTAATGGGAACCTGCTGCTGTGACAGAATTTGGCCACTTCGCATATCTTCCCAGGTGACATCCACGACAAACTCCAGATTCAGATTACGAGGATCGTCATTCTGAGTGGTCCCCAATACTGATTTATTGATTTTTCTGATGGTCCCGGTAAGCCGGGTATCAGCTTCTACGCCTTTGGCCAGTCGGAAAGGAGTTCGTGACTGAATCTTACGCTGCACGGCCTCGGTTAACTGGTACTCATATCCACGACGCAGAGTCTGATTTTCAAAAATAGGTACATACACTGTCTGTACGTCGGGCTGATACGAATTGCCGACGGTGTAGCCGCAGCCTGGCAGATTGACTGACAGCACCAGCAGCACGAACAGGTTGACCACAAAACGTTTCATAAGCTAAGTCATACAGGGTGATACAATTCTGCCAGGCAGAGAGGTTTATAGTTGGATCCGTGCCGGTTCCGGTTCTCCGTCTGACGGAATTCTTCTAATCGGTTCGTCCAGTCCATCCAGTCTCAAACGGGCCGGTGGTTCAAGTCCCGTATCCTCAGCGGGTGCCTGCTCAGCAGGTGCTTTGGACGGGGCGGGAACCGCCTTGGGTTCGTCGCTGCCAAAACCGGGAATGCCCGGAAGTGAGAAGCGAGATGGTTCTGGTTCTTTTTCAGCTGACTTTTTCCCTGGCACCGCGTAATTGGCCCAGAGATGATTCGTGTTATCGCGTCCCAGTTCGGCCAGCAGATCGCGGGCCTGATTGGCAAAGGGAGACGTGGGATAATGTTCGATCAGCAGGTTACAGTACACAGCAGCTGACTTGGGTTTGCTGCGGCGCATCCAGTATTGAACGGTCTCCCACTCACGCTTCGCTTTCGCGTATTCGATTTTCTGAAGTTCCGTCTTCAGCCGTTGTTTGTCGGCGTTGGGGAACATTCGCAGTGTGGTTTCTTTCAGGTTTCCAGCATCGTCGAGCACGGTGGCATCGTAGCGGGGACCCTGATAAGACATGAGTTTCACGTGCGTTCCCAGCATGAAGGCATCCTTCAGGTGGGGGCTTTTTGGATACTCTTCACGCAGCAGGCCGAATGTTCGGTCTGCATCCATGTAACGCCCCTTCTGCAGGTAGTGACTGGCGGTCAGCATCAGAGCGTCATCGGCCAGGGGACCGGTGGGGTCATGCAGCCAGATGGATTTGAGGGCTTCGAGAGCACGGTTTTCGGTATCGAACACAGGGCGACTGCGGTCAAACAGGTTGGGCACCAGTGCCCAGCGGCTGCTGCGTTTTTTACCATCATCGGGCAGTTCGGGGGAGTCCGAGCCCGGTTCCTCCAGGTTAACCTGCTGGACTTCACTACCGGAAATGATCGAAGGATCCTGTAACCAGTGGCGTGCGATGGTAAACATCCGCTTGGTCGTCTGATCGAGGTGACGTGTAGAAGGGAAATCTACCAGCAACTGATCGTAGCTGTCCTGCGCCCAGGAGTATCGCTTCCGGGCAAACTGACACTCGGCGATCATGAATTGAGCGTCTTCTCGAATGGGATCGTTTTTGAATTTCTTGACGATAGCCTTGAATTCTTTTTCAGCCTCTTTGTAATTCTTGGCGTCAAACAATTCCTGGGCTTTTTTGTATTCAGTTGCACCAACGCCAGGTTTGATGAAATTGGATTCCCGTTCTTTTTTCCACATCGCTGTCTGCAGCACGCGCTGCATAGGGCCGCGTACGTTGTCGATAGTGGGATCATCGGTCACGCTTTTTTTAGACCAGGGCGGTTTCCACGCGGATAATCCGGTCGAACGGTCGCTGAACATGGCGCAGCCCGTGGCACTGATACAGACGCTGAGAATCAGAGCCTGAACTACAGTGCGGAATACGCGTGAAGTTTTATTAAGTCGATCATAAGTGGACATGGTCATCCGTGACTTCCACCTGAGGAAAATGAATTGATTACAGTTTGAGGTAGGACGCCATTTTGGGGCGACGCCCCAGGATATGGGACATGGTAGTTGACAGCAGGTGTCGAATCTCGCGTTGTTGTTGAAGGGACAGGTTCAGTCGCTGGGACAGTACCGTTTTTTCAGTTGACAGTTTCTGCAGTACCGAGATGGTTCCCCGCGAGACACGCACATTTCCGTGTCTCTGCTGTTCACAATCCCGGCAATACACTCCGCCGTTGTGGGCATCATAGAGATACGCTTCAGCAGGCCCCAGTTCGCCGTTACAGCCGGCACAGTATTCGAACTGAGGAAGCTGACCGATCTCCTCTAATATGGTTAATTCAAATTTAATCAAAGGTTTCTGGAAATCGTCTTGTTCCTGCAGGTGCTGTATTGTTTCGCAGACTGCATCGTACAGCTCCGGATGAGGATCGTACTCCTCTGTCAGAGCATCCAGCAGTTCTGCGATATAATACCCCACATACAGGTGAGACAGATTTCCAGGATAAGGTCGAAAACGATTCACGAGCTGGGCTTCGGTAAGAATATCGAGCCCGCCGGAAGATTTTCGGATGAAGACTATCCGACATGTGGCAAGTAAGTCAATAGCAGCCTCAAATGAGCTTTTCAGCCGCTTGGCACCTTTCGCCAGACACGCAGTTTTCCCAAAGTCCCGCGTAAACCAGGTAACCACTTTGCTCGACTCGCTGAAGTCGGCCAGTCGAATGATGATACCTTCCGTTTTTTCGTTTGACATAAAGCTGTAACTGCCGGGCGTTTTGAATTGGGATCGGAGGGCTGGTCAGGGGAGGTCTATTGCCTGGGAAAAGTGAAACTGTGATTCCTGAGCCAGGATTCGTTCTGGGGTAATTTTAGAATGTCAGTGTCGATTGTGGAAAGTGGAACTGACTGGAAATTCAGTTCTCAGAGGGGAATTAAAAAAGCCTGCGAAATACTTCGCAGGCTTTGGTGTTCAGATCACGGGGCGTGCTGTAGAGAGTCACGCAGGGAGTCTTTTAAAAGACGTCCAGATAGAAGTGATTGCCTTTGTGGTAAGGGCGATCACTGGGGTAGAAGTTGTGCCAGTCTTTGTTGTAAACCGGGATTCTCATATTTTCCGGATAGCGGTAATAGAGATTGTCATAACTCCCCTGAGGTCGCTGGAAGTTCTGGGGATAATAGACATAGGGGTAATAGTAGAATCGTTTCCAGTCGGTTGGTTGTCCGCGTCCGGCTGCCTGTGCATCAGCAGGGGAAAAAGACGTGGCCAACCCAACCACAAACAGGAACAACCCTGCGAGCATGAGACGCCGCACCATCATAGTTCTCTCCTTGCCGGTCGGTAGAATAAAGCGAACAGTCCACAAAAGGCTGCCCGTAAATTTCAGCAGTCGGACTCCGGTGTCGGTACCGGGTTCCAGTTAATTCATCGGCCAGACCGGACGCATTACGACAGGAAACTTCGGCATAAACCGATTAATCGTCGTAATTGAAACTGTACAGGCGCAATCAGCTGTGGGCAGAGAACATGACTCAGGCCAGCTTCGCAGTAGAAATTCCTTCCATGATCCAGTAATCGAGGGCCCGCAGAAGTTCGCGCCCCTGGTTTTGTCCTGAATGCTGAGACGGATGCGGGAGTTGGACATCCGCGCCTCTGGTTTTCCAGAGTCTCATCAGTCGCTGTGTGGACAGGGGCTGCTGGGAGTGCTGTGGATCCAGCAGAATCCGTTTTCCTGCGAGATTACCGGTTTCCTGGTACTGGAAATCATGCTTGCTGAAATGTCCCTCCAGGAGAGCGGCTCCCGCAAACAGGTTCTCTGACTGCAGCAGCAGGCGGGTGGCAATTGAACAACCGGTGCCCTTCCCTGCCAGATAAATCCGATCGGGATGGATGTGGAATACCTTTTTCAATTCTTCTACCGTCTGTTCCACCTGACTGAGAAACAACTCAATAAACAACTGGCTGTCGGGCCAGCGATAGCCGTTCTGTGGTGCTTTGGGATCAATGGCCGGAGCCCGGAATGAAAGCCCCAGATAATTCCGGGTACTGATTTTGGGCATTACGGTATGCAGGTCGTGTTCTGATCCACAATCAGGATGCAACCAGATCACGAGCGGATAAGCGTAACCCGACTGGTAATGTTCAGGGCGAAACAGGGAAATATGCTTCAGCGGCAGATTCAGAGTGGTCTCTGTCTCCGAGGTCGGTTCCGAGTTGCTGCCTGAAGTATCGAGACGGTCTAACCCTCTGCTCTCTGTCTGTAAAACATGTTCAATCCATTTAAGACGTTGAGAATAATCCATTTTCATTTTGCTTTCAGTGAGTGAATCAGGGGGTAGTCTTAAATGTGGGGTTGTCTGGTAGGGCTATTCCTGAGCCAGTTCGATCTCAGGTTTTCTCGTGGGTTCAGGTGGGGACGTTGATCCCAGAACGGGCAGATCAACGGCAGAGGCGACTTCGCTCATGGGGAAGTATTTCCCGGGGCAGGCGGTCGCTTTCACATCGCGGTGTCCCTGTACGTTCTGGCTGGAGATATTGTATTCCGCTTTGAGTACTCCCACGAGCTTCTTCACAGCAGCCATTTGTGCGTCTGTGGGAGGTTCATTTTCAAAATTTCCAACCAGACAGATCCCGATCCCTTTCTGGTTGTACGCATTATTTCCTGCATGGGCTCCATGCATCTGCTCACGCCAGCGGAAGGTGGATTCGATCTCTCCGTCGGGCATGCCATTGCCATTGCCAATCACGAAGTGATAACCGATTCCCAGCCAGGAATTACCGGATTTATCCTTTTTCTTGCTGTGCAGTTCGTGAATGCTCTCGACACTGCCTGATGACGACGCGGTGTGATGAATCACAATATATTCCCAGTCACGCACCTCTGCTTCGGGTTTCCAGGGGTTTGACGGTTCGATTGCAATCGTCGGAGGCGTGGTAAACAGAGGCCCCGTGGGGGCTGGCTTTGCTGCTTGAGCCGGGTATTGAGGGGCTGGCATGGGAGCGGGGGAATTAATAGTCACAGGAGGCAGGGAGTTTCGTTGCGTACACCCCGCGATTTCAAAGGCTGGCAACATTGCAACACAACACATGATGATGCCCTTCATATTGCTGCCCTCCCTGACAGCCCCGCTGCTGATCATTTTCTTGAAAATAAGCTAAAGAATATTCCGTGTGTAATTTTTATAAGTCGGGACTGTAATTCCGAGCCGTTTTTGTGTCAATGCGGGGCACGCGGGTGCTTTGAGGCGGCGACCTGTCAGGCGACAATACATCCTGATTTGTTGATTTGTATCTGCCTGCGGAGCCGATATTCCCTTGATTTTGAGCAGTAATTCTTTTGCCAGACTATCTAAATTTCCCATTCTTTTCAACAGGCACGATTTTGAAGCAAAAATTGAATTCGCTTGATTTCGTCTCAAGTCCCGGAAATCCGCTCTGAGATCAGCAGTTGCTCCACTTACTCAGTTGTAAATCCAATAATGAACGCCGCGGCAGTCCAGTGGCGAAACCATTCGTGCAGATGAGCGACGAGATCTTCGGGATCCAGCAGTTTTGCTTCTATCAGCACGGCTATCGCTTCTCCGATTCTCCGTCCCTCCTGCAATTGTGAAAGCAGTAAGTATTCAGGCTCGGAAATGCTCTCGCGTCGGACAACAAAGTTGCGGCGGGTGATCGCCAGCCAGGTGGTTTGGGGGACCGGAATGGCTGGCTCTTCTGACTTCCGGACAGAGGTAATGAATTCGTGCACAGGATAGTGGAACCGGCACAGTCGGAAGCAGGGCGCTAACTGCAGTTTCAGTTCAGGCCACTCTTCGGGAGAGAGGGAGTTCAGTTTTTCCGGCGTCAACAGGGGCGTCTGCTCGATGCCCGGTCCATCGAAGACTTCGCTGTAAAGTCGCTCCAGCGTTGCGACTTCCACGAGGAAATCGGTCCAGTCCGGTTCGTCTGACTGTTCCCGAGCCGGTCTGTTTTCAGAGAGGAATTCAGGGAACTGGGCGCCCAGATCCCCCAGGGTATAACTGGTTGAGGGACACGACTGCAGATATTGCATACAGAAAGCCCCAAATGCGGTCTCTCCCAGAACCGCGATCAGTGCCGGGTATTCCTCACTCAGGCATTCCAGTAACCGGGCGTAATAGGCGTTGGCATAGATTCCAATGCGTTCCTGACTGGTCAATTGGCTGGAGCGGGTAATCACGGTTTCGAGTTCATCAGGGTTGAGAGGGATCGCAGACTGCGCATCCTCTGAAGCAATTCCATCCTGGATTTCACCCGGCCAGGTAATTACGGCCTGCATCCAGCGCTGAATCTGCTCCAGATGGCGTGGTTGCTGACTCATTCGAATTCTGCCGCGATAAATGAAGCCGGATGCGGGATTGCCTCAGACTGGATAGACCCGCTTTCCGGGGAATCCTGCGCTGGGATGACCAGGTTTTCATCCATGTATTGCCGGGCTTTTAAGACTTCTGCGTGCACGGTCGGGAAAGGCGGAATGTCAGCGTCCCATTCCAGTAGTGTTGCCACGCCTCCCGTACGCTGATGTAGCAATTGAAACAGATTCCAGACCGGATTCACCACATGGCCGTTGTGCGTGTCAATCAGATGCGTGCCACAGTTCGTGTGGCCCGCCAGGTGACACTGCACGACCCGTTCTGCCGGAATTGACTCTACGTAAGAGACGGGATCAAATTCATGATTCACGCTCGAGACATAGACGTTATTGACATCCAGCAGCAGTCCACAATCGGCTTCTTCCGCCATGCGACAGATAAATTCACACTCACTCATGGTCGAATCTTGAAACTCGAGATAGCTGCTCGGATTTTCGAGGATCAGGGGCCGTTCAAGAATCTCCTGAACAGTACGAATCCGTTCGACGATATGCGTCAGCGTCGCTTCAGTGTAGGGAATCGGCAGCAGGTCGTGGGTGTTCCGACCTGCCACTCCCGTCCAGCAGACATGGTCTGAAATCCAGCGGGCATTAACTGAGTTGGCCAGTGTTTTCAGTTTATGGAGATAGTCCCGATTGAGGGGATCGGTGCTGCCGATTGAGAGGGAGACCCCATGCATGACGATCGGGTAGCGCTCTGCAATCTGCTCCAGAACGTGGCGGGGGCGTCCCTGTGAATCCATGAAGTTTTCGGAAATGATTTCGAACCAGTCGACTTCCGGCTGATGTTCCAGAATGTGTGAGAAGTGAACGGTCCGCAGACCGACTCCCAGTCCGAGATTTTCATGTCCAAGACGCGGCTCTGTCATTCGTCTTTCCCTCTGAGCGATTTCCCGGGTGCTGTTGTGTTTACAGTGTGGTGATCTGGCTCAAAAAACAGGCCCCTGATCCAATGTGCTGGATCAGGAGCCTGTCGAATTTTACTTTATGCGAGATTACTCTTTTTTAGGTTCTGGAGCGGGACCGACTTTCTTGCCGGCTTTTTCCATCGCTTTTTCGAATTCAGCGCGGGCCAGTTTCCAGGCACCTTCCATCAGCGGAATATGACAGCCCCCTTTTCCTTTACAGGAATTCATACCGGGGTTGGTGCCACAGCCACCCTGGCCTTTGCACTCGTTCTGACCAGAGCAGGCATGCTCGGCGACAGAAGCACAGGCACCCAGGCCAGCACAGTCGTTTTTGATGCCTGCGTTCGTTCCTTTGCAGGTATTCAGTCCACGACAGACGTGTGGCTCTTTCATCAGCAGGCTGACATCTTTATTTCCCTTTGCCGCTCCTGCATCATCGGCATGATCGTGGTCGTGATCATCGTGTCCTTCAGAGGTTGTACTACCGGCTTCGTCACCGGTTGCTGGTGTCTGCGGAGCTGGTTCTGATTTTGGCTGGCAGCCCGTCATCGAGCCAGCGACCATCCCACCAAAGGCGGCGAGTGTCATTCGATTAAAATCACGTCGATTGAGATCAGGACGTTTCATGGAATACCTCAACGTTTCTATCGCAGGAAAGAATGAAATTTCAGACAAGGAGTTAAGACTAAAACCCGCTCCTCAATTGTTCTGTGAGTTATCTCACATTTGACTCTGAATTTAAACTGAGGATACGGCAAATCAAAGAAAAATCCCCCTTCTCCTGCTCTCAAAGTCTGAGCTGTAAACTCCATGAATTTCAGAGTTTGAGTATTCAAGTCACAGGCAAGTCCTGCCTGCTGGAACTGCTTTTGTAAGCTGCTTTACAGTCCCTGGCGCACAGAAAGACGATCTTCATCACAGACGGATTTATGACAAAATTATCCAATAAAATATGAATACTTTACGTATGAAGTATGTTGGTAACTCTGAAAAAACTACCGACACAACCTACCCTGCAAAAGCGGTCGCACTGTGAAACTGGGGGAGATAAATCCCCTGCGTTATCCTCAGTGTTTATCTGAGCTTACGAATCGTTCTAAACCTCAAATCAATTACAAAAATCTGATCCAGAATAATCCTGCAAACTGAACGAATCATCAAATCTGTCCGATATGTAAAGCGTGCAGGAATTTTTGGGCTACTATCATAAGGGATTGTTATGCGCGCCAGGAACTTACTCGTTCTGACATTAAGTTTTGTTTTTCTCCAGTCTTTCACTCCCGCCTTGAGAGCGGATGAAATCAGCTGGCAAACCAACCTGAAGCAGGCTGCCCTGCAGGCCCGCGCTCAGGAAAAATCAATGTTCATTCAGATTGGAGCCAGCTGGTGTGGCTACTGTCATAAAATGGATAAAGAAACCTTCAAAGATCAGAAGGTGATTAAGCACATCAATTCCTGTTTCATTCCACTTCGCGTGGATGCAGATGAAAATCCGGAATTCGTAGAAGCCATCGGTGTCGCCGGTCTGCCTACAACGGTCATTATTTCTCCCGAGCTGAAGGTGGTCAAAAAGCTGTCAGGTTATGTGGCTGCCCGCGAAATGTCGGGACACCTGCAGAAAATTTGCCTGGTAAATCATGAGCAGGCTGCTCCTGCGAAAACCCAGACAGCAGAAATCAAGAAAATGAGCCAGAAGGAAGTGGTTCCCGAATTTGCATTCAAAGGAGTCTGTCTGGTCAGCATGCTCGACGACCAGGAGCTGCGGGAAGGGAATGCGAAGTTCACTTCAGAATTCAAGGGACGTAAGCTTTGCTTCGCTTCTCTTGAACACAAACATAAGTTTGATGCGAACCCGATGGAATACTGGCCGGCTTTCGATGGACAGTGTCGTGTATCGAAACTGGAACGAAATCAATCTGTCGAAGGTGATCCCTACGCAGGAGGCGTCTATCGGGAACGTCTGGTGTTCTTCTCCAGTGATGCAGAGCGGGAGCGCTTTACATCAAATCCTTCTTATTACCTGGCCCGGTAATTAAAAAACACCTGACAGCGTTCTTCAACTCAGGTTGGAAGAGAGAGGAAGAACAGGCGCTGCCAGGTGTTGCCAATAATCAATGTATTCAGACAGCCTGAAACCAATTGGTCTCAGGCTGTTTTTTTGTTGCTTCGCTTATTTCACGGTTTCAATTGATTGAGGGGCGAGCCAGACGAATTTGCCTTTAGATGCAATTTCTTTACCTTTGACTTTGACCTTCAAGCTCTCAAAACGGCTGTCATACAGGCTGGGATGGGATTTGTGAGCACCTTCGATCACATAGATTTTTCCATCCTCACTTTTAACGGCGAGTCCCAGTTCTCCGGGATCCTGTTTAGGATGTACGCCAAACTGACAGGCGGCACAACCGGTGGTTCCAGTGACTGAGACAAGCTGTGATGCAGCATCCGTGGTGCTACTGGTGCTGGTGTCAGCTTTAAGCTGGGAAATATATTTATCAGGACTTGCCTGGAATTTCTGCATAACAGCTTCACTCGGAAACTGGTAACGCATGCCTTTATGGATGGCAGTAAACTTCGCTTTACCAGGCACATCTTTTCCACCATCGACCTTGCAGACGATGCATTTTCCGTCACAGGCCAGATCGACGTCTGAGTATTTTGCAGGTGCTTTATCAAATACAGCTTTGATCTGTTCGTTGGGGAACAGAAAGACGCGTCCCTGGTAAAAGCTGATGTGATCGACGGTTCCCGGATTGCGATGACCATCATGATGGGCATAACAGACGGTGCAGTCACCCTTGAGTGCCGGCACATACTTTTCGGGGCTCGCCTCGAATTCCTGTTTCACTTTTTGAGATGGAAAAAGATAAGTCTGGCCATCGAAGACCACTTTGAATTCCGGTTTCCCTTTGACAATTTTCTTTCCATTCACCAGGCAGACGGCACAGTTTCCATCTAATGCAACGGGAGCTTCTTTGGCTTCCACGGCATGGCTGAGCATGACAGTTGATGCCAGAAATGCTGCCGTTAAAAATACGCGGACCAGATTCATTCGTTTCTCCTGAAAAATTACTCGAACAGACGTTTTTAGGTTGGGCCATGGTTCGAACCAGGGGGCGGCTGTGTCAGACGGTCCCCTTGTGGCATGTTTTGAATCACAACAGGTGAATCACAGCCTCAGTATTGCAGGCGGTCCGGGTTCAATCTGTGGTGTATTTCACACTCTGCATATTTTTCTATTCTCGAAGTGAACTGCGGTCATGACCTGCTTGAGCTCTGGTCTGGAAATGAAAAACGGTCTTGCATCAAATGGCCAAGTATTGATAATCCCTGTCTCTCTCCCATCTACAAAGCATTTCAGCGAACTCTCAAGTCCTCTCCAGTTATTCAGTTATCAAAACCAGGTGCCTTATGTGGTGCACAAGTTGCCAGTCAGATGTGGCTGCCGAAGTCTCTTCCGATTCCACGCGGATCCATTGCGCGATCTGTGGAAATGACATGGGAAGTACGGCTGCAGCTCGAATCAGTGATAAAACCAAAGAAGCCCGCGAACTGCTGGCGCGCTGGTCGAATCGCGATATTCTGGACCCCTACGGGCCTCTGACAAAAGCCGAATCACGCGTGCAGGACGCTTCTTCGTTATTTGCTTCCACAGAACAGAAGCCGCCAGAAAATTTGAAACCGCCAGTAGCAGAAACACCGCAGGTGAAGGAAGCCCCCGTTGCGGCTCCGAAGAGTGAACCCGCTTTCGTACAGGAAGATTCTACCAGCTGGACAGACGAAACTTCAGAAACGGAAGCTTACAACACAGAAGAAGTCGAAGAAGAATACGAGCCAGTAACACCGCGCCTGCATTCCGATTTTCGCGATATTCAGAGCCTGATCGAAGAAGAGGATCAGAAGCCGAACTGGCTGGGACTGGTCGGTCAGCTGATGGCCTATGGTGGCGTGGCAGTCTTAACGATTGGAACGACACTCGTGCTCTGGGGTTACTATGGTGGACCAGCCAACTATGCTTCTACCGGCTGGTTGATCAGTACTGCCGGGCAAATGCTGCTCTTTCTGGGAGTCATTACGCTCGTGTCTGCAGGCATGGAACAAACCTCGAATTCCGTCACCCGGCGGATCGATCGCCTGGGGCAGCGGATCTTTCTGTTTGAACAGGCCATGCTCGATCAGCAGCAGGAAGCAGAACGCAAAAAACGAACCGCAGCATCTCGCTCCCGCGCAGCGTCAGACAGATCAGCTGAACTGCGAAAGTCCGCCTGAGACGATAGCTCGCAGAGTCTCTGGAAGCGGGCTTACTCTGTGAATCCCCGGGATTCGAGTTGCAGCAGATGCGCTTTCAGCGAAGTTCCCTGTGGAGCAGAAAAGCCTCCCAGTTTTCCTCCCGCAGCAACAACTCTGTGGCAGGGGATCAGCACTGGAATTCGATTTCCGGCCATCACCGTTCCCACCGCGCGAGCGGCCCGTGGTGAGCCTGCTTTACTGGCCAGCTCTCCATAAGTGATTAACTCACCGTAACCGACCTGCTGCAGGGCCTGAATGACTCGGGACTGGAATGCCGTCAGTTGAGGCAGGTTCAGAGCGATGTCCTGAAAATCGACCCGGGCTCCCTGAAAATAATCCTGAAGTCGCTCTCGTAGTTCTGGAAACCAGTCGGCTTCTTCGATTTGTTCCTCTTTAAGCTCAGGATTTTGCTCGCAGATTTTTTGCAGTGATTCCAGTGCATCAGCGCGGGAATGGTGTCCCATCCAGAGTCGGGTTACCGTATTATCCCTCCCCAACAGTCCACACCAGCCTGTTTCGGTGGTAAACAGGGAGCATTTCAGGGGAGATGACTGACCAACACTGGTTTTCTGTTCGCTACTGCGAACTCCCTGCGGATCTGCAACTGTTCTTTGACCCATCTGAAAACCTCCGGTAGAATAGGCTGACTGTTGCGCTTCTGAATCTCGGACCCTGACTGGGCTCGTGCTGCTAATATACAAGATGATAGAACGATTATGCACCCTTACAGTATGCTGTCCGACGATTATTTCGTGAACCTGAATTTATGCACGGAAATGACGCTGCCTTCCTCACGGGATACAGTACTGAATTTTTTTGAGCGGGTGCAGAAATCGTTTCCCTCGATGCGCAATTTTTATAACCGGGGAGAAAACGGCTTCATTCTGGAGGAAGATAAGGAAGAGGTCGGCCAGCAGCGGTGGATGTCCCTGGAAACGCAACGGGTCTGCAGTGGCTATTTTAATCCCAATGACCCGGACGACTGCCTCACTCAACATCAGCTCATGCTGGAGCTAGTGCCCTATATGTTGTCAGTCAGTCCGCTCGACTGTGAGGCACTCGACTATATCGTCGGATTTGATTTTTCCTATCGGGGAAATCACGACGCGCTGGTCGCGGAAGCGCTGGGAGCAAATCAGGCAGTGGACAGCCTGTTGCAGATTCCCGGTTCCCGGGCATTGAATTATGAACCTTCGATTACCCTCAGCCTGGATGACTCCTGTCGCTGCCAGGCACGCCTGATGATCGAAACCCGTACGAACGCCTACCAGGTCCGCCGTGACGATTTTCCTGACGAACAGATCTCGGTGTTCTTTACCCTCAGGCAGTACGGTAGCCTGTCGGCAGACACCCGTCTCGAAGACACCATGTATGATCTGAAAGCCAAATCGGATCAGTTGATGAAAGACTATGTGATCGATCAGGTTCTGCGTCCGCTGGCGCAGGCGATCTCAACGAAATAACGCGCGTGAAATAAAGTCAGTTTCAGAGAATGGGGGCCGAACCAGTTTCAAAAAACGGGCGCCCCCTTTAAAGTAGTCAGCATTGAGAACACTTCCGGAATAACTTCAACCTCAAAGGGGATTCTTTCGTGGCTTTACAATTAAGTGATTTTGCTCAGTCTCTTACCGTGGAAACCGCCTTCAGTGTTCTGGCAATTGCGAAACAACTCAAAGCGCAAGGCAAAGATGTTGTGGAACTGGAAGTGGGAGACAGCCCCTTTGACAGTACCGCTTCCGCGAAGGCCACCGGAATTGAAGCCATTCAGAATAACCAGTCGCACTATTGTGCCTCTCCGGGGATTCCCGAGTTCCGTCAGGCGGCTGCCGATTTCGTCTCCCGTGAGTTTCAGGTTGATGCCAAGCCGGAAAATATTGTTGTCGGGCCAGGGGCTAAGGTCTTCGAACAGTTCTTCTGTGAAGCTTTTCTGAACCCCGGGGACGGCGTACTCGTTTTCAGTCCCTACTTCCCGACCTATCTGCCAAACATTGAACGCCGCGGCGCGCGGATGGTGCTCTCCGACCTGAAGCAGGAGAATGAGTTCCGACCCGATCTGGCTGACATTGAGAAATTCATCAATGAAGACCCTGCTCCCAAAGCAATCTTCCTGAACTCACCTCACAATCCTACCGGCGGTGTGATTGAGGAATCTGATCTGAAAGCGATTGCCGACCTGATTCGTGGCAAGAACATTGCCGTCTTCAGCGATGAGCCTTACTGTCATATGGTCTGGCAGGGCAAACATCATTCGATCCTGGCACAGCCTGGAATGATGGATCAGTGTGTGTCTGCTTACACCTTTTCGAAATCTTACAGCATGAGTGGCTGGCGGCTTGGGTTCTGCGTCGCTTCAGAAGAGGTCGCGACCTCCATCGGCAAAATGGTCAACACCACCCTCTCCTGTACTCCCCCCATCGTACAGCTGGCGGGAGCAGCAGCGCTGAACAAGGATTCGCAGGAACGCGATGAGGTCATGTTGAAGTTCCGCGAAAAAGTCGTGCTGCTGACCAACAAGCTGAATGAGATCGAGCATTTTCATGCCCTCGATCCCCATGCCACATTTTATGTGTTCGTGAACGTTGCTCCCGTCTGTAACGAACTGGGAATCACAAGCCATGGTCTGGCTCTCTATCTGTTACAAGGCGCCGATGATGATTTCGGTATCGCGTGTCTGGGAGGCGAATGTTTTGGCGAAGCCGGTCATGGATTCCTGCGGTTCAGCTGTGCGGAACCCAACGATCGTCTGGAACAGGCCATCGACTTCATTCCGGAAGCGCTCTCCCGCAAAGATCGAATCGCCAGCTATCTGGAAGCACATCCGGAAGCACGACAGAAAGCCCCCTATAAGGTTTGATTCCAGATGAAGATGATCTGTCTGCAGGGGATTCGGTAACAGTTGACACTCGATTGGGCAGGGAAGTGATGCATCGTTATCAACTTTTGGTTCGTACGCTGCTGATTCTATACTTGATGGTGCTGTTTACCGCGACTCACGTCCCTTTGAAAAAAGGGACGATCCCCCAGGGAACCGATGTGCCCCTGCATTTTATCGCTTACGCAGGGCTGGCGTTTCTACTGACCTGGTGGCTGTCACTGCGCTGGGATCGACTGTCCCTGAAGCGTCTGCTGTTGATCGTAGTGGGCGTGAGCCTGTTTGGAATTGTTGATGAGATGTTACAGGGTATCCCAGTATTAAAACGGGAACCGAGCGTCAAGGACTGGGTTGCTGATACGCTGGGAGCCGTCCTGGGAGTCGTACTGTACCTGCTGCTCTCAAAGCCACTGCAGGTACTGAAGCAAAAGTTAGCGGGACCGCAGGAGTCAGAGCTGACTGACTCCGCGGATTAACGATGCGTCTGCTTATTCCTTCTTGCTTGTAGAAGGGGTTCGCCAGCGTCGGCCTGATTTGCTCAACAGGTTTGTTGCACCTGAGGGGCCCCAGGTACCTGCATAATAAGGTTCTGGTGTATGATCACCTTTCTCCCACTGGTCGAGTACGGGGGTGACGAATTTCCAGGCAGCCTCCAGTTCGTCACTACGGGTAAACAGCGTGGAGTCGCCGCGGAGTACATCCATTAGCAGTCGCTCGTATGCTTCGGGCAGACTTTTGTGATAGGCGTCTTCAAAGGCAAAGTCCATGGTGACCGGCTGGATCTGATACTGCATCCCGGGCCGCTTCGTTGAAAACTTCATCGAGATCGACTCTTTGGGCTGAATGCGGAAGATCAGTTCGTTCGGCTTGCGTTCAACCAGCGAACAGATGTCGCCATCACATTCAACGGTCGTAAACAGGTTCATCGGCGGGTGTTTGAACTGGATGGCAATTTCACTGACACGTTCCGGCAGTCGTTTGCCGGTGCGTAGATAGAAGGGCACCCCTTCCCAACGCCAGTTCTCAACCATGACTTCCATCGCTACGAATGTTTCCCGACGGGAGTCGGCGGGAACACGTTCTTCTTCACGATAACCGGGAACAGCCTGTCCGAATGACTGGCCGGCCGTGTATTGACCGGCAATCGCCCAATCGGAGATCGGGCCTTTCGATCCGGGGGCCAGCGTTTTTAACACTTTCAGTTTTTCATCGCGAATTTCTTCGCCACTGAACAGGGCCGGCGGTTCCATGGCGATCAGACAGAGCAGTTGCAGCACGTGATTCTGTAACACATCCCGCAGGGCCCCCGAGCGATCGTAATAACCGCCTCGGCCATGTTCGATCCCCTGTGACTCCGCTACGGTGATCTGAACATGGTCGACATGATTACGGTTCAACAGCGGTTCAAAGATCGAGTTACTCAACCGGAAGAGCAGAATGTTCTGCACGGTCTCTTTACCCAGGTAATGGTCGATGCGGTAGATCTGATCTTCGCTGAGCAGTTCACTTAACTGGGTACTGAGCTCCTGGGCCGATTCCAGATCGTGACCGAATGGTTTTTCAATGACGACCCGCAACCACTCTTCGCTCGTATTTTTGGGAACCATCCCTGCGCGGGAGAGTGCCTGCACGGAGGGATAAAACAGTGAAGGGGCCGTGGCCAGGTAGGCAACCCGTTTCGAAATCGTGTCCCCTAAGGTTTCCCGTTCGACCGCTTCGATCGTGTCTTTGAGGTGGACGTGATCGCTCTCGTCTGTGATATCGACTTCCCGGTAGTAGAGCCGTTTCGAAAACTGTTCCCATTTTTCATCGGTGACTGTCCCGGTGCGGGTGAACTGTGAGACGGTGTCGCGCTGTTCGTTGCGGAACTCTTCATCCGTCTTAGAGCGACGTGCCAGACCAATGATCGGCAGATTTTCACAGAGGTAACCTTCACTCCACAGATCATAGAGTGATGGAATTAACTTACGGGCGGTCAAATCGCCTGAGGCTCCGAAGATAAGAATGGTTGCGGTGGTCAGATCGTTCGAAGAGTTTGAATTGGCCATGATGGACGTTCATGCCTTCCGGGAAGAAAGATTGGAAAAATGAGCAATATGTGTCGCGCGCGTTGAGTTTAAATCTGGGCCGTCTGTTCTTCAATCAGGGCATCCAGTTCGCTTTTGAGTCGCGGCAGAATCTCATCATAGGAGTAGCGTCCCAGAGATTCACTCCCTTTTTTGAGATTCACATAATTCGGACCACACCAGAGTCCCAGGTCGGCATCATCGGTTTCGCCCGGTCCATTTACGCGACAGCCCATCACGGCAATCGTCAGCTTGTGGTCTTTGGCGTACTCGGTCATCTTCTTGACGTCAGCCGCCAGGTCGACGAAAACTTCATTCTCTACCCGGGAGCAACTGGGGCAGCTGATGATGTTCAGCCCCTTCAGATCAAAGTCGACTACCGTTCGTACCCGGCCTTCCGCGATGTCTTTCAGAATCGCGCGGCCGGCTTCGATTTCTTCCCCCTTACGGTCGTTGGGGACAGTTAGCGAAACGCGAATCGTGTCGCCAATCCCTTTGCTGATCAGCTGTTCGAAAGCCATGCGGGTCTTGATGATCCCGTCGGGGGGCATCCCGGCTTCGGTGACGCCCAGGTGCAGCGGGATATCGGGCCGCTGTGCAGCGAAACGGGTGTTAACTTCAACGACTTTTGCGGGATCCGAATCTTTCAGAGAGACACAGAAGCGAGTGAAGTCGATCGATTCCAGAAACGTACAGTGATCCAGGGCGCTTTCCAGCATAGGCGAGATCGAGTCTGCAGGATCGTACTTTTCCAGCTTGGCAGGGTCGACCGAGCCACAGTTGACTCCGACGCGGAGTGCACAATCATTGTCGCGGGCAATTTCGGCAATGAAGCGGACTTTATCCTGCCAGGGTTTTTCCGGTTCGTGGTGATACAGGTGCCCCGGATTGTAGCGGAGTTTATTCACGTATGGGGCTATGACTTCCGCCAGACGGTAGTTCTCCTGCAGGTCCACGCTGATGGGAACTGTTGTCTGCTTGCGAATCTCGATCAGGGCGGCTGCTTCGCGACGATTATCGACGGCCACACGCACGATGTCCGCCCCTGCCTCTTCCAGGGAGTGAATCTGGGCAACAGTGGCATCGATGTTGCTGGTCTTGGTCGCTGTCATACTCTGGACGGCGATCGGATTCGCGTTGCCGATGACAGCTGAGCCAATTTTCACTTCTCTGGTCGGGTTACGTGGTAACTGCAAGTGACAGGTTCCTTTAAGGTTAAATCAAAGTTCAAGACAGGATTGTAGTCCCCGGATTGTAAAAGATCGGGAGCACGACGTCCATTCATGAAAATGGCGGAAAATCAATTGGGATTGACAGATTTTCAATGTCGATTTACAAGCCTTCGCAGGATTAATTGCATTTTATGCAACAGGTATGGATACACAAAGTAGGTGATAGCAAAAATGAAGCGTCAGATTGCAGGGATGCTGGTCGGTTTCTTTCTGGTAAGTGGATGTGGTGCTGAGTCGCAACCAGCTGCACAGCAAGCAGTTAAATCAGATGAAGCACAATCCGTGGAGCAAAAGCAGGCTGCGCAGCAGGACACCGCCGCCGTGAAACCGGAGGCCGGTGCGAAGCCAGTCGAGACACCATCTGCCTCTGAACCTGCGGTACAGCAGGCGTCTGTCGATCAGGCCGCTCAGAAGAAAGCGGAAGAGCTGTTCCTGCAGGCACGTGCCTTGATTAAACAGGGCAAGCTGCCTGACGCGACGCGGGTACTCAACTCGGCCATTACGCTGAATCCCCAGGTCGCCAAATACTATTTCCATCGAGGCAGCGCCTGGGCAGACCTGAAGCAGGACGCCAATGCCATCGTGGACTTGACCAAAGCCATCGACATGCAGCCTGGAGTTGCCCAGTATTATTATACGCGGGCACTGTTTTTCATGACCCGGGGCGGCGGACAGCTCGCGTTGAACGATTTCACCAAAGCGATCGAACTCAAGCCCGACAGTCACCATGCTTACAATAACCGTGGGTTGCTCTTCGCGACGTCTGGCAAGCTCAAGGAAGCCCGTGCTGATTTCGAGCAGGTGCTCAAGATCAAACCGGACAGCCTGGACGCCATGAACAACCTGGGATTCACACTGATGAATCTGGGTGAGGGTGATGAGGCGATTAAGATCTTAAACAAAGTCATCCAGGAAAACCCGAAGTATCTGAACGCTTATGATAACCGGGGACTGGCCTGGCAGAAGCAGGAAAAATACGACAAGGCGATTGCCGATTTCACAAAGGCAATTGAACTCAGCCCACAGAACCAGAAGTTCTATCGTCAACGGATGACGGCTTATGAGTCAGCGGGTGACAAGAAAAAAGCAGACGCGGACAAACAGAAGCTGGTCTGGTTACAGCAACTGGCTGCCATCAATGAGCAGCTGGTTAAGGATCCGGAAAATACCGAGTTGCTGCTGGAACGGGCACAGTTCTTTCTCGCTTCAGAAGAACGCGAATCTGCCATGCAGGATTACGCGAAGATCGTCGAACTGACCCAGGATACCGGCCGCGGTTACCTGATTCGGGGCGCACTCTATCTTGAAGAGAAAGAGCTGGATCGTTGTATTCAGGAATGTTCGCGTTCCATCAAAATCCAGCCGAATCCCGAGGCTTATTCAGTCCGCGGCGATGCCTTCATGCAACGGGGCGATCTCGATCATGCTTTGCGCGATTTTGAACGTGCCCGCCGGATTGACGAAGTCGTCGCCCAGGCATATCTGAAACGCTCTGAAAATTACAAGAAGCAGGGCAAGCATAAACTGGCGGCTGAAGATTTCGAACGTGCAGTTGCCATCGATCCTTCCCTGGGACCGGAAAAGCTGAATAAAGAGAAAACGGCTGCAAAACCCGTGATCCGTCCCATCGATTAATCCGTTCTCAGAGTGGCTTCGACAACGGCAGAAAATCGGGAGCCAGACCTGTTTCACAACTCAATCAGGAACTGTTCCCATGAGTGGCGGATTTCTGGATGACAATGCGTTCTCCGATCAGAGACCACGCAGAACCGACTCTTACGAGATCAACGATCTGCTCTTCCTCGGATTCAACTCGCGTGTTCTGGCATTAGACCGAGACACCGGTGCTCTGATCTGGAGCTGGAAAGCGCCTAAAGGTCGCTCCGGCTATGTTGCGGTCATGGTGGATGAAGAACAGCTGTTTGTCTCCATTGATGGATACACTTACTGTCTCGATCCCTTCAGTGGGAATCAGCTCTGGTTCAATGGCCTCAAAGGCTTCGGTTATGGTATCCCCACCCTGGCGACTGCTGGTAACCATACCAACTCGGCCGGGGCCGCCGAAATGCGAGCCCGCGAACAGCGCAGACGGAACAATAACGCACAATAACCAGTTTGTGACTGCTAAGACTGTGGCTGCTTAAGACAGCAGCTCGGCGTTGGTCAGATGCCAGTGTTCCGGGTCGAGGATCGTATCCTTCTGTAAATCAGAGAACTGAGGGTTCTGATATACGAAGACCTGAGTCGCCGACTTGCGTTGGAAAAATCCGAAGCGCGATAACAGCTTCCCGATTTCCTGTCGACCGAAATAATTCATGACGATCGAATCCATCCCGATCTGTCGGCACTGCTGAATAAAAGCAGCCAGCATGGTCTTGAGAGTCGATTCATCTTTGTAGAAGAAGTCCTGAATCCCGGCAGCGTGGTCTCCGTTTCTGCCTGTCTCGCCGATCACATACACGATGTATCCCAGCAGTTCCTGCTCTCTGTTTTCCAGTGTCATAATCTGGAATCGGGAAGTCGGCTCCTGGCAGAAACGCCATTCCAGAAATTCACGCGTCCGTTCTACTGTGATCAAATCCTGTGAATGCCGAGTGAACAGATCATGAAACCGTTCATCAAAGGGGGCTTCAAAATTGGTGTTGAGTCGCGGTGACAGGAACGTTCGAGACTCCAGTGAATAGAGACGCAGCCCCAGATCAACAAAGGTGGCTGCTCCTTTTCTCACTAGCGGGTTTGAGATTTTATTTTTGAGCTTATACTCGCTTCGCAGCGGCATTACCCAGTGCTGGAAGGTGCCGACTTTTTTGTAGCGACAGCGCTGGAACACGGCAGCGGCGGTTTCCGTCATACCGTACACGAACTTGAAGTCGGTTTCCGGAAGATGCGAAACCAATGCTCGTTGCAACTTGATGGCAGCCTGGGCAGAGCGATGTTCGGGATCAATGTTAATCGCCTCGGCCTGACCAAAATATAGAGGCTCTCCCTGATAATTCATACGTCGGCTGAGCAGCCCCGTAGAACCGATCAGCTTCCCGGCTCCTTCTTCCCGGGCGAGCCAGCAGTAGTTTTGCCCGAAGGGATTCTGTCGATGCGACCAGTCGAACCACTGGGAATCATTTTTATCAAAATTCCGATTAATCAGGGAAATCAGTTCTTCCTGATCGTCACTCGGTTGTGCCTGAGTGATTGAATAGCCCATTCTATTCCAGCCCGCTTCAGATAGGGATTAATACCATTGAGGTGTTTAAATACGACTCTGAAGTTTAGGCCATGGAACGGCCTTGTCAAATCGGATCTGACGGGTGGAATTCCACTAGCGAGGCGTAAATTCAGTAGTTGTCAGCTGCGAACGTAGGCGTTGATCAGCAGATCGATCAGCGGCGCATTTGCGGCGGGAAAATTTAAGGCGGGCAGTTCCTCAGCCGGGATCCAACGGAACCCTTTCAGGTCTTCTGTGAGCAGATGAGCGGGCACAGCTGGTTCCGGGTGACATAACCAGAAATGCAACAACACGTCTGCATGATCGTACGCGTGTTCGACGTAGAGCAGTTCCTCCGCGGGGCGAACAGAAAGCCCCGTCTCTTCAAGACACTCTCGGGCGGCGCAGACGTCCGGGGCTTCCCCGGGTTCACATTTCCCCCCTGGAAACTCATGATGCCCTGCGAGAGTTGTCGAGTGATCACGTACACCGATCAGGAACTGCCGCTGGTGTTCCACAACGGCAATTCCGATCCGGTTCGTTTTGCGCTCATTCATAACAGACATCCGCTGTGAATGGGGTTAGCGGCTTTCGGTGACGCGGCCAAAGATCATGCGGCCGGCACTGCTCTGCAGCACACTGGTTACCACGGCATCCACGTCGCGTCCCACCAGGTGATTGGCCTGTTCGCAGACCACCATCGTTCCGTCGTCCAGGTAACCCACACCCTGTCCCTGGGATTCCCCTTCCTTGATGATTTTCAACTGGATGTGTTCCCCAGGCAGGTAACGCGGTTTCAGCGAGTTGGCGACATCGTTCAGGTTGATGACATCGACCCCCTGCACACTGGCGACCTTGTTGAGGTTGAAGTCGTTAGTCACAACTCTTCCCCCCAGTTTTTTCGCTGCCACCACCAGTCGCTGATCGACGGTGAGTCCCTTTTCTTTTTCTGTCTCTTTGGCATCGTACATTGAGATGTCGACGTTCGGATTATTCTGCAAGGCAGAAAGAATATCCAGGCCGCGACGGCCCCGGACACGCCGGACTTTGTCACTGCTATCGGCAATATCCTGAACCTCTTTCAGGATGAAGTCAGGAACTACCATTTCTGAGTCAAGGATCTTGGTTTCCACAACGTCGGCAATACGACCATCAATCAGGGCGCTACTGTCCAGCACCAGGGGACGGCCCCCCTTCAGTTCCCGTGAGAACTCAACGTAAGGCACGATGAAACGGAAATCGTCCTTCGTCTGTAAGAGAAACGATATACACAGGTAGGGGAGCGTCAGCGTCGAGATCATCACCACACCTTCCCCCCATGGCGTTTTGGAAATTACCGGGCTTAATGCCTGGATCAGCAGATAGCTGAGCAGAACGCCGACCAGCAGGCCGAAATAAATGGCAGACATCACCTCGATTCGCTTCTGGCTGATGAGCAGGTCCAGGCAGGTGACGCCCTGGGTCAACATCATAAGCAGCACAAATGCGATCAGGGGGTACTGATCCACGGGGCTGGGCGGGTTAGAGCTGACGTACGTTGCGATGGCTCCCGCACAGACAAAGGCGTAGAGCACTCGAATACTGATTAACAACATTGGTATTAGGTCACTTCAGGTATAAGGCAAACTTCTAGTTAGTTGTTCCCTATGACTCCTGAACGCTGACACGCATCGCATACTTCCACATCCGGGGACTGTTCGACAGCCTGGGGTGTAGATCCAGAAACATTCCTGAACTCTGAAACGGGTGTAAGACATCCAGAGAGTTTGGGAATGATTTTGAGTCGGTGATCAGAGTGGTTGAATCAATGCAGTTGATTAATCAACTCGTCTGAAGAACGCATCCGGTGGGAAGGATCTCGTAGAAGATCCCTGTCCTGAGGGGTGCAATCTGTTCGTGAATGGGCCGGTTGGTGCTGGTTCATTTTCAATGCAGGACCTCGTCACTTCCTTCATCAAATTTTGTAGAAACCAATAAAAGTTCTTCAACAGGCATCCCGGTAACAGATACCGAGGCAACAAAATCATTGTGTGATCTCCCAAACACACAACATGCTGCAGCTTGTTTCCGGCTGGTGAGCCGGCATAGATCAAGCTGTTATTATAAACCTTACGCCCGTATTACGGGTTAAGGATGATCGTACACTATAGCCTAACCCCAGATTACCTGCTACTGAAAAAGATTCGGTTAGAACCGTTTCCTGCATGAATTTCAGGTGTGGCTTGAGTTGGACATTGGTGTCATTAAAAAAGAGAGTCGCCACCAATGAAAAAATGCTCACAGATTTGGATATCTGTAAGCATTTTAGCGAAAAATTCTCTGCTTAACTGCCCGCCGCGGGACCACCGACGGGAGGGGCAAATTTGATCTTTTCAATATAACGAATGATATGCTTGCCCGAAGAATCGAGCCGCCCTGTGCAGGCACTGACGGCCTTCAGGGTGTATTCGTAATGCAGGTTGTAGTCAGCTTCGATCTCGACTTCCATATCCTTGGTGATCGGGTTACCCGGTTTGCCGATGATCTTCAAAATCTCATGATTCAGACCGGCAAAGACATTGGGACCGTTACCCAGATTGACCTGACCCAGACGGATCGTATTCAGCGAGCCATCTTCATTGGCGACCAGGCGAACTTTGATATCCGGGAAAATATTCGGGTCTTCAGCCGGAGTATTACTGTCCGTGATCGGCATGTTGACGTTGAAATCCCCTTCGGGTTCAACAATGTTCAGCGTCAGCATGAAGAAGATCAACAGCTGGAAAACCACGTCAATCATCGGCGCCATCTGGGGCTCGATTTTTTCTGCTTCCCGGCCTGAGCTGCGTAACTTCATAGGAACCTGTTCCTGTTATTGAATACTTGCATGCATTGATGCGTTGAAAGATAGCGTTATTGAATCTTCTGCGTCGCCTTGAAGGCAAACTTAGTGAAACCGTTCTCCTGGGCGAGCTTGATCAAATCCTGAACCAGCCCCGTTTTAACGAGCGCATCAGCCCGCAGAATCACAGGTACCTCTTTGGGATCCTGGTTCTTCTGCTTGTAGATACGGGCTTCCTGTTCCAGTTTAGGGCCGAATTTCAGTACTGGAATTGGTTCACCGTTATAAAAAATATAGGCTTCGGGGTCGGTAATTTCTCCTTGAGAATTACGTTCGAAGCCAATGTTCAGAACCAGTTCATCAGCGGCTTTGACTTCGGGCGGTTTGGCCAGGGAGTCGGAAGGGAGTTTCACCCGTTCGTCTGCCTGGATCTGCTCGAAGTTGGTAATCACCATGAAGAATGCAATGAGCTGAAAGACGATGTCGATCATGGGGGTCATGTCAACGTCAGCCACAGCCGGCTTCTTTGATTTGATTTTCATCGGTTCACTCTTTTCTCCGACAGAAGTCACTGCTCAGTTTAAGAGACAGTGACTCTGCTGGAAATTAGCGGTTTATTTACTGCTGGAAGAGAAACGGTTCATCAGGCTTTCGCTGATCATGCCGACTTCCAGTGAGAAGCGGGCAACCCGGTTTCGCAACAGGCTGTAGAAAATCATCGCGGGAATCGCAACGGTCAGACCTTCCAGTGTGGTAAACAGAGCGGTCGAAATACCGTCAGCCAGTTCGGAAGGTTTGGGGGAAGTTGCCGAGTTAGCGATGGTCTGGAAGCTCAAAATCATACCATACACCGTACCCATCAGTCCGATCATGGGAGCGATGGCACCAATCAGAGCCAGGTAGCTCAGCTTGTGTTCCATAGCCATGTTTTCGTCTTCGCCGACTTCCTGCATCCCTTCGACGGCTTCTGAGTAACCCTGGTTCAGTTTGCTCAGGCCCGCTGCCAGTACGCGGGCGACGAATGAGTCATCGCTTTTTGCCAGCTCGAAGGCTCCCTGGTAATCTTTGTTATTCAGCTTTTCTTCAAAGGCACCGATCAGATCAGGTGGCATCAGGTTGTCGCGACGAATCGAAAGTACGTTAGCCATGATCAAGGCAACCATCAGGAAGGACAGCAGCAACAGGATCAGACCGAAGAAACCGGAAGCGCGAATCATCCAGGACAGGAAGCTTTCAGAGGCAGCAGCAGGTGCGGGACCGTTGGCAGCAGGCTGAGCTCCACCGGCTGCAGGTGCTTCGCCAGCAGGGGCTTCTCCAGCCGCGGGTGCTTCACCAGCGGGGGCTTCGTTAGCGGCAGGTGCTTCACCGGCAGGAGCAGCTTCATCCTGGTATGCAAAGCTGCGGGCGGTCAGCCCCAGCGGTGTCATCAGGACGGCTAGCAGTAAAAACAGGCTCAGGCTGCGGTAAGTCAGTGAAGTCTGATTCCGTTCCAAGGAATTCCCCATCATCATCGTTGTGTTCTCCGGTCTACTGAAAGGAGTGTTAATCGTGGATATTTCGTTTTTGTACCTGGAAGTCGTAAATGCTTGTGGTCGTTATTATTTATTGGCCAAATTTGGCTTGTAAAGGGTAGACATGCGGTTTCTTGCCAGCAAACTGACATTCGTAACGAATATTAGCTTCCTGAGGCTTTTTGCGACCATTCGCTGTCCGGATACTGCTGCTGCAGGACGGCTCGTGCTTCCGCACCCCGCTCTGGCTTCTGCACTTTTCCCCAGAGATTGGAGAGGTGGTACAGCGCTTCTGCGTGCAGACCAGGTTCTGACGGGAACAGGACGTCGACATGCAGATAAGCAATCAGAGCTTCTTTGGATTCACCCAGTGCCTGGTAGCAGTCACCTTTTTTGATGTAAGCTTCTGCCAGCAGGGCTTTCTGCTGAGAATTGACATTCTTAATCATGTCATCCAGCAGCTGGATCGCTTCTTTGGGTTTCCCCTCTTTTTCCAGACATAAGGCGCTGCCCAGTTGAGCAGCCCTTTTGCTGGCCAGTTCTCCTTCGGATTTGCCATCCATTTTGGCGACGGCATTGAAAGCGTCCAGAGCACCTTTGGTGTTCCCCTGGGCCAGCATGACGCGTGCCTTCATATTTTTGGCATCCATCTGGTAGTCTTTCCAGGGAGACCGTTCCACTTTTCCAAAAGCGGTGTTCGCATTGGCATAATCTTTTTTGGCCAGATAGGCTTCCCCGAGGAGCTTTTCCGCGGGGTAATAGCGGAAGTGATCCGGATTGGCTTTGATAAAAGCGTCGAGCAGTTTAATCGCGTTGTCCAGCTCTGCAGCATTGGACTGGGCTTTTTTCAGGCTGGCCCGGGCGATCATGAACTGCAGGTTCTTCTTCAGATTCTCGCTTGCGCCAGACTCGGCTTTTTTATATTCGGCCAGGGCTTCAGTATAGTTGCCGTTCTGTTCCTGGTTACGGGCGATATTCAGCTGCGGCGGTTCCCCGTCCCAGCGAATCCGTTCGATATCATTTGCAGGGATCTTTTCGGTGGTCGAACCGCGTTTGAGTGACAGTTCCGTCTTGGTGTAGCCACTGACATCACCCAGCTGCGGACTGCCTGAATTAGTATAAACGGTATCTGCAGCAGACGCGGATGCGGTGCCCCAGAGCAGTGAGCCTGCTAACGCCATCAAACTGAAACAGATGGAACGTTTCATAAGTTGATTACTCCCCAACGGTATGAAATAACTTTTCTCAAATTGTCTTATCTAAATCAATCAGTCAATATAACGACCGGTTTCGCTGAGCGGTCCTGGAACCATGGTTCTAGGATTCGCTGTCTGAGCCGGGTTTTGATTTCTTCTGCTGTTTGGCCTGGGCCGCCTTTTTCTTGGCAATCGCGGCTTTGCGTGCCGCCAGTTCTTCGGGCGACATCTGAGCCAACTTGGCCTTGCGGGCTGCAATCTCTTCAGGAGTCAGTTTCCGTTTCTCTTTTCCGGAACTGCTGGAAGAAGATTTCTCTTTACTGCTTGTCTCTTTACTCGCGGTTTTCTCAGGAGCCGGTTTCTTAGGCTGTGGTTTGTCTATCACAGGAGCCGGTCGAGAGGCTTTTTCCGGTTTGGAGCGACTCGGTTTAGGAGACGCTGGAGGCGGAGCAATATTGATATCAGCAGATGCAGTTCCACTGGCAGCAAACTGGTAAGAGGGCCGCGATTTCTTCCCTTTGAGACCAAAGAAGAAGAATGCCGCGGCACCACCGATTCCCAGTAAAATCACGACCAGGAACAGAATGGTGCTGGAGCCTCCCTGGGCAGCAGCCTCCTCTTGTGACTGCTGTGCCACCTGCTGCTGAGTATTCGCTGGAGGAGCTTCCTGCAGCTGAGCTGCCTGATTGCTGGCCACTGTTTCCGTAGCTGTTTTGCGTCGTTCCAGATCCTGCGGGTCTTCACCCAGGTCGGTCTGGACCTGTCGGTAAAGTTGATTAAATCGCTCGTAGACATCATCGGGCAGATCCACGCTGATCTGAGCAAAGACGTTTGCTTCCGATTTGGCCATCTCCAGTTGTGAAACATCATTGCTGGCAATACCGTATTTGCGACGCGTGTCGATGCTGTTGTACTGGGCGTCGTAATACATCTTCTTCAGGTCGTCTCGCCCGGAGGAAGCCATGGACTTTGACAGCAGCCGTGCCAGATAGGCCCAGCCACGAATCAAAGCACCATTCTCAAGCTGCATCCCGTTGATTGCCTGCATATACTTTTCGTTGGAATTACCCTGTCCACTTTCGGCCCAGTCCATCAAAATCTTGGCTGCTTCAAACTGAACTTCGGGAGACTTGTCTTTTTCCTTTAAGACAGGAGTGAGCAGTGTGAGGGCTGCTTCAAACTCATCCTGTTCCCGTTTGCAGTTTACCAGTCGTAGAGTAATGCCGACTTCGAAATTGCCGGGAATGAAATCGCCCGTGGCTGCCTGCCGTTTCTTAATTTCTTCGAAGGCGGCTGCCGCTTTATCGAAATACTTGCGGGCCGTGGCGGGATCTTCGCTGGCTCCCAGTCCCATTCCATAATAAGTCTCTCCAATCCAGACCAGTGATCCGTAAGTCTGATCTTTCCGCTTGAAGATATCGTTCAGGAAGGTTTCCAGTGATTTCCGTACGTCTGCCAGTCGCTTTGTATCGCCGGTCGCTTTCAGCCGTTCAATTTCTTCAGTGATTTTTTCACCCAGTTGCCGATACATGTCGGTAATCGCTTCTCCTCCGGAACCGGAGGCGGATTCTTCCAACTGCTGCATCGCTTTTCGGGCCAGATCGATCTGCTGCAGGCCAATATAACCACGTAACTGTAACTGGTAGACCAGGTTGGCAAATTCGGAACTCTGCACTCCTCTGGCAGGGCGTTTTTTGCCTTTAGCGACGTAAATTGCTTTGAGCACCGAATGAGGATCTTTCCCCAGGATGTCGATGGCTTCCTGGTAGTTGCCTTTGTCCAATGCGATCTGTGCCAGAGAAGTCTTGGCTGCGGTCAGGATTTCAGGAGCAGGATCTTTAGCCGGCACCTTTTTCTCTGTGGCAGCAATCCCCGTTCGCAGGTGTTTCTCAGCCAGTGAGGCCCACTCATTCAGATTCGCGGGTTTGTCGTCAGAACGACGGGCCAGTGCCGTCAGATAACTGTTCCAGTAAGCCTGTCCGGCTTTGATCTGGGCGTCGACATATTGAGGGGCCGAAGCAGGAACCTTGGAATACCATTTGGCTGCTTCTACCGGACGCTCAGTCTGGCTGTAGATGTTACCCAGCTGAATTTTCGCATCGTTGGCCCGATCGCTTTCCGGCCATTTTTCCGTGATCAGGTTACAGATACTCTCCATGTGCTGATTGTCGACGTAACGTTGCTCTTTGGGGGAATCGTTATAGGCCTGCAGATAACCTGCCAACGCCAGATAAGCGGCGTCCAGGGCGACCTGGGAGCTGTCTTTGTCGTGGTAGTTGGCGACGAATTCTCCGAGCACTGCACATTCATAGCTCCGCCGCAGGTTATAGTAGGTGTAGCAGAGTAGGAAGCGGGCGTGGTCGAGTTCTTTGGGATCGGTTTTCTTGTCTGCCAGTTTGAGGCCCAGCTTCAGCAGACGTGCGGTCTCTTCCATGAACTGGTCCAGTTCCACCTGCGCCTTTTTCTTGTCGGCAGGTGTTTTCGCTGCGGCTACCTTCTCCTTCAGCGTTTTGGTCTGCTGAATACGATCCTGTCCCAGGCCATAAGCGGTGGCGAAGTCTTCAGGATCGCCGCCTGCCCGTCCCTGAATTTTAGCGTTGATTCGGCCGATCATCAGGCGGGAAACGTCACGAAACTTCCCGCGGAAAGCATTCACGAAGCGGGCGTTGGTCAGTGCCTGACGCAGGATGCGTTCCTGGTCCGCTGGTTTCACCCCTTCCTGGGTGGCCAGTGCTTCTTGTGCCCGCGCCAGTTCCCAGGTGATTCCCTGGCCGACGGCGGTGCGTCTGCGGGACCGGTTTTCCTTGAGCCACTGCTCGGCTTCATTGATGACCAGCTGATAGTCTTTTTTCTTTTCATCATTCAGACAGATCAGGCGGAACTGCAGAATGTTGTCTTTTAACTGCCGGATAGGCTGCGATTTACCCGGGTGCCCCAACAGTTCATTATAAATCCCCAGGGCCCGGCCCAGTTCGCCCTGCTCTTCAAAACATTTCCCCTGCCACATGCGGGCATATAGACCACCCACCTGACTGCGGTAACGTTCGTGAATCTTGGCGTACTCTTCTGAAGCCTTTTTCAGCAGCCGGTTGAAGTCGGCACTGCCGGGATCGTATGTTTGAGCTTCTGCATAAGTACACTGAGCCAGGTCCAGCTGCGCACTCATGAATTGTATTTCCGCTTTGGCGCGGGCTTCGTATTTTTCCGGCTCTTTGTTTTTGTCGATAAAGGTTGCCGGGAACGATTTCCAGGTCTTTTCGTGCTGATCGTATGCTTTCTGGAAGATACTGCGTGCCTGGGCAATCAGCTTGCGGGCTGCTTCCTGATGGGCCTTCTTGTTGTTCTGCTCTGAGGGGGATTCTGCCTTGCGGACTTCGACTTCCGCTTTCTCCAGAATAATCTTTCCCCGTTCCGTATTCGCGGTACCCGCTTTGGGGTGATTCGGGTTCTGCTTAGCGAACAGTTCCAGCTGCGCCAGTGCTTTATTCAGCGTCTCTTCCTGTTCTTCGGGAAGTTTCTGGGTTCGCGAGAACAGCATCAGCGTCATGGCACGTTCGAAGGGAATCAGCTCGCGGACCTCTTTAGGAGTCTCCTTGGCTGCTTCGATCTGATTCAGGTAATCGAGTGCGATATCGTGATAATTTTTCTCACGCAACCCCTGCACAAATTCCAGATACTGTTCTTCTGCAGGGAGAGAGGACGCGAAAGTCAAAACCGTAAACAGAGTCACGATCGAAACAAAATGGAAAAGACGCATATTCTAAATTCCATCGCTAATGAACGGATGAACCGAGGTCGTGAGAGATGAGGAATCGATACCTGTGACATCACGCCTGTCGAAAGCACCCCACAGAATGGGCATACCCCGGCATACATCATACCTACTTCGTTTATCAAATGTTCGCTGTCAGATAGTTATTTTCTGCGAGAGATGATTTTTCCAAGATGAAAGGGAACCTTTCTTTACAGAAAATCTCTATGAATACCAGCATATCCCGACGTCGGGGAGTCTGCAAGAAAGATGCACGGAATCGTCCAAATTCAAGCTGTTCCTGCGCCTGACTGGCCTTCCGGTCTTTCCTTTTAATGCAGACATTCACTGTTTCCTACGTGAAAAAAGAGGAGAAAGTTGGACTCCCGACCGACTGTAGAGTGAACGACAAAGCGATTCGGTTTGTCTTTACAGGAAAAGCAAAGTCAGTCCCGGCTGGAATTTGACGCTGAGCCACGTTACTTATATGCTGTGAAACACGCTGGCTCCGCAGTCCCTGTATGGGTACCGCGGTCCGTCCGGAGAGGTGACAGAGTGGCCGAATGTGCCGGTCTCGAAAACCGGTGTGCCGCAAGGTACCGGGGGTTCGAATCCCCCTCTCTCCGCTTATTTGATTGCCGTTGAGTTATAACCCTATAACTCAGCGGCATTTGCTTTTTCTGGACCGCTCCAGAGCTTCCCATTTGTGGCACTTTTTGTGGCGTTTTGTGGCATGGGGGTTCTCTGAAAGGTTCTGTTGATGAAGCAATCATCAAAACAAAATCGGAAGACATCGTTCCGTATCGGCAAAGTCCGCGGCGATCTGCGTGGTAAAATCTGGTATCTCACCTACCAGGAAAACGGAAAACGTTTACGTCCCCGGATTGGTCCGGACAAAGACCATGCACGTCAAATGGCAGCCCAGATCAATTCTCAACTGGAGTCACACACGCATTCCGTTTTCAATTTTGAGCCGGTCCAGATCGATGAACTGCAAACCAGATGGCTCAACCACCACGAACAGGTTCTGCGTTCTTCTCTACAGACCATCCGGCGTTATCGTGCGGCAACAACTCATCTCATCAACTTCGTCAGAGAGAAAGGGGTCGCATCGAAAACATCTCAGTTCCAGGCTAGACATGCTGAGGAGTTTGTGCATTATCTGCGGACGATCGATGTCGCTCCAAATGGGCATGAGAATTCACAGAAGCGTCCCCTGCTCGACAAAGGCATCAAATATATTTTGCAATGCTGCCGTAGCATGTTCGGCTACGCAATTAAACGACGGCACCTGTCTCCCTATGCCGAAAACCCGTTCTCCTGTCTCGACCTGGACCGTATCCCGATTGAAAATGCCAAAGCTGTTTCCATCTTCAGTCCCGATCAGGAAAAGGCGTTTCTGGAAGCCTGTGACGACTGGCAGTTTCCTATCTTTCTCACGCTTATGCTTACGGGACTACGGCCAGGAGAGCTCACGCACTTGCTGTTACCAGACGATCTCGATCTGAAAACAGGAATGCTCTTCATCAGAAACAAACCTCATTTAGGCTGGCAAGTAAAGACACGTAATGAACGTGATATCCCATTGATCGATGAACTGAGAGATGTTCTGAAAATCACAGTTGGTGATCGAGTCACTGGTCCAGTCTTTATGCAACGCCGTTATACATCAGCCATTGTACGGCCTGAGCTGAATGACCATACTGAAAACCAACTTGAAGCCACGCTCCAACAACGAGTAGTTCAAGAAGTGACCACCTCCAGCAAAGCTATCAATAGAAACCAGTGGATGAAAATCTCACGAACAATCTGGCGCGATAGCGGTGCTTTGAAAACCGATCGGATACGATCGGAATTCATCAAGCTGACAAAGCTATTGGAACTACCCCATTTCACCGCCCCTAAATCGCTACGACATCTTTTTGCCACGAGCTTACAGGATGGGAACGTAGATCCCTTGATCCGTAGTGAATTGATGGGACATTCTACTTCCGCGACTAATGGAGCGAGCCATGGTTTGGGAATGACTGCAACTTATACCCATTCACGTCCTTATACGAAAAGAATCCAACTTTCTCAAGCAATGTCAATTCGCCCTGCTATATCAATGGCCAGAGGTTGGTTGATGAACCACTATGAAGTATTAAAATCCGAACGATAATTACCTAGATTTATGATTGAGGTGCTTTTTATTTCATTAGTTATCTATCCTATCTAATACATAAAAGTCGTGATTAAAAATTAGAAAATAATTTCAGGTGGTTCTTCATTTGGGGCTAATGAGTTTTCATGGAATTGCTCATTAGAATGGAATTTGTGACAACTCAACAAACCGTTGACGTTCCTCTGCAGTTGTGTGACGCAAAACTCTTTGGGCCAGAGAAATAAGTATGTTTTTAGCTTGGTCAAATGCCTCGTCTGTATAACGGTCTTGTCCGGATCTAATTCGATTTACCATTGTAAATATGTGCCTCAGAAATTCTATTGGCATAACCAAATCATCTAGGTCAGCCCATTGAGTGATTCGTTCAAGTGCATGTTGCTGCTTCTCCGCTACTTCATCACACTCAACTTTGCACACAACGTAGGCTTCGTGGAATTCTGATCCTACCTTGGCATGCACAAGGTTCCCAACATGTTCTTTTAAATACAACTCCATTAACAGGTCTTTACCACACACCTTACATTTTAGCGGTTGGTACTCGTCTAGAATGAGATGTAAAGGCCGAATATTTTTGTATGAGTTTGGGAAATACTGTAACATCAGTGGTGAATACCCAGTAGTCATGAGCAGATTTTCGATAAGACGACCATCAAAAATTGAATAGTCTTTAATCTCCTTATTCTCGCGCAACGCCTGGAGTCGACTATTTAGGCCAGACGAGGCTAATGTCGAATAGAACCCGATGAAGCCATCGGCCTTGAAATGCTTAAGACGCTCAAGAATGTTCGGTTCGTCGTCTTCGGAAACTGATTTTCCGCTTGTCGCATTGTGTTTGCAACTAACAAGCCAACGAAATTGATAACTACTAAGGTTTCCTTTTAGGTTTTCCGTTACCAATAAGTCTTTTCCGTGATCCGGACCACGATCTACGGTAGACTCTATGAAAAAACCCCTTGTCACAAGGAAATCCCTTGCAAACTGCTCCCACCCATCCGTTCTAAAGTCGATTTCTGTATAATCAATCATTGCGTCTTCCCTAAAATTCAGGCGGTCCGCTATTCATTGTCTAATTATTTATGGTGTCTGATAAAATTGGTGGTAATTGTTCGCTTTCTATAAACTCGTCTGAGTGACTTTCATAAAACCAATATCTGCGACTGTCGGATGCAATTTCTGATGCAAAAAAGAATATTTTACGTCCGTCATTGCACAAATATCCCCACAGCCTGTCTCTTGCCTTTGCGAGTGCCTGATTCATTCTTAGTCTTAGGCGGGTCTTATAGCCATTCTCTGCAAGCCCATTCTCTGCAAGCCCATTCTCTGCAAGCCCATTCTCTCTCAGGATGATATTACAGGATATCACAGCCTTGAACGAGCTATTTCTTCCATCAATCAATTTCATCATGTCGTAAATAACTTCTTCATGACACCAACCAAATTTTGTCGTAACTTCAATTGCAATAGTCGGACACGCATAGTCCCCCAGCGCAAAGTCTATAAAACCCGCCCCACCTTTTTCTTTTTTTACTGGAAAAGTCTTTTTCGTCTTTAATTCACCTTCTCCACTTCGTCTCTGGTACTGACCATACTCCAATCCAGTCGATTTCTTCCAAGTGGGCCACTCTGGATGCAGCAGAGGTCTAATCCCAGGATTATGAAGTTCTAGGAGACCACACTGTTCCTGCAGCTGGTGAGACATATGGTGATGCAAGTAGCGTTCGTTGAGCATCTTTCCGAGATTTGCGATTGATAGAGCTTCAGCAGTAACACCAAGAGAGCATTGCAGTAATTCTTGATATGAGTCACACATTGTAAGTGTTTTTCCGATTTTTGATACTTTGACTTAGATGCTCCAGAGGATTACCTGGTTATACCGTTTTTACGTTAAGCAAAAAATCCTGTATCTTTTCGAAAAGATCATTTTGATCGCTGTTTTTTAGCTCGCATTCCCATACGACTATCACTCGCCAACCTGCATTTTCAAGCTCTAGAATATTCTTCTTATCTCTCTGAATATTGGCTTTGAATTTTGCTTTCCAGAATTCTTTTCGTGATTTGGGGGTCGTCGTTTGTTTACAGCCATGCCGATGCCAAAAGCAGCCATGCACAAAAATGATTGCTTTGTGTTTTGGAAATACAAGATCAGGAGAGCCGGGCAACCTCTTGTCATGCAGCCGATATCGAAACCCCATTCTATGCAATGCCTTTCTCAAACGCATTTCGGGTTTCGTGTTCTTTTGTGGAACACTTTTCATGATCTTGGATCGAGTATTTCTGTCAACGGTGTCCATCATATTTTCTCTATCACTCTGGTAGACACCATTGCATCTAGATGTAATTCAAGCTTTTCAGGTAAATTTCCTCCACGCACCAAGACACCGAGTTCCATGTTCTTCTCCATGGCCGCTCTGGTGAGATTGGCACTTGTAATGAAAGCAAGAGATCCATCGGCAACAGCACATTTTGCATGAACTGCACCATTCCATTGATCTGAAGATTTTGATTTGGATTTCCACGCATACATATTTGCTGACGGTATAGCTTTTTTGAAGGCATCTATCGAATCAATATCTATCTTACCTCCATGATCTTTTGAAGATTCAAGTAAGATATTGATCTTTACGTTTCTGCCAATAGCTTCTTGTAGTGCCTTTTTGACCGAATCAATGTCATAAGCAACGAAGCTGACAATGAAAAGTCTCCATTTGGCAGCACCTATCACCTCAAGCAGAACCTGCTCAGTATGTCGAGAAGCTACCAAACCAGTAAACGGACCAGTCCAGACCATCTCGACCGCTTCACGCTTTTCCATAATGGCGGCAGTTCCAGAAGCCCCACGCAATGCTGCAGCGAGTTCCAAAGGCAAGACCTCGGGATCTTTTCGCCATGCCTTCTCCAATGCGTCCATCATCGTTCTATTGGAAACAGGGCCGAAACTGGAGCTCACCTGGTAAAATTCGTCTATTGAAGAAATATTAGCTAGTTTGTCCGCTATTGTGTTGACCCGGTCAGGATGAAGCTCGATCCCAATGTCCGCTATGGTTTTCCATAAATCAGTATTCAAGATTTCCCCATCATCTGAAATTGCTCTCAATTCTCGGTTTGGCACTATGTGTTTTTAGTGGCTTTACTAAAAAAAGCTGTGTCTTTGCATTCGAATGTTTCCACTAACAGTGCTCTATCCAAATAGCGATTACCTCTTTCACAGGATGTTTCAGCCACGAATGTACAAGCATGACAAGCTGATGCATGGAGAGACCGGTCTTCATTTGGATTATGCTCGGAACATAATGGATCAGACGAACATACCTTTGCCCTGTTCAACGCTTGTTCTATCAACCTTCCAAGACTTTCTGGTCTCCCTAGATCTACGAGTCCACCAAGAGTCCCATCCGAGTCTGCTGCTGCAGTATAGACAAGAACTCCGGCCATTTTATTATCTTTGTCAGCATAGATCCGTTCACGGATACTTGCGGCGTTGTAGCCACATTCCAATGCCAGTTCCCTGATCAGCAAGTGCGAGAATGTGTGCAGCATCGTATATCTAATACCGGGGTAGCTAATTTCAGGATCTAATCCTCGTGCATTTCTCCAGCCACGATGACCTAGCTCGATTTTTTGGTCTCTGAGCAAGACTGCATCAGATGACTCCCATTGAGAAATTGCTTTCTCATTAAAACGGATGAATATCCCTTCTCCATGAACTTCACCGGCTGGTACCCAATTCGGTTTTCCTTTGCAAAGATCGGACATCGGAGGTCTCTCATCCTCGTCTGCAGACTCTTCAGGGGCCTCAACCCGAGTATATCCAATCAATGCATTCACTTCCCTCAATCGTTCGAGCAAGAGGACTGAATCTAGAGCATCCTTGTATGCGTCTGGCCTCGCGACCTCGCTACTCAAAAAATGGGGCCAATCCGTCGGTGGATTTGGAGATATAAGAACATCCCACTCGGGGCCCTTAATGTCACCATCAGAAACATGCTCAGCAGTATTACCGTCTTTTCGATCTTGAATCGCTAGCCATATTTCTTCCGCTGGGAATTTATCTATACCAGGAAGACTGTTGGCTTTTGTCAAAGTCTTGACGACTATCTTGACTTCGTCAACAGATTCGACTTCGTAGAAATAATCCCATCCATCAAGTATCAGTTGTGAAAGCTGGTTCTTTTCCAGTGGGATAGCCAGAACCGAAAGTGTAATTGGAAACCAACTATTCGTCGCCCCAAGAAGAACAGCCCGGGGTTGTTCTTCACAGATAGAATCATACTTGTCTAGATGTGGATGACGACCTCTGCAAGCAGGCAGATTATCTTGTCCTTCACGTCCAAATGCGTGAACGAGAGATCTTGACTGACCACAGGTGTCACATTTTACCCACAGGTTTTCGGTTTGTAATGAAGCGCCTCGTTCAAAAAAACGAAGCGATCCGATACACGGAGATGGCCCAGCATGAACGAACCAGTGCCAAGGAAAATCATCCAGATGGCCATTGCGACAGGCCAAAAGAAAGCGTGCTGGCACTGCATCCGCATTGGCTCCCTTTTCGCAATTGGTATGAACAAAATGCGTCTGTTCGGGTCTGTAAGGGTTTGCCTTTATACTGAAAAGCCCCAAGTCATATTCGGATAGAAGTCCACATCTCACACAACGCAGCCAGCGGGGAAATGGTCTGACAGGAACACCAACCTTGCCCTCAGCAGAGAACGGGCTTGCATCTTCATCATTCAAGAATGGTGGCATTCTCAAATGTGAAACCTGTGCTCCAAGAACCCGTCTTACTGCATCCAGCAATCTCGCCTCTTCCACTGGAGGGCATCTATCGATATCCCATCTGTCTAATCCCATAGTGATCACAGACAAATTAGGAAGGTCAATTAACGCTCCAGGTCCATAGGTCCATAGTAGCTGGCTTGGCCTGACTTGTCCTACAGCATGTGTGCTCATACTTCTCCTCCGTCGCTTTCATCCAATCTCCTTATTCTCCATTCTGGGAGTTCCGGTATTGTCGCAACATCCATTATCAATTTTACCCCCGGTTCTACTTCGCGCATTGACATGGGGACCGTAAATTCATCCCAAGAGACCATTCCCGGTTTTTTCAACAAAGCGGCAATGTCTCCTTGTCGTCTTTCAGTTTCGTAACCTAAACGTCTTCCGGATTTTCCCGCTTCTTTAACCCAACGGTCAGCACGGTCGGAGATCATGACTTCGACATTTTGCTTTACGGATTTCTTGTCGGTCGCTTTCCATGACCTACCAGAAAGACATTCTTTGGCGTCTGTTATTTCCGTGGAAGCGACATTATCGAGTTCCATAGCACCAAGATTTGGATTCAATTGAGAATTATCCAAACGCATCAAACTGATCAGCGTCCCGGTCAAACCACGATCCAGAGCTCTCGGAGCGAATGGGGTTACCGATTGTGCCTCCACATGTTTATAGAAAGTCGCATGATAGTGCTCGAAGCTCTCGTAGTGAGAAAGGTCACGCGGCCTAGACCATGTCAAAACGGTACAGACAAGTCCAGGAAAGGAGCGGCCAACACGGCTAGTTGCCTGAATATATTCGGCCGTATTCTTTGGCTGTCCATTTACAACCATGATACCGAGACGATTGACATCTACCCCCACTGACAGCATATTCGTTGCCAGAACAATATCAATAGCCCGAGTTTCATCTTTTTTCCACTTCGTGACGTATTTTCCATTTTCCAGAGTGGCATTGAACTTCACTTCCAGTTGATCCAACTTTTTCGGTATGTCTTTGCTCGAAACACGGGAGGTCAACTCATCCACATTCCTGACCGACCTCTGTTCCAGTCCCGGTCGACTGACATCGCTCATCTGAACCCTGTAGGAACGAGTCTGGACATCGTCCTCGGCCAATCTCCTCATACCGCCTAGTTCCCTAAGTGAATTGAAATATCCGACAACAGTCATATATGGATCGGCAGCTTGACCGAAACGTTCGAACAATGCTTGTGCAGCGGTAAGCATTGCCACATAAACTCTAATCAATACGGCGGGACGGGAACTTCCCGGAGAACAAATCCCCATATAACGACGTCCGGGTTTTTCAAAAATAGGACGTTGGACCGAAAAGAAATTGTCTTCAACATCCAATCCATGAGGCGGAAAGACCGCAACTTGCCTCAAGAATACATTGTTGACCTGTTCGTCTGCCTTGCGAACGGTAGCCGTCGATGCGATGATCTTGGGACGAATCGCCTTGCCACCGATCTGCCATGTAGAGAGCTCATCCACGGCCGTTTCGTAAAGACCAACCATAGTTCCAAGCGGCCCGCTGATCAGATGGAACTCGTCCTGAATGATCAAGTCCGGTGGACGTATCGGAGTAATCTCTTTTACGGTAACCCTGGACAGATTACCTTTGGCGTTGTGATTGCCGGAGCAATCCGCATTGGGCCAGAGTAAGCCATGTCGGCCGCATTCCTGTGTGGCACGGCCGAAGAGGGTTCGCACCTGTCCACGCCACGCCATCATGGCGAACTTGTCTACCGTGGCAATCAGCATGGAAGGAGGATGTCTATAAATTTCATCGTCCACCACCAGAACAGGAATTCCTAGATCCTTGGACTTGCTTCTACCGAAATCACAGCGTCCAAACTTGTCTCCACAATAGATGTAAGTCCGCCCAACATCTTTTTTCACCTCGATGTCCCGCCCCTCGGCAATCTCGGCACCACACCACGGACACGTGGTCAACTGGGCCGGGGAATTACTGCCGTAACGTTTTCCGTCTCTAAAACTCTGAATGGCCTGATGGGCCTCCTCCGTTGTTCCTGGCGTGACCCGGTTTCCAACCCAGAGTCCAATGGTGAAAGGAGTCGTTCCCCATCTCCTGGGATCTTCACGACGCATCGACTCCAAGGCACAGATTAGGGTGGTCGCTCTTTGAAACTGTTGGAGAGTCAACAGACGGAGGGTGTATCTCATAATCACTGCGAGACCGCGTGATCCATCCAAGCCTCCCAAATCTCCTTGCAACCTTCGGACTGCCATGGTGAAAGCCGCCACACCCAGATATGCCTCGGTTTTACCTCCACCGGTCGGAAACCAGAGAAGGTCGGCATACGCTTCGAGTGGTTCGGTTCTATCGTTGTGTTCCGGATCGGCCAGAGCGGGTAATCCTGCGTAACGTTTCTCTATCGCCGCCTTTTCCAGCTCCCGTTCTTCGGGAATTCTTGCCAGTCGAATCCGCAGCGCTTCGATATCCTTGCGAATTTGGTTTCGTTCCTCGGGTTCGAATCCGGGAAGAACCATCTGTTGTTTGAGAGTATCCTCTTTTAATTCATGCCGTATTTTTTTTTCGAGTTCATCGAGAATGTTTATCAAATCGGCTACTTCGCCATCCTTCCGGCGTACCAGCGTGTTTTCAAGGAAACGAAGTCGGTCTCTTGAACGGGCTTCCATGGTTCCCCTAATACTATTTTCCTGTTTTTCGAATCGCTCGGTAAGAATATCGAGAAGGCTATTTTTCGGATCGAAAGACACGGCCTTTGTTAACAACTCCTGTAATCGTCCTTGCTGAGGAATTCTCAAAAACCCCGTGCTTTTGAGTTCACCGCCAGAAATCGTTATCTCTTCATGAAGGCGGTGGTGGTCACCCCCGGTAATGACCAGACGGGACCAGACAAGCACGGCGGGGGTCGAAAGTTCGCTATCAGTGACGGCTTTGACACTCACTCTGTGCAGTTTTTTTACGTCATCTAGCTTCCACAGTTCTTCCCGTAAAAGCCGGAGACACATTTGGACCAGTCGATGATTCAGGTGAGCCAGAACGACATCGTCACGGTCTTTAGCGACCTCGTGATCAAAGGTAATTGGCCTTCTTTCCCCTGTATGGGGATGTTCTAGCCCTGCTATAGCACGTCCCCACGAACCGGGAAGAATAGGTACCTCAAATACGCTACCATCGGGTGCTCCCGGTAAAGCGAATGGTTTCAGTGGGGGCTTTTCAGCGAGGTCCAATGCGATTGAAACGGATCTGTGTATATGGTCGGCCGAAAGGTGAAAATCGGTCTTCGCCTCCATGAGCCTTTCATGCAGTTTGCCTATTTTTTCCTGATGATGTCGCTCGGTCGCAATATATTTTCTAACCTTTGCCGCCTTTTTTTCAGCGTCGGCGGTGTCGAGAACCGTTATTTTGCCCAGCATGGCTTCCTCTATTTGCTGGGCGATGACCGGACCGACACTTCCAAGATCCTGCCGAATGGTATTGATCTTGAGCACCGCTCTCATCAAATATTCATGATCGCCTTCTATCTGACCGACCTTATTTTGCTGAATGGATTTATTCGACTCGAAACCTTTTCCCACAGGATGCCAAATGAAGACCTCCGACTCCTTCTGACCGTGTCGATCAATTCGACCGTTCCTCTGCTCCATGACGTTTGGATTCCAAGGAATCTCAATATGGATCATGTAGTTACAGTAGTTTTGTAGGTCGATACCTTCGGAGGCCGCGTCAGTGGCCAATAGTATTCTGACAGGTGAAATATCTGGATGAGCCTGAAAAGCCGCTTTGATCTTTTCGCGATCGTTCTGATCGACACCACCATGTATCAACATCATACGCTCACCACCGAAACCATGGGTGGTCAGGATTTGTTCCATCCACACATGTGTTGCTCGGTATTCGGTGAATAGAATCACCCGTTTTCCGTTCCAGTTACCATTGGTTTTTAGATGCGATTCGAGCCAGTCAATGACGGCCATCGCTTTGGCGTCCACTCGATTTTTTGACTTTTCGGCCCATGCGGTCAGTGTGTCGAGCATCTGCCGTTGATCCTGATCGAGAGGGACCGACAATTCACCGGCAACTTCCACCGCTTCGTTCTGGGCATCTTCGTAGAGTTGGTCGTTGGTAAAATCCTCTTCCGCTTTCAGGATGGCCTTTTTGAGGATCCTGTCGTCCATAACACCAGTTTTTTGTTTAGACCTGGGGCGTTCTAAGCTTTCCCTGTGTTTGGCCAGAGTTCCGGCAAAAGCCATCGGAGAAGAGAAAAGCCTCTTTTTCAAAAGCTTATGCACAAAGTCGGAGCTGAATTCAAAGGAACTGTCCTTTACGCTCTTTGCACGAGCGGCTGTAAATTGTCTCAGGAGGTCGTGTATTTGGCGTTCTTCTTCCGAATAATCGACTTCCAGAAGCATCAACTTTCTATCCGCATACAATCGGTTTCCGTCAGCATCGACAAGATCCGTCTTAAGCCGTCTGACCATAACACGCTGCAACTGCTTCTCGTCCGGCATCACTGATCGGGCGAATCGCTGATCATCCAATAACTCCAGCAATGAGGTAAACGATTCCTGATAACCATTGTGCGGTGTAGCGCTCAAAAACAGCCTGTGTTCGAAATGGGGAGCGATGGTCCTGATTAAGCGAGTTCTCTGGCTTTCCAGAGCATATTTGGAAGCGGTCGAAGGTGCGACATTGTGAGCTTCATCTATGATCAAAATATCAAACTTCCTCGGGTAGGTAATGGTCGGCGGCAGGCAGTCCTTGACAAGTCGAAGTCCTTCACCGCTCTTCATCCAATCCATGGAAGTGATAAGCCTCGGAAAAGAAGTCCATGGATTGGCGTGTATCCCTCGTTCGCGTCGCAGATGCTTGATGTAGCCGGTATCGACAATTCGGAATTCCAATCCAAATTTCTCCCACATCTCAAGCTGCCACTTGACCTGCAGTGACGCTGGGCAGACTATGAAAACCGTTCTTGCACGATGACGGACAAGCAGTTCCTGTACTACAAGGCCTGCTTCGATGGTCTTTCCCAAACCGACGTCATCCGCTATCAGCAGGTTGGCACGGGCCATGTCTATAGCCCGCACCAATGGGTCTAGCTGGTAATCTTCGATGGTTATCCCACTTCGAAACGGAGCCTGTAGGAACGATCTATCGGCATTGGTCACCGCCCCCCAACGGACGGCATCCAGAAAAGCGTCCAATTTGGCTTCTGAATCGACCCCTGTAATTCGAGGCATCCCTGCTTTCTCGAGAACTTGGGCACCAGGTTCTATCTGCCAAATGACTTGCAGTTCCTCCCCTAGTGCATCTTCATCCAAGGAAGACAGTGTTACAAGATGTTGCTCTATTTTGGCTTCAAATGATTGACCTTGAATGTCACTGACAACCCATTGACGCCTTCGGACCTCCACTAGTTGCCCCGGTTCAGGGAGAGCAAAAGAAGCGTCCTTAAATTGTTCTGAGTGATCAATGGTGTTTGTCATGGTCCTCTCTGTCTAAATTTTCTAAACGGATGCGTCATATTCCGTTACATGTTTCAAAATACTTTTACCAATGACTTCCCCAAGTTTTACTGGGACGGCATTACCAATAAGACGCCCCAGTGTTTTTTTACTAATAGGCTCACCAGGAGCCGTAAATTTGTATTTTTTGGGAAAACTCTGCAGTACGGCACCTTCACGCAACGAAATTGCCCTGTTTTGTTCTGGGTGACCAAACCGACCATTACCGAAGCCGAAAAATTGAGTAGTAATAGTTGGAGCAGGTTCGTCCCAACTCATTCGACCATACACACTCGGATAGGTCTTACCACTTTTTTTGCTGTGACAACTGGCCACAAGCTTCTTAGGCCAATCTCGCCAAGTTCCACCTGGTTTTGAAGCGAGAATTCGCTTGTAGTTGATTTCTGAGAGGCTGGCACTCTGATGTAAAGGGTCTTTAGTATCAATTGTGCCTGCCTCAATAGATGGCAATTTACCAATGGCTTCTTTGACGGTCTTGGGCTTTCGCTTAAACTCCTTTGTATTGAGTAATTTGATTGTTCCCAGTTTAGATGCCAAAAGAACCAAACGAATTCGCTGTTGTGGCAATCCGTATTCGGCACAATTCACTATCTGAAAATTGACGTGATATTTTTGTTTTTCTAAATCGTCCACAAATTTTTTAAAAACATCCTGTTCCATCAGCCCCGGAACATTTTCCATTGTTACAAGTTCCGGAGCGGTTTCTCGTATCAAACGTGAAAATTGCATCAGCAACCACCAACGTCCGTCCGATGAGTCAGCTTTTTGGTTGTATAAAGAAAATGTCTGGCATGGTGCACAACCAGCCAGAAGTTTCAAGTCGGCATTTTTAAACGCACTTGATAGATCTGAGGCTTTGACATCATCGACAGATTTCAAGAGAAATTCTGCATCATTGTTAGTGGAGTATGGATATATACAAGCTGGGTCGATATCTATCCCAAGATTGACAGAAATGCCTGCTTTTTCGAGTCCACAAGTTAAGCCACCGGCACCACAAAACAAGTCCACTGCACTTATTGATGAATAAAGTGAGCCAGTTTTCTTTTTTTTTGTGCCCCTGTTACTCATCTATTTCCTCCAAGACCATACTCAGCCTCCAGAACTTTGCGAAATAAAGCAGGCCTATAGCTCTTCAATTAATTCACATCAGATTGTTAGCTATTACCTGCAAGGCTTTGACTAATGGGCTTCCACCTAGGTACTTCTACTAATTTACATCTGGCATGAAAAAATCTTCTTCATTGCCATTGAGGGTGACACCGTCAGCCCAAGTTAAACCAATACAATGATTATTTATTAGGCACTTAATGAACCACTCCCCTTTCGAGGTTAAGACCACTTTGTATGAGTGATTTTTCCAATAAACAGATTTTCCCATTTCAACTTCTTTTTTGATTTGTTCCAACTTCATTACTGAATGGTTCTTTATTCTAGTATTGCTACTGAGTTTAAAGAAAATCCGTTATAAAAGGAAAAAGAGCCAGAGTACAAGAATTGCCATTTGTTCTCGTATTCATTGACTTAGGTCTTACTAGGATGTGATTTTTTGAATTGAATAGCTAGAAAAACCACTAAAGAAATCAAGTGATTTTATATAAAAGGGTGTCCGAAGGCTTACATGTTGATATTATTCCCAATCAGCCAGCTTAGAAATAGCCGTTCTTACGATCGCTAACATCATAGCCAAGCCCTTCCAGAATTCGTGTGGCCTCGCGATACAGACTCCAGATATCTTTCCCACAGCGGTCTCTTAGTTCCTCCTTCGTGAGCGAATCCAATTCATCAGTATCCATGATCCTGGCTTGTTCAAAACAGGAACGTGCATCTGAGGTCAGATCGAGTTCCTGTATAGGAGTGTTCTGCGGTGGGGGGACATGATGGATTGATGGGGCGGGCAGGTTGGGTGTGAGAGGGCACAACTCAATCGCATACCACTGAGCCCATTCACGCCATTTATGAAACTGTTCATCATCATATTCAATACGGCCACTTTCCACGGCATCATCCAGGGTAGTCAAATACGTCTTGATTCTTTGTGATTTGGACCACCTGTCTACACAGGAATCAAGATTCTCACGTCGTTCTTTTTCCTTTTTTGAAAACTCTTTTCGTGATTGACGAACTACAGCGGCCTGCTTTTCTTGGCGTTCCTCACATTCTCTATCAAGTCGCCGAACACGGAAGTCATCGAGCCAGACATCCAATTGCAACGCCACCTTTCCCAGTACATCCTCAAGACGTTGCTTCTTTCCATCCGACCAGGTTCTACGGAGCCCATCTCCCCATGAGTCAATATTGAAGGTCAGTTTTCCAGTTGCTTCATATTGGTAGCTACAGCTATAGCGATTTGGGATTTCGTGCCGACGGGTCTGCTCCGTCAGGCAGAGTTCTACTATGTCTTCGCCACGCGAAAACCTAGTTCCCGGCTTTCCAGCAGATACCGTTCCGCCAGTCGATTCCCAGTACTTGATTAAAGCATCCAGCAGACGTAAAGCTCGCGTGAGTGATTTCTTTGAAACCGTGATCCCCAGGCATTCTTCGCCATGTACGGGTTGCAATCCACGATCCCTGTATCCTGGTTCCGCGTTTCTCAATCTTTGCCTGGAGAGATCAACTAGTTTATGAGGACGGACCAGCTTTTCATTTACTTTAATATCCGGTGCTGGGACAGAACTGGTTGCGGGTTTATCAAATTGCCTGCGGAACAGTCGTATTTCCTGGAGATCTTCTTCATCGATCTGGGAAAGTTCAGGCTGGGGAGATGATTTTCCAAATTCAATCTTTGCCCAATGCCCAATTGGAGGTGTAGGGATCTGATGCTTACGACAGATCTTTTTGAGACCCACATCTGAAAGTCCAAACTGGGGAGCAAGCTTCGACATGGGCTCTGTCCAAACTCGCTCATAGAGTTGCTGTCTCGTCAATTTAATGAAGTCTTCGCTCATTATAAGTCCCCTTATTTGAGAGTGCTTCATAATAAATATTGCGGCAGATTTAATCCAACATTTTCTTGTTCAAGACAAGACCAAGATAGAACCATTTCCGGAATTTAGTTCGTAAATGAGTAGAGTCGTTTGTTGTTCCTCTGTGGATAACCATATTTTTAACTGCTTACGGTCTAATTAAAAAAGCAGGCTTTCATATTTGACTGATTCTCCATGTCAATCACCAAAGAAGTAGCGACCTAAGTATCGATTTCGTTCAAGAACCTAAATTTTGGCCCAAATCGTGTCATAATAAATAGGATTATATGCAGCGTGTTAGCATTCAGGTGGAGTGGTTTTCCGGGGTACTCAACACGCGGCATATGATCTATTGGACTGAACCGCAGGAGCGTTTTCGACTATGGGGATTGAATGCCTGCTTGCGAGTTATTTGAGTGCCGACTCGGGACCGTAGAACGACGGCCGGGCATACACAACTCATTCAATCCGCACGGACCGGTTGAGAAGACTGTCGAAGCTCGCGAGATCGGCAGGGGGGGGGATCGGTGTGATAATAGGCACATTAATGTAAGCTCACATTTCTCTCCACTCCGGTAGCCCCTTCTTCATGTCCCTGGTCGCCTGTTTGGGATCGAATTTGTGAGAATCAAACGGACCAATCCAGTCCTTGAACTCTTCGTGCCGCTCATGTTTGGGATCATCCAGAGCCTCCAGGTATTCCGCATAGCCCCAAACTCCGCCAATGTCTTCGGGAGGGCAGGCCCGTTCTCCTTCCAGACAGAGTGGGTACTTCCTGTTCTTTTCCAGCGGAGGCTGTCCCTCAAATAAGACTTCATGTTCCCAGCCATCTCCAAAGTCATATTCGTATTTGAAGGAAAACCGCTTTTTAGTCCTGGGGAGGATTTGACTGAGTACTGTGGCTGTTGAGTCGAAGCAAACAAAATCACCGAAACCATCGTCCAGGAGATCAGGGTCACCGTACCGTTCCCCCTTAATCTCGAACTGGTGCAAGTGCATGTTGCCCCAGCCCATAGCGGTCTGGATATGTTCGTGCAGTTTATCGAGAGTGCAGTCCTGAATCTGAATTCGCCTCCAGATCTGGGGTTCGAGTCCGAGCAGGGTGACCTTGAACTGATAGAGCAGATCCGGGTTTGTCTGCGGCCTGGACTGTGCCTCCATGTTCTCCAGTTGTTCGGCTCTCGCCATGATTCCCTCTTCAAGCCGATCCATCAGATGACTGGCCACCAGCAGCAGTGCAACCTGATTCTGTATCTCACCATTCGGCAGATCCTCTGCCAGTGATAATGTCATGTTGGCAACTTCCACCACAGTAAGGGGCTTTTCCTTCACCAGTTTGTTCTTGATGCGCTTTGACAGACCAGGAACCAGTAAAAGCATATCTCGTTGGTCAGGTTCCAACCAGAAGTTTTCGAGCGGCTTTGTTTTAATGCGAAGTTGCTCAGCAGCCACGAACGTCGTACCCACAAAATCTACGATCTCCACAATCTGATCTGAGAGCATTTTTTCCCTGTATGCGTCCTCAATCTTCAGAATCTGCGGAGACTCTTCATCCGTGTACGCGTCAAGCAAGCGCTGAATCTTGTCGAAGATGTTATTGAGTTTCTTTTGCTGCTTCTCGTCGTCGCAGTGGTTAAACTCGGCAGCGATGTAATCGCCGAAGTCGTTGAGGGCGTCGAGGGTGATCATTACTGGTTTGCCGACAGGAGTTTCCTGAATGATTTGCTCGTAATCCTGTTCGACGCACGGCAGATCACCCAAGATCAGCTTCCGCTCGGCGGCTGTCAGTTTGAGCGGCACTTTTTCGCCGGGTTGAATCTGTTTTTTAGTGGGCATAATGGTTTCCTTATCAATCTCGGACTTCGATTCTAGCAGCTAACGATAGAATCAGGCAATGTATTACCAGTTGACAGTCGCCACACCATACGTTCGAGCGCAATGCAGAATTGGTCCAGTTCGTTGGTTTATCAACCATGGACCACAATATTAAATGCAACCAGGAGAGACTCGATTCGCAGTTTAAGGCAGCGAATAAGTCTTATTCGGTTTTGCTGGGGCACTACTGATTGCACTCAGAACAGTCGCTCTCAACTCCCCGGCCGGTGTCAGTGAATCAAAACTCAAATTTCAGTCGGGATTGCCCCAGATTATAAAATATAAGAGCTCTGAGGCCGCGCAAAAGTGCCAGTAATACGTGTTTCAACCAGTTGGACTACGGTAATCCGCTAGTCCTGGGCTATCGCATTCAACCCTAACCGCGTTTTACTTCAGAACAAGTCAATTTGTCGGCTTTGCCCCCTCTAATCACACAATTACACCTAAATTTTGGCCCAAAACGTGGCATGATACATAGGGGAGATATTATCTATTGGGTAAGCGTTCAAACCCTGTATTTTCACTATTGATGTTGAAAAATAGCGTTCATAGAAAATGGTATCGCGAGCCGCCCATGACTCCCCAATTCGGTATGCTTTTTCAACCCATCCCCATCAACTTGAAATCAAAATAGAATTCAACGAAAGGAGATCTATGCTACAGAAACAAGAAATTATGTTAATCAGAGCGGCCCTGCGGTTCTGGTACGAAGAAATGGATCTCGAAGATCCAGAAATGTTGGCTATCTATTCTGGCGTCCCAAGGATCATCCCGAAATGGAGAAAAGCAGACATCCAAGAACTTCGCCAGCAGTTGCTGGTAGCACGGCTACGCTATGCTGTGTGCCGTTCTGATGCGACCAGTGTAAAAATTCTCCGTTTGTTTAACACTCCGGAGGCTGCCAGCCAGGCGATGGCAGACGCTTCTGACCGTCTGGGAGTCGTCATGCTTACTGATCCAGCAGCCTGAGTTCTCTCAAACCCCATCCATCAACTCGGCCAGACTGATCTCGAGTGTTTCTGCGATCCGTTCAATATTTCGCAGGGACAGATTCCGTTCCCCCCGTTCGATCCCGCCGACATAGGTCCGGTCCAGCTCACATGCGTAGGCAAAATTCTCCTGCGAGTAACCTTGCTCTTTGCGCAGTTCCCGGACCCGCTGTCCAAATCTCGTCAGTATATCTACTCGTTTTGCCATGCGAGTATTTAATACTTGACAACGACGATAAAACCACGGACTATAAGTATCATTCAGTCGCTGTAAATTAGTCCAACAGGTCAACGCGTATCGCCGGGTAACGGGCAGACAGCTGTTGTGACATTCTCTCATTGTTTCGGCTGCAAAAGGCCAGATTCGGCTGCTAATCAGTCTTTGGAATCAGAGGGAATACAGCAGAAGAAGCAGTACCCCAACAGCGTAAAAACAAAAATATTTCAGCTAGATAAGATTGGTAGATTTTATGCACGAAGAAAATAACAAAACAACTGAAAGTCCCCCGAGCCAGTGGTGGCTGGCGAAGAATGGTATGGCGGAAGGCCCGCTGTCTCACCAGCAAATCAGAGATGCCTTGCAGTCAAGCAAAATCAGTTCGGCTGATTTTGCCTACTCATCAGATTCGAAGGAATGGAAGCCACTGTCTGCCTGGAGTGATTTCGTCTCTGGATCTGAAGAAGCCACTCTGCAATCTCCTCCGGCTCCCCCAGTGGAAAGCTGTCCCATTGAGCCCTTGATCACGAATCCCAGACTGCCCGCCATGGCAAACTGGATCTGTATCTACACGCTTCAGATCTCCCCTTGGCTCTGGTGCTTTTATGTCGTCTCACAAATGACTTACGGCACTGTTTTAGACGAAAAAGATCCTCTGATGGGGCTTGAGGCTTTTGCGATGTTTGTCAGCATGCTTGTTTCATTGGGGGTGACGATTTCATTGTTCATAGGTGGGGCTCGACTTAGAGCGTTAAGCCGTTCAGGCCCGAATATCATTATCCTCAGTATCGTGATCGCAACAGCGGTCCACCTACTGTTGTCTCTCTGGGGGATTGGGATTATTGCGATGGCTGACCAGAGCAACTTTGCCTCAAAAACCGTGGCAGTCGAGTTAATTAACTATTTTGAAGTGATCGTCGAATTGTGCGAATGGGCGTTTCTACTCACGACACTTTTCTGGCTGCGACGTAACGCCCAATTTCTGCCCCTGTCCTGAAGCCCCAGCATAAATAGGAAATATTGATTGGTTAACCTTAACAGCAAGGAGAACGCCCCACGTGACAGAATATCCAGTCCCCGAAAACCGGAAAGCCACAGAGTGGCGGTTTGATGATCAGGGCCTGCTTGCAGGCCCTTACTCTTATAATGAACTCTGGGATTATGTCGAGCTGGACTACATCCAGCCGGAAACAGAGGTCATTCATGAGGATGGCCGGAAATATCAGGCATACGAGATCGGATTATTTCCCGACTTTGTTCCTGAAAAAACAGACCCTGCCGACGAACGCAGCACTATTCCCCCTTTGCCTGGCTGGAACTTTCTGGCGGGAGTGGCATTCTTATCATGGATTACAGTCAATGCACTATCATTGGTACCATATGGTCACAGGTTCTACATTATTAGGCCTTATTCGATGATCATCGGTGGCTTCGCCGTGGTTTTAATCGGCTGTTATACGTTGCTGACCGGGACAGCACATGATTCCAGAGGTAACCCGCATCATAGCCCAGTGGAAAACAGAATTGCAGGTCTGTTTGTGATCGTTCTTGGAGCTGTATTTCTTTTCTGGGGATTTCAAGTGCTTCTCTTCAGCAAATAGTTGCCCAGAACAGCTTTCAATTCATCTCCTCAGAACTGTGAGAGCATCGTCGACCTTAATTCTGGCGAAAAACGCGTCATAATATTTGAAGAAAAAGAAAAGAAGCCAGGAGAAATGACAAGCTGGAAAAATTAGATATCAGGCGCGTCCCATCATCTAAATTTTGGCCTAAAACGTGGCATGATACATGAGGGAAACGCTTACCTATCATTGATCGCAGTCGATCTTCTTTCAAACTCGTCATCAGTAAAAACGCCCCGCATTGCACATAAATGCGGGGCATTTTGTTTTTACGCATCCTCAATAGAAAGGAGCCTTGCTTGGAATACATGGTTTTAACGTTCGTCTCTGTCGCTCTATTGCTGACTGTCGTCGCTTTCATCAAGGAACGGCGGTTACGACTGGCGCTGCAGGGAATTCTCAAACACCTGATTCAACGCTGGAGGGCACATGGAAAAACCGACTCTGCCAATCATACTGACACTGATCCTGCTGACCGCAGCCGGTTGTAGTTCCGACGAAAACAGCCGCGTGGCCGAACTGGCCACACAGCAATTGGAACGCCAGGCTGAGCAAAACCAGCGGATGGCGGAACTTCAGCAGGAAGTCGCCTCTGGTTCACGGGAACTGGTGGAAGCGGATGCCAGGTCCCGGCAGGAGATGGTCACTCTGCAGCACGAAATGCAGACCGAACGAAACGAAATCGGACACCAGCGGGACCAGTTGGAGGCGGAACGTCGCGAAATCGCTGACACCCGTAATCGTGATCCGATTATTGCCGCTGCAATTACCAGGGTGGCCATGGTGGTCGTCAGCCTGCTGCCCCTGTTGATCTGCTGGTTGCTGCTCAGTCAGAAAATCGAACCCGCAGACGATCAACAAATGACGGAACTGCTGCTGGAAGACCTAATCTCATCCGAACCGCGGCTGATGCCACCTGCAAACACAGATCCAGACCAACCACGGCTGACGGATTTCCCGCAGAAGCCCGATTCCACTCATCCTACAGAAAGGAACACATGATATGTCACATATTGTCACGATCCAGACCGAGGTCCGCGATGCTGAAGCCCTGGGACTGGCCTGCCGTCGTCTCGAACTGGGAGAGCCCGTTCATGAAACCGTCCCGCTGTTTAGTGGGGAAGCTACTGGTTACGCGGTCCGTCTCCCCGACTGGCGGTATCCCGTCGTCTTCGACGTAGAACAGAGGCAGGTCCGTTACGACAACTTTGAAGGCCGTTGGGGTGAGCCGACTCATCTCAATCGGCTGCTTCAATCCTATAGCGTGGAAAAATGTCGTCTGGAAGCCAGGCGTAAGGGACATTCCGTCCTGGAAAACCGACTCAGCGACGGTTCCATCAAACTCACTATTCAGATCGGAGAGGGCCATGCAAACCATTGAAATCATTATCTCTACCGACGGTCAGTCCCGGATCGAAACACGCGGCTTTACCGGCTCTCGCTGCCGAGACGCCAGCCGGTTTCTGGAATCAGCCCTGGGAACAGTTTCTTCGGAACAGCTGACCGCCGAATACCATCAGACGGTTCAACAGCAACCTAATGAATTAAGAGAGGAGAATTAGTTTTCACTTCACAACACATACAGGAATTACCTGAGCGGATTCTGCAAGATCCCCAGACCGTACGTGTCCTGGTGGTCGTCGAAGGGACGCATGATATCGAATTCTTGACACGCATCTCGACGCTGCTCCATGCTGAGCAACCTGCACTCCCTGATTTGGCTGCCATGGAAGGCAACAGGCAACTCATCTTTTTCCCGATCGGTGGCCATCCCCGGGCCTGGATCAAGCGACTGGCACCGCTTCAGCTTGCAGAATTTCATATCTATGACGCGGAGAGGCCCCCTGAGTCGGAACAGCGGGAAATGCTGATTGCTCAGATCAACCGCCGACCTCGCTGTCGTGCCGTGCTGACTCAGAAACGGAGCCTGGAAAACTACCTGCATCCCCGTGCCATAGAGGCCGTGGCCGACATCACTCCCACATTCGGAGACCAAGATTGCGTGGCGTCGGAGGTGGCACAGAAAGTATTCGACAGCCGGCATAATGACTATTGCTGGGAACTGCTCGATCATCGACCGCGGGTCAAGCTTAGGAATCGGGCCAAGCACTGGCTAAACACCAGCGCGGTCGAACAGATGACAGTTCCCCTATTGCAGGAACGTGATCCAGACGGGGAAATCATCTCCTGGCTGGAGACGATTGCACAGCTGGCTGAGACCGCTTAAGCACACCTCACACATTCTTAATTATTCAAACAAACAAGGGAACACTTATGTTATTAAACGAACGACTGGCGGAGAACGTACGCGCCTGCTTTACCGGCATCTGGATTCAGAGCCATGAACATGACGAGGCACTGCTAGAGATCACCCGGCTCTGCCACAGTGAAGACTGGGGCCTGCTCTCCTGGGACATCGACCGGGGGCTGCAGGGAACAGAGGTCGTTGGAGAAAGCGACACGTCGTATCCCGATCCCCTGGCAGCCATCCACAGTCTGAACAGCCAGACCGAGCCAGATCGCCCCACACTGCTCGTCCTCAAGAATTTCCATCGGTTCATCAATTCCCCGGAAATCATCCAGGCATTGACGCAACAAATCAGTCTGGGCAAGCAGACCCGGACCTTCGTGATCGTCCTGTCCAGCCTGGTCCAGATTCCCACTGAGCTGGAAAAACTGTTCGTCTGCCTGGAACACGATCTCCCTGACCGGAGCCAGCTGGAAGAGATCGCTCGCAGCATTGCCACAGAAGCCGGCGAATTGCCTGAGGGACCGGAACTGGAATGTGTCCTGGACGCCGCCTGCGGCCTGACTCGCTACGAGGCAGAGGGAGCCTTCAGCCTCTCCCTGGTACGGCACGGACGCATTGATGTCTCGGTCGTGCTGGAGCTAAAGGCTCAGACGCTGCTGAAAAGCGGACTGTTAACGCTTCATCGCGGTTCTGAGTCATTTGATGACCTGGGCGGCCTGGAATCGCTCAAGGCCTTTTGCCGACGTGCGCTGCGTCCCAGGACTCAGGAATCGTCTCATGTGCGTCCACGAGGTGTGCTGCTGCTGGGCGTCCCCGGTACCGGTAAAAGTGCCTTCGCTAAAGCCCTGGGAAGGGAGACCGGGCGGGCCACACTGACTCTTGACGTTGGAGCACTGATGGGTTCACTCGTAGGCCAGACGGAAGAGCGAACACGGCGAGCCCTCCGGATCGTGGATGCGATGCAGCCGGCCGTTCTGTTTATCGACGAAGTTGAAAAAGGCCTGAGTGGGGCATCCTCGTCCGGACAGTCCGACAGCGGTGTCTCCACGCGTATGCTGGGATCGCTGCTCAGTTGGCTCAACGATCATACTTCAGATGTATTTGTGGTCTGCACCGCCAACGACATCTCAAAACTTCCTCCGGAACTGATCCGGGCCGAACGTTTTGACGGCCTCTTCTTTCTGGATCTGCCGGGGGATGGTCAGAAGCAGGCGATCTGGAACATCTACCGGGAACAGTATGGGCTTACCGAGGACCAGAAGCAGCCCGAAGACCGGCACTGGACCGGTTCCGAAATCCGGGCCTGCTGTCGTCTTGCGGCCCTGCTGGATGTCCCGTTAACCAAGGCTGCTGAGAACGTGGTCCCCGTGGCTGTCACAGCCGCGGAATCGGTGGCCCGTCTCAGACGTTGGGCCAGCAACCGTTGCCTGTCTGCAGAGCAGCCGGGCGTCTTTGTCCACGGAGAGCGATCGGAAGGCCGAGCGGAACGAAAACTCTCCCGCGATCCCCGCAGAAACTAAACCTGACTCTAATCAAGGAGAAACGATGACTATGGCTACGATTGAAGAAGAAGTTGAGACCCGCCACGATCCGATCAATCGTCTCAGGGCAACAATGTGTGCCACGCGGGTCAGTTTTGAATGGTTTGGGACCCGGAAGTCCCTCACTCGCGACCAGAAAGCCCAGGCCGCCGAATCGTTTGGTGCGGAAGGGGCGTTCCTGAGTGCCGGCAAGAAACTGCTGGATACGGGTCATCCCCGTTTTCGGGCCGTAAGTGCCGTTCGTAACCAGGTACGGAAATACTGGACCTCGGTCAGTCTGCCTTTTCCGGAATCAGGCATCCGCTTATTGCGACAGGATGCACTGAACGCTTTCCAGGAGCAGATGCATCGGTTTACGGAAGAACTGGCCGAGGCGGTCGCGGAACTGGATGAACAATACCTGTCCATGAAATCAGCGGCTCGGGAGCGACTGGGAAGTCTGTTCAATGACGACGATTATCCCGCAACGCTGGTGGGGCTGTTTGAAGTGGCCTGGGAATTCCCCAGTATCGAACCACCGAATTATCTCAGGCAACTCAACCCTGAACTCTACGAACAGGAGTGCCAGCGCGTACAATCGCGATTCGAAGAGGCGGTCCGGCTGGCGGAAGATGCCTTTCTGGATGAGTTGTCCAAGCTGGTGTCTCATCTCACGGATCGCCTGAGCGGACACGCCGACGGCCGTCCTAAGGTCTTCCGGGATTCGGCCATTGGAAACCTGCACGAATTCTTTGAACGTTTCCGGTCATTGAATGTGCGATCCAACGAACAACTGGATGCGCTCGTCTCCCAGTGTCAAAACATTGTGGAAGGGATGCAGCCCCAGGAACTGAGAAAGCGGAACGCCCTCCGGCAGCAGGTCGCATCCGATCTGTCTAGCGTCCAGGCTGCCCTGGATGGTCTGCTGGTTGACCGGCCGCGGCGTCAGATCATACGGACTCCGAAGTGAGGAGGTCACATGCAACTCATCATCACTGCTGAAGGGCAAGTCCGCTGTATTTACGCGGAAGCCATCGACCTAGCTGCCCTCGGTCCACTGCACATCTCACGCGGCTCGTTTGTGGAACCGAATGCGGCTGGTCAGTGGATCGTCGATCTCTCCGCCGTCCAGGGACCTCGACTGGGGCCGTTCGCACAACGGAGTGCGGCTCTGCAGTCAGAAGTTGACTGGCTGGAGCAGCACTGGCTCACTCCCAACTCTTGAACATGTAACTTCCCCGCACAGTGCCCCGGTCATGCAGAATTGTCTCTGCAGAGCCGGGGCTTTTTTATTAAACCCTCGTTTTAGGAGACATTAGATGAAACAGACAGACTTGAATCGGGCCGTTGCCCTGGCTACCGGTGAGACAATTTCCACTGTCAAACGCCTGGGCTTTTTATTGTCGGAGCCCCAGGAAACCGTTGATCCGAATTCGGAGATGTCGGGCCCGCTGGTCATCGACTGGGACGAACTGGACAACCACAGGCTGAGCCCACAGACGGAAGGATTAAATCATGTACCGTCGTGGGTGTGATCTCGAGACCATTCGCTGCTTCAGCCAGGCAGCAGGTCCCTTCCAATCAAATCGACTGCAGATGCTCCACAGTGGACGGCAACGGGGACGCCGTTCCATAAAAAGTCGGCGCAGAAAACGACGTCGCAAACGAAAGCTTCTTGGTTAAAGTAACACTTCTTTTTATTAGCTCTCCAAATCAATTCCAGAAAGGAATTCTATGAAAGTTTTATTGATTAACAACGATGGTGGTGGATTCGCGGACTACATCGAAGTCGCCACGGGGACCACGGTCGCTCAACTGTTCGAACAGCGCATGGCGAATGCGAACGCTTCGAACTATTTGATCCGAGTCAATCGCCAGCCCTGCCCTCCCGATCAGAGGTTACAGGACGGGGATCGGATTTCCATAACTCCGACGAAGATTGAGGGGGCGAAAATATAACCGTTCCAGTCGTGAAATATTCGGTCATTGACAGGCTGCCGGGATCAAAGTCCCGGCAGCCTGTTTTCTATTAGTGGGAGTAAACGAACTATGAAACAGAGCCTCAAAAAGGTCTGGCGGATGGCCAGTCTCGTTGAGCAACAACTCAGCTCACTGGGAAGTGAGACAAACACTAGGCTACCGGAAGTGGCCTGGTTAAACTGCCTGCGGTTGGTCCGCATGCGACAGCAGGCCCAGCAAAGAGGCTGGTTTCATGTGGCCACCAAGGTAGAACGGGAACTGACCACAGAGGTGTTTCAGCTGACGCGGCAACTAGTGGCGTTGCAGAAGGAACTGGAGTCAGCCATTGCTGAAAAGCCCTTACCTGCGGTACACACCATCTACGAAGACCTGCTGGCCCTGGACGAAGAGTTTGGTGAATATTCCATCGACCTCAAGAACAAGACGATTTCGGTGGTGACAGAGCCAATTGTGCTGGAAGGTGTCTCTCTGGGAGCGTTTGAGATTCGTCTGGAACTGGCAGACCAGAACTCAGACTCACCCTTTCACTATCAAGTGTTTGCTCAAGATCCGCAGCCGCCGATCACCGATGATGCGGTCACGCATCCGCACGTGCAGTCTGACAACGTCTGTGAAGGGGACGCCCGTGTGCCCATCAGACGTGCTCTGGAACAGGGACGGCTGCTGGATTTTTTCATGCTGGTGTCGCGTCTGTTACGCACTTACAACCCGGATAGTCCTTACGTCGCCCTCAGCGATTGGCACAGTGCAGAATGCAGTGAATGTGCGGACGTTGTAACAACCGAAGAACAAACCCACTGTAGCAACTGCGAAAACCGCTTGTGCCGGCAATGTGCCAATGGCTGTGCCGACTGTAGCTCCTCACTTTGCCACGACTGCTCGACCCGCTGTGAAATCTGCCGAGATGACTGTTGCGAATCCTGCCTGAAAGAGTGTGGACTCTGTGGTTCCAGCTGTTGCTCAAATTGCCTCGATAATGAAGAAAGGTGCCCCATCTGTGAAACACAGGAAGATGAAGAAACGTACGAACCGGACCAGGATATCACGTCGCCGGAGACGGTCACCCCTGCCGGCACTCCGCTTTAGTCCGACCGCCTGGGCCAAATTGCTGTTTTTGCGTGATTATGGGAACACGGAAGTCGGCGGCTTTGGAATCACTGCCTCGACGGATCTGCTACTTGTCCAGGACCTGCAACTGGTGAAACAGACCTGCTCTCTGGTCCATGTTACCTTCGACGACGAATCAGTCGCGAATTTCTTTGACGATCAGGTCGATGCCGGCCTCCGTCCTGAGCAGTTTGGCCGGATCTGGATACACACCCATCCGGGAGAGTGTCCGGAACCCAGTCCAACTGATGAAGAAACTTTCGAGCGCGTCTTCGGTCGATCCGACTGGGCCGTGATGTTCATCCTGGCCCGGCAGGGAAGGTCTTATGCCCGCCTGCGCATGAATACCGGCCCCGCGTTTGAATGTGAAATTCCTGTCCGGCTGGATTATTCAGAGCCTTTTCCAGGCTGTAATCCCGAATGCTGGGAACAAGAATATTTAACGAACGTGCATCCCGAGCAATGCCAACCCGGCAGGCCCTTATCGTCGTTCTCCGGTTTTGACTGGGATGCGGACTGGTTTTTCGATGAACCTGATTTGGAAGGAGACTTGAAGTGACAAATACAACGGTAAATCGTTTTCAGAGACAGAGTGACCTGGTTCCCCCAGAGAGACTTTCTCAGGTTTCGGCGACTGTGATCGGTGTGGGAGCAATCGGCCGACAGGTAGCACTGCAACTAACGGCGATCGGGGTTCCACGGCTTCAGTTGATCGATTTTGATCAGGTCGAGTTGACCAATATCACGACTCAAGGGTACCAGGTGGCAGATCTGGGCAAGTACAAGACGACTGCGACGCGAGAGGCTGCTGAAAGTCTGGCTCCTGAAATCAGTATCACGGAGCTACAGGACCGTTTTCGTCCGCGGCACAATACGGGCAGCGTAATCTTCTGCTGTGTGGATTCCATTTCCGCACGGGAAGCAATCTGGCGTGCCATATCAGCGAAATGTGAGTTCTTTGTTGATGGTCGGATGCTGGGAGAATTGATCCGGGTGTTGGCGATCTCCCCTCCAGAGATGCGGGACGATTATGAATCCACGCTGTTTGATCAGTCGGAGGCTCACACCGGTGCCTGTACTGCCCAGAGTACGATCTACACGGCCAATATTGCGGCAGGACTAATGCTGCACCAGTTCAGCCGCTTCCTGCGTTGCCTGCCGGTTGACAGGGATCTGAGCCTGAACCTGCTGGCGAGCGAACTGGTTCTCGCTCCTGAGTGAACTCCACTCTCTACCGGTCAAGTGACTTTAAGCTGCTGAAACCAGCTCATTACTGCGCCTGGTGAAAACTTCGATCAAGGGCAGGAACTGTCTTTGAGCGGCTTCCAGATAATGTTCCCGTAACTGGTCCAGGTGGGTGTAAGTGCTGATTGCAGACTTGCTGACGGCATGGCCCATCAAGTATTTACGGTAGTATTCTGGCATCCCGGCGTTCATCATAGCTGTGCTGAACAGATGGCGAAAATCTTTAAGCGTCGCCTCGGCTGGCCAGGATAACTGGTCAGCCAGGCGATGAAATTCGTTTTCAATATGATCGTATTTCAGTCCACCCGCTTCCTGGAGTAGCTGATCTCGAATCTGTATCCCCTGCTCTGCACTAAGATTCGTGCTTTTTCTACAACGACGGGTATACTCCTTGGTGATCTCATCCAGGGAATAACTCACCAAAGGTGATTTTTCAATTCCTTCCCACACGCTACGGCGGTGAAGTAACAGCCCTGCTTCCGTGTGGCGGGGTTGCTTCTCAAATAATATCCGAATAGGCTCCAGCAAAGGTAACCGCTTATCCCGCCTCCCCTTGGTCCTGTAACTGATCTGGGGCAGGCAGACCACTTTCAACCAGCCATCTGAGGTCAGGTTATCCCGGAAAAGAAAACAGGGTTCGGAAGCCCTCAGGCCATAAAATATCAACAGGGCGAACAGTTGAAGCTGATAGCTGTCACATGTTTTCAGAAATTCCACTGCCATGGGGACTGTGATGTCGGGCTCACCAAACAAGTCCGGTGCGACTGACTCAGTTTGTCTGAACTTTCCCTGGAAAGGATTTCGGAATCCTGAAGGCATTAAGTTTCCACGATCAGGGTCCGCCGCCCAGATATACATTCCCCGGACAACATCGAGAACATAATCAGAAGAAACCATGGTATGTTTCTCTGTATTAGGGTGCCCGTTTGAAGAAATCTGCAGGTTTTTCAGATGCGATTGAAACTGTAAGACTAATTCTCGATTGACGTTAGTGGCTGATGGACATGTCGTTGATATCAGTGGTTGATCCACAAAACAGCGATAATGTTCTAATGCTGACGCGTATCTTCTGACCGTTTTGGGATCGATTTCACCGGCATCGGCTCGACGTTGTAAGTGACTTTGATAAAGCTCCAGTAGATTCTGGTGCTTCAGTTTACCACGCCCTAAACCGGATGAGCGAAAGTGTTTGAGTCGTTCCTCAATTTCCCGGGCACGAAAGATTGCGGTCACCAGGTCACCGTCGACCCGTTCTGTGAGGTTCTTTTTCGCAGCTGGGTCCCAGAACTGAAGCCGAAAGTAGTCGTTTTGTCTGTAGATACGTACTTTTTGAGGCGGTTCTATCCCGTCCGGGAATTTCTCGATACGAATCCAGCGATGTTTTTCACGATATTGGTTCCAACAATTTTTTGATTTATGATAAAATGCTTTTTTGTTCATTACGCACCTCGCACAAAAGGGTTCAGTTTCCCTTTAGGCATGTGCGCAATGGGCATTCTTTATCACACAAGTGTTTAAATAATCTCTATTTATGTTTATCAAGCATAAATGAAACAGGTACTGCAAATGTCGCGTATTCAAAAAATGGAAATCTCCAAAAATCATAGGACGTTTACTTTTGAATTATGCCATCGCGAACTTAATTTTGGGGGCGCCAGGCAAGGTGAATATTACTGGATGGACGGTCGCAAGTTTCGAAGTGGATCAGGCGGTTCCAATTTTCGATCATGTATCGATTTCTGGTGGGGTTGTGCTGAAGAAGCAAACGAGGCAGACGACATTTATAATCACGAGAATCTTGTTCTTGCTGAGATCTATTCACTGATCAATACATCAAGAGCAATGCAGAATGTATTTCTCGATGCTCATCTTCACAAATCAGTTAATCAGCAACATAAATCTGATTCGCCTCTACCACATGGTTCACAAAAATCTGGTGAGAGAGAACACAGACTCCCTGAAGAAGAATACTTGCGACTCCGACAAATTATTGAGTCACGCAATGTGCTTGAGGTTCAGAATGAACTGAAGCAGCTATTTCTTGGCGATCAACCTGAAGAAAATGATGGTCCTCATTTTGCTGAGATATTTGAGAGTTGGATAAAAGAACCTTTGAATGAATTTCGAATCGGCGGCCGACAAGTGCTACAAGAATACATACAGTGCGAGTTGAGCCAGAAAATTTCAAAACATCGAAAACGAGGGAGCAATGCAGAGTCTCGATTATTTCTCAATATGTTTTCTTATGAATGCAAAGCAGCTTTCTATCGATGTTATGCGAGTGCTTGGGCTTTTATTTTACCTAGCTTAGAAAAGGAACTGGGCTTAAACAAACTGTCGACTCGATTCATGCGAATGTGGCACCATCAGAATCAGCCCGGGTTGATTGAGGGAAAAATATCTCAAATATTCTGGGGCCAAGTGCTCTCTCTGCATCCATTATCAGCCTTTGTCCTGAATGATCCGGCAGCATTGTCCGTGATTGGTAATTGGGTCGGGCATCCCGAACATCAACACCTGAGTGAGCTTAATCAAGTAGCAAATTCCAAAGAATACTGGGAAGTTGTATTAATAATATTGATTGCTGCAAATGAATACAAACAGTCACACCAAAAGTGGGATGAATCTCGAGGTAAAAATGAACTAGTAGATACTCCCAAAGTTAAACAAAACGCGAGTATTACGAGTGACTTATCAGTGGCAGAGAGTGTTGAAGACTATCTTGCTAGACGAAGTATTTTTTGTAAAGAGTGTGCCGGTCTTCTGGAGTATCATGATCCTTTATCTACTGGTAATCAAGGTACAGTTCATCTTCGCTGCCGAAGTTGTGGGCAGAAAACAAGTATGAAAATCGATCCTGTAGACTTTAAAAATTATTTAGTTGATTCATCTGACGTAGAGAATTACAAGGACTGAAGACGATTTAACGATCGAAGTGGTGGATGGAGCAACGAAAACCTGACAAAGTTACTTTCGGCGGCCACTGCCTTTCCTTTCTATCCAGAAACTGTCCGTGACAACATCACACCTCGAGATGTAGAGAGCTTCCAAAAGTCCGGACAAGAAATGAATGCCAATAAAAGAATACATTGTCCAGGCAGTCCTGGTGTCACTGTAAAGTTCGGATGATTCCTGAAAATCACGAACGGAACTGAGTTCACCTATCCAGGCAGGTTTCCGGCTCCCTATCTCCAGCTTTAAGCCTTTTAGCTTATTGTAACTTCTCGGCTTCCCCTGCTGCCATCGAACTCAACATCACTTTCTGGTGACCTTATGGCAACGCTGATTGAGTCTGTCTGCTCGTCTGGGCTCTCCTCTCTTACTCGCTTATGTGTTTACCGTTTCAACTCTAAAGATGAAGTGAGACAGCTTCTACAGACATGCTGAACAGAGGGAACAGGAGAATTCTCATCGCTGGCGTTGTCCCAGAATGTGATTGGGGCATCAGGGGGGAGGCAGCTATAAAACTTCAGAACAATAAAAAAAGTGACAAAATCACAGGTCTCATTTCAAAAGGAGGTGCCAATGGCTGAACGTGAGAGAGTGAATAAGAAAATGCAACCCAGCCGCAAGGGATGTGGCCATGAGTTTACAGGGGCAGACTCTAGGGAGCGATTGAATCAAATTTCTCATCTGGTAGCTGAGGGCGACTTCAGTCCTCTCAGTGAACTTCCCCCGAAACAACTTCAAATCGTCATTCAGTTAATTCGTGAGAAACGACGCAAAAAAATGCTGCAGTTGATCGCAAAAGTAATCTTCGAAGATTTGAAGAACAGACGGTAACCAGTTTTATTTTAGGAACTTAAGGGGTTTTCTGCCTGTCAGGTTCAAACTGAAATTACTTTGAAGAAAAAATGCTGCGCACATGCCTATTAGGCGTCTGACGTGGTTCAGATCAGTGCCTTCAGAGGGACTGTTCTCAACTTACGGTATTTGTTTCGAAGACGACATCATAGAAATCAAATACCAAAATCCCCAATCGATTCTGGAGGATTTTCATGTTAAAAACTAAGTTTGGTTTGAACCCAAACCCTCATGTAGTCATTTATGCTCGAATGTCGAGTAGCAAGCAAAACCCAAGAAGTCCGGAACAACAGATCACTACGATTAAGGACACACTAAAACGTTTGGGGCTGAACTGGCAGGTAGTCGCCGTGTATCGGGACGATGCCATCTCGGGTCGTTACTTTCGTAAGCGACCAGGATTTCAAAAGATGCTTCGGGAGCTAAAGTCAGGCGTTCTACGGGCTGATTATGTTCTTGTTGACACCTTCGAACGACTGTCTCGCTCTGAAAACAACGCTGAGATTCGTCGTATGTTGCTCAAGGCAGGAACGCTTGTCTTAACAGCAGATAGTCAATTTGCAGATCCGAATAGCGTGTCAGGTCGGGCATTGTCATTCATGGAGGCTTATCGTGCGTCTGAAGAATGTCGAACTAAAGCACATAATGTCTTACGCGGTAAAAAAGACGCCATTCGAGAAGGGAAATGGCCCGGTAGTTCTCCACCATTCGGATTCTATCTGAAGAATGTCATGGTGATCCGACATGGTGATGAAGAATTGGATCACCGGATTCTGGTACCGATCCCGGAGTTGAAGTGGATTGTCGAGTTTATTTTTACCTTATCTGCACAGGAAAACTTTGGTCCCGTCCGCATCTGTAAAAAACTCAATAGCCATCCGGATATTCCGAGTCATCTGAAACCTTTCACGGAAGCCACAGTCGCCAGCATACTTCGCAATGAACTGTATTATGGTGAAATGGTCTGGGGTAAAAACTGTACAGGGATTGAGGATGACGTAAGAGTCAAGCAGAGCATTCCAGAGGAAGAATGGGTAGTAAACTCGGAGTTCTGCGAACCCATCATTTCGAAAGAATTATGGCAGCAATCGATGCAGATGATTGAGTCACGTCGCCGAAGAGTGACAGCCCCTGATCCGGATGCCGATCATTCTGGGCTCCGCCCCCGCGGAGTGGCGCTGAAGTACCCGCTATCTGGACTGGTCGTCTGCTCTTCCTGCGGACGAGCCATGGTTTCATCGGCCAGTTCTGCTTATACGACCAAAGCCGGTGAGGTTCGAAATTATGCTTCCTACGGTTGTCCAGGTTATCGTTCTGGAGCCTGCGACAACGATCGTCGGGTTCCTGAATCCTGGCTGAGGGAAACCGTAATTCAACTCGTGAAGGACAGGCTGTTCCCTCAATAAAACCTGCAGTTATTTTTTCTTGAAATGGGGGGACGGTAAATCACCGTCACCCCCTCTAAAATCGAAAGTGAAAGGATTCGACTGATGAATCATAAATCAAAATTAATTGAATCAACTGAATTTAACGAGTTAGCGAAATTAATTCAAAAGCAGTTCGAAGAGGACTGCCCTGAGTTATCGTTGAAAATCAGTACCCTGCAGTCTGAGTTGAAGCAGCTTGAACGACTGCGACAAGGATGGCAACGTTCTCTGGGAAATCCCGATCTGGCCCCCGAAACCCGATCTGCATTGGAGCAGGATATCGCCGATGCGGTTAAACAGGGATACGAGATCGAGAACAGGATTTCTGAACTGGAATCAGCAAGTTCGAAAACTCGGGAAGCATTAGATCCAGTAGCGATAGCAGAGAGGCTGGATAGTCTCGCTAAATTGTTGGAAGGCGATCATGCATCAGCGATGAACGTCGCTTTATCGCAACACATTGAAGGGATCTACTGTAATGATGCCGGTAAAGTTGTTGTTCGCATGTGCCGGCTTGGTGCGCTGGCAAATCCGGAAGAGATGCTTCACCTTCTCGCTAGACCAGATGTTGACGTTTCTGACAGTCAGGATACTGGAACTGAGTCAATCAGGAATAAGGGACGACGGCGTACCAGGCGTAATCTGGGCGATCATTTTGAAGACGACGATGTCGCGGACTTCGTGAACGACTTTGCCGTCGACCGCCACCGTTATTCACAACTGGGAGACGAATGGTTTACAGAAGACGTCTTTCACATACCGGATCGACCTCCCTGCTGGTCAGCCGCACATGCACGTGAAGTCGCGGAATACAGGCTGGATAATGAAGCTTCCATGGAAGAAACTGTGGATCATTTCAAGAAGACAATGCCTACGATTCGTAAAGCATTGAAGTATGCGAAAGAGCATCATGGTATTGATGCATTAGGTAAAGCTATCAGCCAGCCTTCCCGTCGGTATTGGGCAAAAGACCATGCACTACAGGTGGCACAGTTCTTCAGGCGTCCAGGGGCCAGTGTGAAGAAAGCGGAGGCTGTTTTCGGTAAGTCACAACCAACACTGGCAAAAGCCAAACGCCTGGCAGTTGAAATCGAGAAAGCAAAGGAAACCGCTTCAAGTCCTGACTAATTTTACTGCCCTGTGCTTTGGTGACCTTCGACAAGATGATTCCTGTGTGACCAGCTGATGGTATTATTGACTGTCAGCTGGTCGCCCTACCGGCGTCAGAGAGGCCTGCTGCATCAGTGGGCTCCCCCCAGATGGCTACGTTAAAGGTTGAGTCTGGTTCGGTCAGAGTGAAGGAAATCCGCAGGCCTGACGGCAGTCTACGACGAAATTGGATTCACGGATTCATTATCCCTCGATCAAGTTCCCGATGGAGAACACCGCATGTTAATTGAAAAGGATGTGATGATGTTTGTTGAAGAGTTGTACCGCCCAGTCAAGAAAGATAAATCTACTCGATCAGACAAATAGTATGAGCCGGGATCGTCTTGACGGACTGATCCCGGCTCATGCATTTTTTTTATCTATCGCAAACCGTAATGCGGAGAAAGCAAGCTTGGATTTTTAAGGCATCACTCCGATGTCCGACATGAATCGCGTACGGTTTCTGGTGAGGCCACTCCAGATCGGAAGCCGTACTCGATTCGGTGCATCGTCGGTCCAGTTATTGCCTGTTCGGTTGCATCCCCTGAGCCGAACTCTGCTTCACTGGACAAAATCATGGTACCAAACCAAATTTTAAAATTACAACTAGAATTTGTCAGAGGTGGCTATGCCGGACCGAGTTTAGTATCTTCAATATTTTGTCTACAGCTCTTCTGGTAGCGTAGATCAGGTTTTGAACTCAATCTTTACTACGCTGGATCGATAACGTCCACCGGCGGCAACCGCTCAAAGAACTCCTACTGGATCTGGACAGCTCGGTCAGTGAGACCTACGGCCGGCAACAGGGCGCGGCCTACAACGGCCACCTTGCATGCTTCTGTTACCATCCGCTGTTACTCTTCAACCAGCATAGTGATCTGGAAAACGCCCTGCTGCGGCGTGGCAACAAGGTCAGCGCGAAATACTGGCGGAAGGTGCTACTGCCGGTTTTCGAACGGTATCGACATTTGGACATTCCGAAGTTCTTCCGTGGCGATGCGGCGTTCGCCATTCCAGCGCTGTATCGTGTGCTGGAGAAAGCAGGCTATCGTTACGCCATTCGCCTCAAAGCCAACGCCGTATGGGAGCGGGAAATCTCGCATTTGCTCACCCGCCCGGTCGGACGGCCTTCACACAAGCCCAAGGTCTGTTATCACAGCTTCCAATATCAACCGAAATCATAGCAGCGAGCGCGTCGCGTAGTGGCCAAGATCGAGTGGCATGCAGGCGAGCTGTTCCCGTGTGTTGGATTCATCGTGACCAACTTGAACCAGCACTCGAAGAACGTTGTGAAGTTCTACAACGGTCGGGGCACCGCCGAGCAGTGGATCAAGGAAGGCAAGAACGCCGTCAAATGGACCAATCTCTCCTGCCGAACGTTCAAAGACAACCAAGCTCGGTTGCAACTGTTCGCCTTAGCTTATAACCTCGGCAACTTCCTGCGGCAACTGGCGTTGCCCAAGCCTATACAGAACTGGTCGCTGACGACGCTGCAGGAGAAGCTGGTCAAGGTTGGGGCCAAGGTAACCCAGCATGCCAAGTACGTATTCTTTCAACTGGCCGAAGTGGTTGTGCCACGGAGATTGTTCGCCGCAATTCTTTATCGGATTGCACGAGCGGCAATTCCGCCGCCGGTCACGCATAACGTGAAGCGGAAGCGTATAAAATAGCGGATAACGGAGGTCCTCACAGAGAAAGTCTGCGCAGAAACCGTGTTGAATACTGAAAAATGATTCGCTCGGCAGCGATTCCCAGATCTCAACAACAGAGGGATAACAAAAGTGGCGAAAAATCACTTCATTTAGACATGGGAAACCGCAGTAGTTACAATCAAAGACAATCCATGCCTGGAGTGGTTTCAGGCTGATCCATATGGGAAATCTCGTATTGATGGGGTGGAATGATGGTGTCTCAGAAGAAAAGGAGCAAATGGCATCTCCTGGCGATAACCATGATCATGGTTATCCTGGTACTGATTATCTGGAGGCACAATACGCGCACCTTGACGATTACATTCTTAAAGGGTGGTAAACCAATTACAGATTTAACCATGGAAGTTGTAATTGCGAACGCTCATGAATTGATGCGTGATGATACTCCTGAATTGATGGGAAAAACCTTCTAGACCAACCAACTCGGGCAAATCATTCTTCCCTGGCCTTCCGTCGATGACGATGCGCTTGTGCGTCTTTACTATGATGGAAAACGCAGGCACAATATCTCGCTTCCCATTCCACAAGCGAGATGGATCAGTTTCGATTTCAGTCCAAACTACGAATCTGATATGAAGCTCACAACTAAAAGACCAGGTTTTTTCCCGGGTGTGGTCCGAACCGTTGTTCAAGCTAAGATCCCCGACAGCGAGCTCCCGTAGATGACAGAAGCATTATCAGGTGAGTCGCCACAAAAGTAATCTGTGGCTGTAAGGTGGAAATGAAAAAGGGGCTGACGACCTGTTGAGGATTGCGGGCCCCTGTTTTTATCGGGTCTATTTGATATTAAGATTCGTGACGATGCATCGGGATTCCTTTTTATATTTGGAAAACTCCAAACTACAGAAATGGTAAGGTCACCCACTCCACTCTTGGACGCTAAAAACAAGGATTAGTATGAGTCGGACTGCATTCCCGAACAAAGTATTAGGTAGCACGGCGTCGCAAATCCTGAAATCAGAATAACATACGACTCAAAAAAGTAACGGAAAGCCCTCTCGCATCCCCCCTTGTAGAGGGTCATATACAGGGTGGGATACGAGAATACTTTCTGATGTGGTTGGGACTGCTGGTATCTTTGTCTCGACAGACTCATCAACCCGCGAGCACTATAACAACACCATGTTGTCCCAGGCGGAAGCCCAGGCCGGTTCCCTGCACTTCCCGCAGCACCATCTATTCCGCTGTCATCGCTGCGGGGCTAATTACTGGAAACACGTACAAAAGGACTCAGGCAAAATCAGCTTTGGGACGAGGTTCAGAGCAGGGGATCACAAGAACGAAGATCCGGAAGCGAGTGCAACGTCGTTTGCAGATCTTCAAGAGCGCATCACATTTAACTCTAGCGAGAATGCGGTAAGTCAGGTAGACTGGTGAAGTCTCATTTCATGGAACATTTCACATGTTGATTTATTTCAAAGAACGCCTCCTCGAAGTTCTGAAAGCATAGGCAGTCGGTTTAATGACACGGGAGATTGTGTTGCAATTTCAATGCAGCAAATCGTGGTTTAGAGTGGGCAAACAAGAATTTCGAGAGCAGGGAAAGACCAGCCCTACCACTAGATAGTACGGACATTCAAATGATATCGGTAACGAGTGCTTCCAGCCAGATGAAGCCGGCGAAGTCGGTGGCTTTTTTCTCGTAACGAGTCGCCACACGTCGGCAGCGTTTGATTCTGCCAAAGAACTGTTCAGTCTGGTTGCGATGTTTGTAGATCATCCAGTCAAATCGCTTCATGACCTTTCTACTTGGATTCGGTTAGATGCAAACTTTTGCTTTCAACCGCCTGCCATGCTGGCGAATCGAATCGGAGTCATAAGCGGTATCTGCCACGATGACGCCTACCTCTCCTGGCTTAATATTCTCAAGAAGTCGTTCGCCTTGTGGAGCATCACCTCGTTGCCCGGCAGTGAGCAGAAAATGAACTAATTTCCCACACTCACCAGTGACGGCGTGGATTTTTGTTGTCAATCCTCCGCGACTTCGGCCGAGACAGCGTCGTTCGTCGGCATCACTTTTTTTCAGTGGGTTCCCGGCGGCCAGTCGAAGCGGTCTGGTGTGCCTTGATGATCGACGAATCGAGATGAACTTCTGCGGGTTCCTGTTCCAGTTCTTCCTCACCAAGGGCTCGAAAGACCTGCTCCCAAGCTCCCTTCGCACACCAGCGATCAAACCGTTTCCAGACAGTATTCGGTTTGCCATACCGCCCGGGGAGATCTTCCCACGGAATTCCGGTCTTCAGAGCAAACAGAACTGCGTTAACAAAGAGCCGGTTATCCACCGCAGTGCGTCCCGGATCGCTCGCCTTGCCTGGCAAATATTCCTGAATCGCTTCCCACTGAGTAGCAGTAAGCTCATGACGCCTGACCATCGGTTCTCATCCTTGAGAAAACATAATCCTCACTAAACAGTACGGAAAATGCAAGATTGAATGTCCGTACCACCTAAGGCTCGTTTTGGGGAAATACATTCCATTCAGCGACTCGATCCGGCACCATTCTGAGGCCAATTTAATAGCCACGAGTTGGGATAGTTCAACCGTCGAAACCACAGCGACTTTTTCAGGGACGACGAAATAGTGACCACTTTAAGGAGATCGGTGTAATTAAGGTCGTAACGATAACCATCACGACCAGGGCGGAAAAGACTGAGCCGCTGACGACTCCCAAGCCCTTGCCAATGCTGGCGAAGATTAGCCCCACTTCGCCGCGCGGGATCATTCCCAGGCCGATCGACCAGCGGTCGCTGCTACGGCCGGCAGGCAAGCCGCAAACCAGCTTGCCGACAATCGCGGCGAAGCTGAACGCCAACGCCAGCCAAAGGGTCGTGGGATCAAGAAACGATAGTAGGTTGACTTGCATGCCCATCAGCACGAAAAAGACTGGCGCGAAGATTCTTTCCAGAGGAGCGATCAGACTTTCCATCGTCGCGTGCCCGGAAACTTTCTTGAAATGCTCTTCGCTTAGGATCAAGCCCGCCGCGAACGCGCCGACGATCGGCGCCAATTCGATGGCACTGGCAGCCCACGCCAGCAGGAATGCCAGGGCCAAGGGAAACAGCAGTTTAACGTGGTGTTTTTCCAGCATCGCAAAAAACGGGATGAGCCAGCCGACGATCCTTCCACCAAACAAGAGTACTGATCCAAGAAACAGAATAGACAATAGCGAGATGCGGCTGATTTCCAGCGCGTCAATCTGTCCCGTCGAGGCGATGCCGACGACCACCGCCAGGATGATCAGTCCCAGCACGTCGTCAATCACTGCCGCTCCAAGAATGATTTTGGCTTCGCGTGTTTGCAATCTGCCCAGATCGCGAAACACGCGGGCTGTAATGCCGACACTAGTTGCGCAAAGCGTGGCCGAGAGAAAGATGTGGACCATCGATCCGGCGTCGGGCAAGAGCCACATGCCCATCAATAGTCCCAACACGAATGGTGAGACAACGCCGACGCTGGCGACCATCAATGCCCGCCAGCCAACCTTCAGCATCTCGTTGATTTTCGATTCCAAGCCGACCGTGAACAGCAGCAGGATCACGCCCAATTCGGAAAACAGCCACAGCGCGAAGGCCATAGCGACATAACGAGGTCCTTCCGGGCCAGTCATGATGTCGACCAGTCGACGCGCGCTGCCGCCCTCTGCCAATTGTGGCTCGGAGAAAATCTTGCTGGCGGCATCCGCCACGGAACTACCTGTCAACCAGACTTCGTTGAACAAGGGCAGGACCTCGCCCAAATGCATCACCATGATGAACAAGGGCAGCCCCAGCCAGAAGCCGACGTTTCCCACGACGACACCAATCAGCAGCTCGCCCAGCACGGCCGATTGCCGGAGTGATTCGGCCAGCCAGCGCCCCAGCATTGCTATGCCAACAATGACCGCCAGCTCAAGCAGGATCGGTGAAATCGACGTTTCGTGTGCCGACTCGTCATGCTCGGATTTGCGAGCGTCAGGCGTCGATTTGCTCTCATCCTGCTCGCTGCTTATCTGATCGGAACCTGTCGTCTGTTCCTGATTGATGAACACAAAGATTCCAGGGACGGTCAAGCCAATCATGGTTAAAGTCAGTAGTCGGTGATAACAAGTACGACAATGGTCCATTCGGCGTGCCTTTACCAATATGACGCTTGATATCATCGGCTACGTTGAGTCGTTTCGCTCGCCGATGCGGATCTTCACGGTAGTTTCACTTCGATTACGAAAATGCAGCCGTCGCCAAGATTGCCCGTATGTGCCCCGCTTTGAAGAGCTTGGACGATGGCATCCACAATGTCGTCGGGCACCATAAACTCCAGTATGATCTTTGGCTTAGGTGTATAGTCTGGATGCACGACACTGTAGCCGTCGACCTCCGTCTCGGTGGCGGCCGGAAGATGGTCGACTTTCTGCAGTGCTTCCAGCACCGGCTTGGGCATGAACGGCTGAAATACGGCTTTGACTTCTTTCATGGAATGGTTCCTCCAAACAGGATAAGACGCTGCCAGGCTCGACGCTGCCGAGCGGTGGCAGATTTTGGTTCTCCATCAGTGTGCAAAGCTACGGCGCTGGATGGGAGTTGAGACAAGACATTATCGAAGTATTCCAGCAGCGCGAGACTAACGATCATCTTGCGATCGCGGTTGGAAATGGGCGTCAGGAACTCCACACGCGGATGCTCGTCGGTGTTGAGCCGAGACGGATTGCGCGGCATCCAGTCGCCTTGATAGTTGTCGTAGAACTGCTCGACAGTGCGTAAGTCCTGGTTGGACGACGTGGTCGCTCGCTCTAATGCCGTAAGGCGTTCGGCGAGCCGGTCAGCGTTAAGTTCCAGCGGGGCGTCGCCGCCCACCAAGGCGATGACCGGCTTGGACGCGTCCATCTCACTCCACCAAATCGTCGTGACGGGAAATACGCTGGCGAAGCTGTCGGCGATCAGCTCAAACTCGCGCGCGCCCAATTGGTAGAGCGGCAGCCATTGGCAGAACAAGCCGTCTGGCTTCAGACGATCGCGGGCCACCCGGTAGTGCTCGACCGTGTACAGATAGCCGGACTCGCTCTCCCAAGGCACAAACAAGTCGGAGATGATGACGTCGAAACGGAGGTCTGTGGCCAGCAGGTAGTGTCGCGCATCATCGACGCAGACATCCACCTTAGGATGGTCAACAACCCCGTAATTGTACTCCGCCAGTAGCCGAGCTGCCTCTAGTACTTCCGGAATCAGTTCGACGGCGACGGCATTTTTGACTTCGCGGTGCGGGATAGCGCCTCCCGCAGTCAAGCCCGTTCCAAGCCCCATAAACAACACATCCTGCGGCTGCTCGTGCAACAGCAGTGGGAGATGCGCCTGGCGGTACTCGCGGGCATTGTCGCCAGTTCTGCCAAACCGGTAGTGCAAGTTTTGTCTTACTCTGAATGACCCCGTGTTCTCATCCCGCACCACGTCAATCCAGCCGTAGGGGGAATTCCAGCGACGCACGAGTTGCTCGTCAAGTTGTGTGCCTCCATAGTTGATTTCAACGGGACTACGCAGCGCAAACATCGCAACAGCGACGAGTATCAAGGCCCCTCCACATGCCCAGACTAGTCTGCCGTTGCGCAATAGTAAGACAAAACCGGCAACGTAAAACAGCGCGGCCAACAATACAAAAGACTGCCACAGTCCAAGCCACGGCAATAGCAAAAAACTCGCGGCCATCGCGCCCAACGCGGCCGAAATTGTGTTGACCGCCGTCAACCGGCCCACCACGATGCCTGCTCGCTTACCAAGTCCCGCCGCTTTCCACACCAGCGGTAGCAACATGCCGAGCAGTGTAATCGGTGGAGCTACCACAAGGATCACCAACATCAGTGCGCCGCTTATGTACTGGGAGAACGACTCGCCGAAATCGTAATAATCGAGACCGGTCAGCGCGACGAACGTGAGCACAGAAAACGTCACAGCTAATGCGCCCGAGCACGCCGACCATCCAACCAGACCCTCGATGCGGTAGCGTCGTTGCAGCCGAGCTGCCAAAGCGGCGCCCAATGCAAGTGATGCCAGGAAGACTGCCACAACCATACCAAATGTATAGGTGCTATTATGGAATACCAGCGAGAACATTCGCGTGTAGAGAACCTCGAGTGCTAATGTTCCGAAGCCGGATAATGCGGCGACGAAGAACCAGGATAGCTGAGAGTCGCGCGCCGACTGTCCAGAGCCGGCAGATGCTCGTCTCTCGACTCTTGACTTTTGTTTCTTGGCAATTAGGACCGCGGCCACGCCACACGCGGCGGAAACGACGGCCGCGACATAGCTGCTGGTGCGGACGCCAACTACGACCAATAGAAAGAAGGTGGCGGACAAGACGCCCACGAGCGCTCCGGCCGTATTCAGTGCGTATGCCAGCGACACGCGGCCAGCATTTGTCGGGTCGGCCATGTCGCGACTTCTTTGCCGAGAAAGATACTCCGCCATCATCGGCAGCGTTATGCCCAAAGCGGTAGTCGCCGGTAACAGAAGCAAGAAACAGAAGAGAACTCTCGCCGTCAATTGCCAGCCGATCGACGAACTGCTTAAAAAGGCAGCGAACGAATGTGATTCAGAGCACGCCAGCAGAAAGGGAATCAAGCAAGCCCAGGCCGCGACCACCAGTTCTGCGACTCCATATCCCAACAACGGCAACACGCGCAACGACCACTTGGCTCCGACCAGATAACCAACCGCCATGCCCGCAAAATAGGTCGACAGCACGACCGCCGAAGCCTGAATGGTGTGGCCGAACAACAACCCAACCTGGCGCGACCAAGAGATTTCGTAAACCAGCGCCGCCACACCAGAAAAGAAAAATATTAGATAGCTGAATGTGTCGGGTTGACGTTTGAGGTCTGAAATACTTCGCCAGCGGTCTGCAGCCTGAGTCGTTTCGACTCTGATGTCGCCCTTCTTCGTCATTGGATTCACGATCATAAAGCTCATGCTTCGACTCTCTTCGCTTTGTACCTAAAATAACGATTGTGAGACGACTAGGAAAAGTGCAAAACCGAGCAGGAAACTAGCTGCAGACCAGCGGCTGTCCTCGGAGCTCTCATGGGCCTGCGTAGCATGTCCTCGACGGCTGCGAGCGTGTAAAGGCCAGCCACAAAGACGAGGGCGTCCACTTTTACAGCTTCTCCCTGTCCGCGAAGCGCAAAGTACGCAAACGCCGCTGCTGCTACCACGGGTACTGCAAAGGATGCGGAGATCAGAATCCGCTTCGTCTGCCCCATGCCCTTCTCACGAAAATTGGCGACCACTGCGAAGCCCTCCGGGATGTCTGCCAAGACCTGACCTAGTGCCAGGACGAGCCCCATTTGGCCTGATAGGGCGGAGCCCGCGCCGATCAAAAGCCCGTCGCCCAACAAGTCAGTGGCGACCGCCGTGTACACCATCCAGGCTCCCGTGCCGGCTCCCTTGGGTTTGCTCCGTTGCCAGCGATCAATTCCAGCTTCCAGGAGCAAGTACGCCGCACCTCCCGCGACAAATGACAGTGCCAGCAACCAAGTCGACGCTTTGTCCAATACCTTGGGGATCACCTCGACGGCGATAACGGCTAAGATGATTCCCGTCGCGGCGTGCAATGCCCGGTTAAGCGTCTTCTGCGAAGGATGTAACCACTCAGCGATCACGCCTCCCCCAAAATTTCCCAAAGCCGAAAGAAGGGCAAGGCCAAGCACTTTCAGGAACTCACTCATCAACTCGTCTCTCCGGCACTTGCCTCTCGACTCTTTTCATAATTCCACATCTTCTTCGCCTTTCGGCTCGAACCAGCGGTAAATGGCCGGCAGGACTACTAGAGTCAAGAGACTCGACGTAATCACGCCGCCGATGACAACCGTCGCCAAAGGTCTTTGGACTTCCGCGCCGGAACTGGTTGAGATGGCCATGGGGATGAATCCCAGTGCATCAGTCGTGGCAGTCATCAAAACGGGTCGAAGGCGGTCCAGCGCGCCCTGGTAGACGGCATCCTTAATGCTTTGGCCCCGATGCCGCAAATGCCGCACGTGTTCGATCAGGACGACGCCGTTCATCACGGCGATGCCGGATAGGGCAATGAATCCGACACCCGCCGAGATCGAAAAAGGCATGCCGCGTATCCAGAGTGCCAAAATCCCGCCGGTCGTGGCGACTGGCACATTCAAGAAGATCAACAGGGCCAGCTTGCCGGACCTGAATGTCATGTACAGCAACGAGCAAATCAGTAACAGTGCGAGCGGAACAGCGATCGTCAGCCGCCCCGTCGCTTCTCGCAGGTTTTTAAAGCTGCCTCCCCAGGCGATGTGGTAGCCAGGTGGCAGTTTCACTTTCTCCTCGACCGCTTTCTGGGCATCCGCCACGAAACTCGCTAGGTCACGGCCGCGGACATTCACTTGGATCAGAAAGCGGCGGCGAATTTCATCACGGCTGATCTGCGCGACTCCAGGACCAACTTCAATCTCAACAAGCTGTTCCAGTGGTATCTGTCGACCGGTGGGATCAGCAACCTTGATGTGCTTAAGCGCCGTGACATCTCTCCGCCATTTTGGCTCCAGACGCACCTGCAAGGGAAACCGACGTTGGCCCTCAAACACTTGCCCGACCTCCTTCCCGCCAATGATTGAGATCGCGTCGAGCACATCCCCGACGTTAATACCATACCGGGCGATCTGATCGCGTCGAACGCGCATCTGGACATAGGGCAAACCGCCCGTCTGTTCGGGCTGAACGTCCGCCGCTCCGGGCACTTGCTGGACCACACCAGCGATCTCGTTACCGATCTCTTTCAGTTTCTCCAGGTCGTCTCCATAGAGGCTAATGCCGACATCCGAGCGCACGCCAGCAATCAATTCCTGCACTCGCAATTCTATTGGTTGCGTGAAGCTGAAATTGTTCGCCGGAATGTTTTTTTCCAGCGTTTCCTTCATGGCTTCAATCAGTTCCGGTTTGCTAGCGAAACGCCACTCGCCTTTCGGTTTGAGAATCACGAAGATGTCGCTCATCTCAACGCCCATCGGGTCGGTGGCGATTTCCGGGCGACCGGTCTTGGAGATCACTGATTCTACTTCTTTAGGAAACTCCGCCAATAGCGTCTTTTCTATTTCCGTGGTCATTTCGATCGAGCGTTCCAACGAAACGCTCGGCAGTCGGATTGCCTGCACCGCCATGTCGCCTTCATCCAGCTTAGGGACGAATTCGGCCCCAAAACCCATTGCGATCACTATTCCCATGGAAAATGCGGCGATGGCAATCAGAAACACGGCCAACGGCCAGCGGATCGCCAACCGCAATAACGGTTCGTAGCCCCGTTTGCACCAGCGGACGAGGAAGGAATCCTTTTCGCAAAACTTGCGGGCCAGAAACAGCGAGGCCAACACAGGCATGACGGTCAATGCCAGGACCAGCGCTCCGGCCAGGGCCGACATGAACGCAAAGGCCATCGGGCCAAACATCTTCCCCTCGATCCCCCGCAACGACATAATCGGTAGAAAGACGATGATTACAATCGAGCCCGCGAACACGATCGGCCGACCCACTTCGTGGCCGGCGTCGCGAAACACGTCCAGCCCCGCGCGTTTCAACTCGGGGTTGCGGCGTTTTGCCTCGCCCACATGGCGGATCGCATTCTCGACCATCACCACCGCCCCGTCCACGATGATACCGAAGTCCAAGGCCCCCAAACTCATCAGGTTCGCAGAGACGCCGAAATAATTCATAGAAATGAATGTAATGAGCGCGGACAACGGAATGGCCGATGCTACGATCAACCCGGCGCGCCAGTCGCCCACAAGCAGAAACAGCATGATGATGACTAAGATCGCGCCGCCACTGATGTTCTCGGTGACGGTGCCGATGGCGCGGCGCACCAAATCGGTGCGGTCGTAGAATGTGTCGATGTAAACACCTTCGGGCAGCGAATTTTCGATCTCGGCGATTTTCTGTTTGACACGATCAACGACCACGCGGGAGTTTTCGCCAATCAGCATCATCACAATACCGGTCACCGCCTCACCGCGTCCGTCGCGCGTGACGTAGCCTTGACGTAGCAGCGGGGCGAAATGCACCTCGCCAATGTCACGCACGCGAACCGCAGTGCCATCATCGCGGGCGTCCAACACGATGTCTGCGATATCATTAAGGGACTGGATGAGCCCTTCGCCGCGGATCAACCGTTGCTCTTCGTGATGAACGATGTACCCTCCGCCCGCGTTGGCGTTGTTGCGCTCTAAAGCCTCGAATACACGGTTCAGCGGGATCTTGTAATTCAGTAAGGCATTCGGATTCACCTGCACTTCGTACGTCTTCAGTTCTCCGCCGAATGTATTGACTTCAATGACACCGGGCACGCTGCGCAGCTGAAAGGCAATCTGCCAATCGAGGATCGTTCGCAATTCCTGAAGGTCGTAGTCGCAGCCCGGCTTGGTGCGCAACTCGAATTGGTAGATTTCACCCATACCCGTCGCTATCGGCCCCATCGTGGGAGTTCCCAACCCAGCGGGAATTTCCCCGCGGGCTTCAGTCAATCGTTCGTTGACCTGCTGCCGTGCCCAGTAGATGTCCGTGCCTTCCTCGAACACGATCGTCACGTTCGACAGACCGAACCTCGTCACGCTCCGTATTTCATCGACGTGGGGAATACCGCTCATCGACGTTTCGACAGGGAATGTGATCAGTTGCTCCATCTCGACAGGACCGAGTGAAGGCGAAGTTGTCAACACCTGAACTTGTACGTTGGTCAAGTCAGGTACGGCGTCGACGGGTAATGTAGTCATCGACGACAGACCAACCGCGATCAGCAATACAACCAGCAATAATACGACGAAGCGGTTGTCCAATGAGACGTCGATGAATTTGTTGATCATAGCTGGCTCCGAAGCTGGCGAGCGAGCCCCAGAAAATTGTAGAGCAGAAAGGTAATCACCAAGAGGGAGTGTAGACGAAAATGCTCTCGACTTTTAATGGCCATGCGAGATCGATCCTTTCATCAGTTCCGATTTCAGGGCAAAGCCACCGACCACAACCACTTTGTTGCCAGGTTGTAACCCGTCGCGGATCTGTACGGTGTCGCCGCTGCGCATTCCAACCTTGACTTTCCGCTTCTCGAACGCTTCCAGTCCGGTCTGTACGAATACGACATCATGCCCTTCCACTTCTTGAATGGCAGACGCCGGCAACGTCACGATGTTGGACAGCGTTTCTCCCGGCAATGCGATTTCAACGAACATGCCTGGTTTCAGATGACGATCCGGATTGTCAATCGTGGCACGCAATCGCACCGTCCGAGTTTCTGGATCAAGAATATCACCCGTGTAGAAGATACGGGCTTCGTGAAGATGGTCTGAGTCCGGGGAGCGAAACCGCAGCGTTTCACCGAGTTGGCGAGTCTTGGGCAAATCTTTTTGATAGATATCTGCTTGCACCCACAGCGTCGATAGGTCAGCAACCTGAAACATCTCGGTATCGGGTCCCACCCGCTCGGCCAGCACTACGTTTTTGCCAATTACCGTGCCATCGAACGGGGCGCGAAGCTCATAATGTGCGATCATCTCGCCCTCTTTGATCGGATCAATGCTTTTCAGGTCATCTTGCTGGTAGCCGAGTATGAGTAGGCGTGAACGACTGGCCGCCACGGTCTGCTCGGCTTGCTGAAGTTTTTGTTCGGCGAGCAAAGCCTCCTGTGATGCAGTAAACTTCAATTGTTCCAAGAGTGACTGAAATGTGGCTTGGTCCGCCTCGAACCGGGCTTTGGCTTCGATCAATAACTTGCCGGCCACCACGCCACTTTCCGCCACCGACGTGAGTCGCTCGTAGTCGGCACGCGATTTATATAGGTTCGCGTAGGCAGTCATCAACTGCTGGCGGTTCTTGCCGAGCTGCTTGTCATCAAATGTCGCTCCAATTTTCTCCAGTGGAGGCCGTTCTATTAGAACTTTGATGAGCGCTTGTGTGTTCTCGTTGATCTCTCGCATGAACTCATAGTTGATCTTGGCGAACTCGGCATCGAGCCGATCTTTATATAAGTCCAGCTTGGCCAAGCCGACCTCTTTGCTGTCGATAACGGCCAACACCTGTCCCTGCTTTACGTCGTCCCCGAACTGGACCTTAACTTCATGAATTTGCCCATCGACCAAAGAATAAACATGCGCCAGGCGGTCTTCATTCAGGGCTACCTTGCCCGTGATCCACTCGGTCCTCGTCAGATTGCTGCTGGCAACCTCAGCAATGCGAAGTCCAGCTACGGCCCATTTGTCTTTTGCGAGTGTAACCACATATGAATCCTCACCATGCTCGTCATCCACTCCGTGTCTCGCTTCGGTAGAAGCTACACCGCTTACAGGCTCAGTCAGAAAAGCTCGCGTGACCGCGTACATGCCTGCTGCGCCTACAGCGACGGCCAAAAGGCCGTAGCCCATCAAAGCTGTCATGCGGTGCTTATTACACCACAGGTTTTCAATTCGATCTACGTTCATCATGAGCACTCCCCGTAGTTCTTTTAGGTGATTGCCCTTCGCAATTGTCAACTGAGTCAAGATCTTCGTCGCAATTGCCCGCAAACGCGATCAGTTCGCGAATGCGTTCAGCAAGTTGGTTCGGGGTGAGAGGTTTCGCCGCGTAATCGTTCACGCGGAAAGAACGCACATCAGGTAATGCCTGCTCACAGGTGTGATCGTATGTCACCAAAACTGGCACGTCAGGAATGTCGGTACACTCATCCAATATAGCCAGAACATCTGTCGCTCGGCCCCACAATAACCCGGCATCCAGAACTATTAGATGAGGTATTCGATTGCGGAGTCGAGCCAGACATTCAACTCCATTGCAAGCCATGGTCACTTCAAAACCCAATAATGACAGGTGAGTCGTATAGATTTTGGCAAGAGAAGAATCTGCGTCCGCCACCAAGATGCGGACAGCATTTATCCCAGCATTAGAGGGCGACAGCGGCTTGGTCCGCGCCGAAACATCTTGGCTATGTACTGGAATTTCCTTCGGTGGAGAAACAGCCGGACGCACACGCCAGCCTTCAACACTCTTAACAGTCCGGGAGACACTAAGCGAAGGAGGCTTGGTTGCCTCAGAGATCTTTTGGGTAAGAACTAACATGAAAAACACCTATTCCAGGCACCCTATTGTGCCAAAGGAAGATGATTGAACACAATTAAGAAGGGAAAACGGCTTAAACTGCTCGTCAAACACGAGGCATCGGACAAGAGAAAAGCGATGCTGACGGCAGCCTTATGCTGCTTGGAGACACTAACCGTTCAATCCACGGATACATATAACCCTCGCGAAGGATTACAGAGTCAACCGCGAAAAAAGCACACAACGTTCGAGTGCCGTTGTTGGTGGAGGGGAAGAAGCATCTTCCTGAAGATAAGCCCCAAATAATTCGGTTACATCCGACTTGGCTATACTCAGATCACTTTGCTCTATTCGCTGACCAGAAATCTGAAAGAAAGCGGCAAAAACCGTCGTTCGATGACATTCGCATAATGGACTATCACAAGGAATGCTACGTTCGGCATTTTGGCAGCAATGTGGAGAAGTGATGGAATGGTAGCAAACTTCGAGTGGTATAGCGAACAACAAAACTGCTGCTAAAACCAATCCATGCTGAAAGATATGAGTGCCATTCTTCATCATAATCAGAATTTTACAAAGATACAGTAGACGTGTCAAGACCGAAGTAGGGTTTCACCAGGGCTGCTCAGAATATGGCATTGAATGTGTGTAGTAGGTCTGGGTAGGAAATAACGTCCTGTTTTGGGGATATTTTTCCACAAAGTTACAAAACGGAGTTCAACTTTTACAAGACCAAGGAGGCAATACGATGCAACCCGCCGACTTGTGCGACCTGTTTTCCATTTTGGATCAGATCACCGACCATCGCGGGCGTCAGGGACAACGCCACACTTTTAATGCCATGCTGGCGGCTATTATTTGCGGAACACTTAGTGGAATTCGCAGTATGCGAATGATTGCGAAATGGGTTCGCCAACTTGAGCGAAGTACCTATCATTGGCTCGGCTTCAAACGAATTCCACCGTGTGCGAACACATACACAGATCTCCTCAAAAAGATTTGTCCAGAAGAATTTGAGCAGGCGATTCGCGAATGGATGTGCACTTTAGAAGGCGTCGAAATTGATAATGATTCTCTGTGTGCAACTTCCATTGAAGGCAATACGTTGTGCGGCAGTTTACAGACGCATCAACGCAATACTGTTCAGCCCACCGTTTGCATTTGATTCTGATTTAATACTTTAACTTTTGTGCGCAGTATTTTGCAGAGGTTTTGTCTACGAGCCTCTTTTAGATGGGGCTCATATGCGACAGCTGAATCTTATGAACTGCGCAGCATGAATCATCTCGTCACCAACAGTCAGTAGTCAGGCGAGAGCTCTCGTTTTATCTGGATTCGTGGGATTGCAGGCGGTTTATATGGTTGATCAGATCTTCCTCATCCGCCAGCCCACTGAAGTAAAAACACAGCATTTCATATGTTCGGAGTGTCGGTTTTTTACCTGTGATCAGACTAATCAATAAACAATCAATCATCTCACAGTAAGTCTGTATCTGAACCCCCTGTGGATCCTGACTGAACAAGTGACGACAGCCGAGTACATGCTTCAAAAAACGAAAGAACAATTCGATCTGCCAACGGTGCTGGTAAATCAGTGCGATGACTTCTGCTGGTACATCCAGCAGATTGGTGGCTACAACCAGGTCCTGGGTAGCACCTTCCCACCTCCGTCCTCCCCGTTTAGGATGAGGAGTAATTTTCACAGTAATCCGCCGCACCAGATGATCTTGGCATTTGGGTTCTCCGTGACTTGGGAGAACCCAAATACCCTGACTGATCTTCCAGTATGCCTGCTGCTTGGGCTTCTGCGGTTAATTTACGGGATTCCTGTTCTACAAAAATGTGATCCCCACGGATCCGACAGACATAGCTGCTGCCGGCATTAACAATCTCATTAAACAGGGCATATTTTTCATATGCCTGATCGAGAATGTAGCAACGATCTTTTTCCAGTACTCTGGACAGTACTGATTTTTCATACCGGTGGCATCTGTCAAATCCATGCGAACAGGAATTCCCCGTAGTATTTCAAAATGTGTATGCAACTGCCATCCCTTATCTTGTCGGGTTGAAAAACAGGCCTGAGTGATCTGAGGCAGTGTTTTGAGGAACGTACCATCTACGGCAGTCAGTGCCTGAGCCAGATCCTGCAGACGCCGATCCTGAGGCTCTTGGACAGGCAGTTTTTCAATTAATTCGCCCACGATTTCCCGCAGTAGCTCGGGATCAAACACGCGAACTGCCTCCGACAGAGATCTCAGAGAAGATCGTGGACAGTTGAGTTTTCTCTGAACTTTTTTGAGTTCACTGGCCTGCTGTAATCCACGTAGTGAAGTAACAATCGGGTTGAAGAGATAAAGCAACTGCAGCGCGCAATACTGATCGTAGAACAGTTGCCGATTACCGGCTTTGTCGCGTTCTGTACCCTCGGGACGCAAGCGTTTAAACAGCGGAAGACCCGATCCAGATACTTAAGACCGGTGATATCACTTGCTTCAATCTGATGAGGTCGTTTCTTAACCATGCTGATTCCTGTCGTTATGGCAGTATTTTATACTACTATGCGACAGTGCGCAAATATCGTGTCGAACAGTATTGGCATCAACGCGCAGTGCATCTCCTCGCTGCACTCGATCATCAAACCGGTTGCGTGCTGAGTCAGACGCGTGTTGATTGTAAAACGAATGAAGCGAAGGCTGTCTTTGATCTGTTCAAAACTCTTGTTTTGAAGGGAAAAGCGATCATTGGAGACGCCATGTGTTGCCAGCGAGATATTTGCGAAGAGACCGTTGATTCGGACGGTGATTACTTTTTCACTGTCAAGGAAAATCAGCCAACCTTGCTGAAAGAGATTCAACTCGCCTTCGCTGAAACCGAAGGCTTTTCCCCCCTGGCAACGACGCGAAATGGAAGCGGACGTAAAGAAGCTTCGACGCTTTGTAAGGGACATGGACGTGTTGAACATCGAAGACTAATCACGACGACGATGCTCAACGAGCATTTCGATTGGCCGGGCATGAAGCGGGCTTGCAAGATCATCCGAACGACAACGCATAAGCTACCGGTTGCAAGACGCGAAACGTCGACACACAAAAACCTCAAGCAGCAAGTCAAACGAGACGAAGTAAGATAAGGACCCAATCTTCGTCCGAATCTCCAAGCTACACATCGGACGAATCTTTCCATAACCAGCGCTACGTTTTTCAACCGGCAGGCGCTACGTTTTCTGACCGGTGTTTACAACTTAATACCTTATGAAGGGGCAATTCTGACGGAGAGCGGTCGAAGACAGACTCACCTTACGGTCCGTCGGCGTCGACTTCTCGAATTCTTCTTTTGCCAGTCGTTGGGAGTCACCTGGAAAACACTGGAGAAAGACGCCTTCCGACTGGAGCCTTGTGCTTCTGACAGACTGATTGATTATATCGATGACTTTTTGAATCATCCTGAATATGACCCGGGTGATGCTCCCATTCCACAAAAGGATGGATCGATTTGCAGGCTGCAGATTCGCTGAGATATCTCTCAGAAATTGGTGTTCTCGTCGACTCTGAAATTCTGATCCATCATATTTCATCCGAGGTCAGTGTGATCACGTTGGATACTTTTCAGGGGCGATGTGCGATTGGACATGATGTTGCAAGAGGGGTGCTTGTAAAGCCCTGCCACTAAGTTAATATCATCCCTGTTTTGATCTTGGCAGATCTTACTAATTAACCTAGGATTCAACACCCTTATTCCCTCTCTGGATGTATGGGGGATATGCATTGATTACACGGTTTTCGCTGCCTTTGTCGAAAGTTTTTAGACTAATCGACAGAACCAGTATTATTATCCAGTTGTGATCAAGCGGCAGCACTTCGCATGTCGATGCTAGAAGTGCTTGTCTTGTATGATTACGAGGGATACAGGATATAAAATCCATTGATTGCTTGAGGTCTATCTAAAGTCTTTCAAGCCGGCAGAATGCTGTAAAACTTTTTTTCGCTAAGATGTGTGATGAAACTGATTCGCTTGTTCATGATCGTTCTACTACTGCAACCCTGCCCGGTCTGCTGGGGACATGGATTTGCTGCGCAGGGAGAATCAGTTCAGCACGAATCCGGTGACTGCAAAGCTGTTTCCACAGCCTGTTTCTGTTGTGCTCGGTGGAATCAAAGACAGGGAGTCCAGCAGCAGTTGCCGCTGGATGAAGAACATGAATGTCCCTGTACGTGTCATGTTTCTGACGAAATATTTGCCTCTGTTGGGCCGGTAGTGCATCTGGAAAGTTGCACCCATCCGGTGACGTTGGTCGTTAATCTGGATCAGTCCTGCCGCTTCGTAACTCATCTGAATGACGTAGCGAATGACACTTCACAGGCGGCTGTAATACTCCCACTGCGCTTATAAATTTCTCTCGGGCTCGCTTGCCTACTGGCAGTAACGGTCACTAATTGTCCACAGCAATCTTGCTGACCGTCTCTTTGAATTCAATTCTGATTCAAATGATAACTGCTGCGCCTGTGTCTGTTTAAATCAGACTGCATTTCGCTGCTTCTGCGCGCAATTACAGGTCGAGCCCATTACCTCTTTTTGCAGATCAAAATCGCAGCATAATCAACAAACAGGTAAGGAAGTTTATAATATGAAGTCTCACACTTTTTTAAAACTGTTCAAAAATAATGGTATTCGTCTGCTGGCCGCAGGCACTCTTCTGGTTTCCATGTCGAATGTTTCCCCGGCTCAAAATACGCCCCGGGTGGCATCATTGAGCAAGGCGGAAGCATCACGTGCTTCCGCAGCGGAACAGAATAAATACACGTTTATCATGTTCTGGAAAGACCAGGATACAACCACCAAAAGCATGTGGAGCACACTGCAGCAGAATCTGTCCGACAAAAACACAGCGTCCGTTGTGGCGGTTAACACCGGCGATCCCCAGGAACGCAAGATTGTTGAACAGTATGGAGTCTCACGCGCGCCCATGCCGCTTACGCTGGCAGTTGCTCCCAATGGGGCGGTCACCGGTTCCTATGTGAAACAGATCAACGCTGACTATATTCAGCAGGCATTCGTATCCCCCGCCAAATCCCGGTGCATGTTGAATCTGCAGAACCGTAGAATGGTGCTACTGTGTGTGAATGCCTCAAATAGTACAGGAATTCCCAATGGGGTTCAGAATTTCCAATCGATGCCCTGTTACAAAAACGCGGTTGAAGTAATTACCGTCTCACAATCTGAGCCGACCGAACGCGACTTTTTGAATGAACTGAGAGTGCCTGACTCACAAAACTCGTCTGTCATTTTTATGGCACCTCCTGGTGTGATGGTCGGGAAGTTCAACAATAGTGTGACCAGCCAGCAGCTGATTGCCGAGCTGAAAAAAGCTGGAAAAAGCTGCGGCGTGGAAGGCTGCAAACACTGTAAATAAACCATTGCATCATATACTTTAAGGAGGTCTCTCATGACAATGAGAACAATAATCTGGAAAGAAATGAAAGAGCGTCCTACGGCGCTGATCGCCAGCCTGCTGGCAATCATTTTGAGTGTGACAGCGCTGGTAGCGATCCGCAACGTTACAATTTTCTCAGAACAGGAGGTTGCTGGTAAACTTGACGAACTGGGAGCGAACGTACTGATTCTCCCCGAAGGCGTCACACTGCAGGATTATTATGCTGCAGACATGCACAAGGAAACCATCCCAGAAGAACACGTGGCTGAACTGGCACTGGCGGGACTGACCGGAGTGGAAGCGATTACCCCCAAACTCTGTGTCCCCACCAAACTGGACGACCGCAACGTGATTCTGACGGGCATCCTGCCACAGTCCGAAATACAGAAGATGAATGCCTGGTCGGGAGGCGGCATGCTATTCAAAAAGCATGAAGGTTGTAAAGCTAAGATTAACGTGGCTGATGAAAATCTGGACGCTCCAGACTCCCTGGCAGAACGCAGGGCTCTGCAACACCTGAATCAATCTGAAGTTTTGCTTGGTTCTGATTTTGCCGCCAGTAAGGGACTGAAAGAAGGGGACCAGCTCCAACTTCTGGGGGAAACGTTTGAGGTACTCAGCGTGCTTCCCTCGACGGGGACCGTCGATGACAGTCGGGTGTTCGCCCACCTGCATACTGTGCAACGGCTGTCAGGAACAGGACCGGTTGTGAATATTATTGAAGTTATGGGCTGCTGCGAAGACGTCGCTAACGGATTGGTAGGGGAGTTGCAGTCATTACTGCCCGGTACCAAGGTGGTGACGATCGCCAATGTGGTCGAAACTCAGGTTTCGATTAACCGGATGATGACAAATCTATCGTACCTGTTCCTTGCGATTCTGGTGGCCGTCGGTGGTGCGAGTATGGCGAGTGCAAGCTTTGCGAACGTCATAGAACGTCGTCGCGAAATCGGCACGCTGATGGCTCTGGGGGCCACGCCGAGATTCGTCACGCAGTTGTTCCTGGCAAAAGCGGCTCTGCTGGGCCTGGCCGGGGGGATTAGCGGTTATGTTTTGGGAAGTCTGATAGCAGTCTTTCTGGGACCTGTATTTGCGAGTGTAGCAGTGTTTCCAGTCCCGAGTCTGGCAATCGTTGCCTCTACGGTTGCGGTGCTGGTCACTCTGGCTGCCAGTTATTTTCCGGCGCGCCAGGCTTCCCGCCTCGATCCCTGTCTCTGTTTCAAGGAGGTATAACTAAATGTTAAAGTTAGAATCTGTTAAAAAAGTATATTGTAAGCAACAGCACGAAGTGGTCGCGCTAGACTCGACCTCTATTGAAATCGCGCAAGGTGAGTTCGCTGCGATCATCGGTCCCAGCGGGAGCGGAAAAACGACGCTGCTCTCCATGCTGGGGGCAATGTCGGCCCCTTCTGAAGGCCGCATTCTGCTCGACGACGTATCAATTTATGATTTGCCGATTGAGCAGCGCGCTGAAGTCAGACAGAATAAGATTGGATTTGTCTTCCAGACATTCAATCTGGTGCCTTATCTGACCGCGATTGAAAATGTTCAGGTCCCTATGATGCTGTCACAAAAGTTTAGAACAGAGCAACAGGAGCGGGCGGAGGAATTGCTGGGCACGGTTGGGCTGCAGGATAGACTGCATCATAAACCGAGTGAACTCAGTATTGGTCAGCAACAGCGCGTCGCACTGGCTCGCATGCTGGCCAACGACCCGTTGATCATCCTCGCTGATGAACCGACAGGGAACCTTGATCCGGAGACCCGTGATCAGGTTCTTGCTTTCCTGCGTCAATTCAATGAGGAAGGTCGCACGATCATCATGGTAACACATGATTTGTCTGCTGCGGAGTGTGCCCGCAGAACCTTACGTCTTTCTGAAGGTCGCATCCAGGCAGGTTCAGACCAGAATCTGTTGAAAACAGCTTAAAGAAAGACTTTTATTGGACGGTCTATCTCGAGCTCTCTCTTACAAAGAGAGGGCTCGAGAATCGGCCAACGAGAACATCTCAAAATTATACGTTGGGATGGATTATGAGATTAGAATTATCAGGTTCAGGAGAACTGTGATGCATGGAATGCCGGAAAAGTTAATTAAACTCAGCACCTTTGGATCGCATTCAGTCAGGTCAATCCGACTGATCCTAATTCCCACTCTGTATTCGACGAACTTACGGAAGTAACAGATACAGATTTAGAAGACTTAAGAATAAATACAGTATATATACGGAAACTCCTGAGTTGGAACGCCTGAGTGATTGAATGTTGCGCTAACAAACGACACTCAGGTGTTCCATGTAGTCTTTAGTGAAAAAACATCGACATTAAGAATCTCATCCAACAGAGAACGAAACATGAAAAAGAAGGTCAGTACCTGGAAAGAAGTAGCTGCAAATTCACATATAACAAAATATGTTGACCTTCCCCCCGTTTCTTGATCCATGCGGAATGCGAGAGAATTTGTTATCTTGTATTCAGAAAAAGGACCAGGTCTATGAAACAAAAACGCTACACAGAAGAACAAATCGCCTTTGCTTTACGCCAGGCTGAAGTAGGAATTCCGGTAGCTGAAGTGCCCCGCAAGATGGGGATTATCCATGACCACCATATCTCCTTCCTGGAGAACAGAAACCAGATGCTGTTGTACGTAAGCCACAAACACATCACCATTGATCGCTCCATCAACAACGAGGGGAGCCACTAAGCCGCTGGTTCGTAAACCGGCCAGGAATGTGGTTGTTTTCCAATGTCCGTGCGGCGTCCTGGCAATCAACCGCGTGCCTTTCAATGAACGTCCTCTGGGACGCGTCATATTTGTTTTTGCCCATGTTTCGTCGAGAAAAACGAACCGTTCCGGATCCAGTCCCTGCTGTCTGACTTTCCATTCAGCACGACGTTGTTGAACATCGGGGCGATCCTGCTCTGATGCGATCAGGACTTTTTTTTGAGAGTGAGCTTTAAACGTGTTAATGCGCGACACAATGTCTGACGACAGAGTGCTGTGCCAAGCTGATCCTTCAATTCCTGCAGAGTGATATCCGGTTTATTTGAGACTGCAGTTTGAATTCGATCTGCCAGTGAATGCCACTGGGGAACTCGTTTACGCCTGGTGGCAGGGCTGGTTTTTCCCTGATCTCGAAACTCTTGTTTGACCCGTCTAACCCACGATTCACTGCATTGAAATTGCAATGCAATCTCCCGGGTTGTTAAACCGGCTGCATACGCTTTCAGAACTTCGAGGCGGCGTTCTTTGGAATAAATCAACATGTGAAATCCTCCATGAAATGAGACTTCACCAGTCTACCAGACTTACCGCATTCGCGCTAGACTAAAATGTGACGCGCTCTAGATTCTAAATTATTGCCAACTTTCTCAGCGTTCGTGCCGATGATAAATTGAAGCAGGCAGTTCGGAATGGGCTTGACGTCAGCCCTGCCAGATCGTAGGATACACAGTAACTATGCAAATTCGTTGTAGAGCGTAGAGTAAGGTTGTAATCAGATGTTCCGTTTCACCATCCTCACCTTCATCACACTTCGTGTGACTTTTTGCCCGCTTTTTTGTGTGGCAAGTGGGGATATTGCGCGACCGGTCGCCTTCTCGCCAGCCCACACTTGTACGTGTGTTTCAAGTGAGAGTCGTTCATGCCCGGCGGGCTGTCCCTGCGATTCGCCATCTCCGTGTGAATCCGGCTGTGTTTGCCAGATCACGCCCGAACTGAACAGTCGGATCGTTTCCTCCGATCTTGCGTGGTCCCTCGACTTTGCGCCGGTGTGCTTCGGCACGCTGGACTTCTGCAGAGCCTGCGCATCTCGCTGCGAAGATCATCCGCACCGCTTCGGACTCGAAAGCGGACGTGACGTTCGTCTCGTCTTCGCATCTCTCTCGCTATAGGCCGCTGCTGGCCTGCGCTCGCTGACCAGCGAACTCTGCTACCAATTACATTTGTAATTACGCGTTGAGTTCAGATTTCTGGTTCGCCTGCGCTCCTTGGTAAGCACTTGGATTGCGCTTCGCCTTCCGTGCTTTTCCCATCTTCACCCAGCAGGAGGTACTATCGTGAATCATTCAGTCATCCATACGCCAGAGACGAGCCTAGGTCTATCATCCCCAGAGTCGGACGTGAATAATAGTCCTGGTAAGTCTCCCGGCACCACTACGAAGCCGCGTGGCAAGATTCGGCGGATTATATCGCTGGTCCTCGGCGGCATCGGGCCAACCTTGGTTCTCATTGGCTTTGCAGCGGTATTCTATTTTGGCCACCGCAACGATTGGAAAATCCCTAAGTTCGCCGCATTGACTGGCTCTGCGGAGGCTGTTCGGACTGATTGGTGCGAAGAGCACTCGGTCCCGGAATCGATTTGTGTCCAGTGTGATCCAACACTGATGCCCAAAGGACCAGACTACAGATGGTGCCCAGAGCACGGCGTTCATAACTGCCCGCTCCATCATCCTGACGTTGCCCAACTGAAAGAAACGCCAACTGTTCTGGCAAGTGACTTGGAGCGGGCGGCACGGGCACTCGCCATTGCTCCGCGAAAGGAAAACAACAGCGCCTGCGCGGTTTACGAGACGCGCATCCAGTTCGCTTCGGTCGAGTCCGTGAAGCAAGCTGGTGTCGATGTGGAATTGGTTGAGCGACATCCGATTGTGGAATCCATTTCCGGCAGCGGCGAGATTGTCTACGACCCGACTCGACTAGCGAGTTTGGCTTCTCGATTGCCCGGCAGCGTGTGGATGGTCCAAAAGAACGTCGGAGACAAAGTTGCCAAGGGCGAACTTCTCGCGGTCATCGATGCCCCTGAAGTCGGCAATCTGAAATCGAATCTACTGCGTTCGCTCGCCGAAGAGAAGTTGCAACAACAGAACGTATCGAGACTCACCCAGGCTCGTGAAGTGATTGCTGGATCGTTGATCCTCGATGCAGAGGCCGCGTTGGCCAAAGCCCAGGCCGATGTCCTGAATGCCGAGCAATCACTGCGAAATCTTGGCTTACCAGTGCAGGTCGATTCTTTGCGAAGCATGTCTGACCGGCAGGTTCTGGACAGCCTGCGGTTGCTCGGAATTCCCGATGAGATTCGATCACAGCTTGACAGTCTGACAGCAACCACCAACTTACTGCCAATCGTTTCACCGATTGATGGTGCTATTTCCAAGAGAACCGTAGCGCCGGGTGAAGTCGTTGATCCGACACGAATTCTATTTCAAGTCGCCGATACGCGACAGATGTGGCTCACTCTGAGCGTTCCGCTGGAGAGCATGGACCAGCTTGCTGTCGGTCAAAGCGTCCGATTTCAAGCAGACGGCAGCCGACACGAAGTCCAAGGCCAACTGGACTGGATCAGTACAGCCGCAGACAAGCAGACTCGCATGGTGCAAATTCGAGCCGTGCTTCCCAATTCCGATGGCCATTTGCGAAGTGAGACATTTGGCAGAGGGCAGGTCATCTTGCGAAACGAACCTGATGCCATCGTGATCCCAAAGGGGTCGTCACACTGGGAGGGCTGTTGTCAGGTCGTGTTCGTCCGCGACAAGAGTTATTTCGACAGTCCCGAAAGCTTCAAAGTATTCCACGTTCGCTCAGTGCGTTTGGGGGCGACCAACGGCAACTACACAGAAGTGATCTCTGGTGTTCTTCCGGGCGAGGTGATTGCCACTGTGGGCAGCGACGTGTTGCGAGCGCAGTTACTAAAAAACAATCTCGGTGCAGGCTGTGACTGCGTCGCTGAATAAGGAGCGCATGGATGCTTAATTGGCTCATTGATTTCTCGCTACGCCATCGTGCGTTAGTGATATTGGCGGCAGGTCTGTTCGCTGTCGTTGGTGCGTTTTCGCTTCAGCAACTCGACATCGACGCCTTCCCGGACACGACCCCGGTGCAAATCCAAATAAACACCGTTGCGCCGTCGCTGGCGTCGGAGGAGATCGAACGACAGATTACCTTCCCAGTCGAGCAGGCGATTAGCGGTTTGCCGGGACTCAATCAACTGCGATCTATTTCCAAGTTTGGATTGTCACAGGTCGTAGTCATTTTCGACGATGGCATCGACATCTACTTCGCTCGACAACTGATCAACGAACGGCTTTCAACAGTCGAACTGCCTGCCGGGATCAGCCGACCGCAGATGGGACCAGTGTCAACCGGATTGGGTGAAGTCTTCCACTACGTCTTGGTGTACGACGGCGTTGACTTCTCGAAAGTCTCGAAGGAGGAGCGTGTCAAGCGGTTGACCGAGTTACGAACGATTCACGATTGGGTCGTCAAGCCTCAATTGCGATCAGTGCGAGGGGTCGCCGAAGTCAACAGTTGGGGTGGTTACGAAAAGCAGTATCAAGTGCGGCTCGATCCCGAGCGGCTATTCAAGTATGGACTGACGTTTGAACAGGTCTCAGACGCGCTCCAAACCAACAACGAAAACGTCGGCGGCGGAACGATTACCGATGGCAGCGAAATGTTGCTCGTTCATGGCGTGGGACGAACGGTCAACATCGAAGAGATCAAAGACATTGTGATCACGTCCGAAGATGGCGTGCCGATCCGCGTCCGCGATGTCGCTGACGTGCAGATCGGCCACGAAATTCGTCGCGGAGCAGTCACCGCCAACGGTCGCGGCGAAGCGGTGCTGGGGCTGGGTTTCATGCTGATGGGCGAAAACAGTCACGACGTCACGTGGTCGATCAAGGAAAAAATCCAGAGCATTCAAGAAACGTTGCCGGCCGGCGTAAAGATTCAAACCGTCTACGACCGCACCGAGTTGATTGATCACGTCATTCACACCGTCCAGAAAAACCTGTTCGAGGGCGGACTGTTGGTGGTCGCGGTACTGTTCATCTTTCTCGGCAATCTGAGGGCCGGACTGATCGTGGCGATGGCGATTCCCCTATCGATGCTGTTTGCCTTCTCCGGGATGCTGAAATTCGGGATCGCTGCCAGCCTGCTGAGTTTGGGTGCGATTGATTTCGGTTTGGTCGTTGATAGCTCGGTCGTAATGATTGAGAATTGCGTGCGACATTTGGCTCACAATCGAGACGGGCGCAGTCGTTTGCAGATCATTCGCGACGCAGCGGTCGAGGTTCGCAAACCGACGATGTTCGGCGAACTGATCATCATGATCGTCTATCTGCCGATCCTGACGCTCGAAGGCATCGAAGGAAAACTGTTTCGACCGATGGCCATGACCGTCATCATGGCTCTTGCCGGCTCGATGGTTCTGTCGCTGACTCTCATGCCTGTCTTGGCTAGCCTGTTTCTCCCAAAAAACATCCAAGAAAAAGAACCGCTGCTGATCCGCGTACTCAAGCGGCTCTACGCACCCGTACTGCGGTTTACGATGCATCACAAGGCGTTCGTGATCGGGTCGGCCCTGCTCTTGCTCGTCAGTGTTTTCGGCCTCGTTGCTCCCAATCTTGGTTCGGAGTTCGTGCCTCGGCTTTCCGAAGGTGCCATCACAATAAACGTGGTGCGACTGGCCGGAACCACGATGGAGGAATCCATTCGCTACAACACGAAGATGGAGCAAGTGTTGTTGGAAAAGTTTCCGGATGAGATCGCACAGGTATGGAGTCGTATCGGGACAGCGGAAGTCGCAACCGACCCAATGGGTACCGAGCTGACCGATCTGTTTCTCACACTTCATCCGCGCGAAAGATGGATGCGGGCGGAGACGCAGGAAGAACTGACGAAGCTTGTGCAGGAAGAACTGCGTGACCTGCCCGGTCCACGACTGGCCATGTCACAACCAATCGAGATGCGGATGAATGAGATGATCTCGGGCGTCCGCTCCGATGTCGCTGCCATTCTGTACGGGGATGACCTTGACCTAATGGTCGCCAAAGCATCGGAAGTCGAGCGGGCCTTGCAGTCCATTCCCGGTGCCGAGGACGTCAAAGTCGAACAAGTTTCCGGCCAGCCGGTGCTCCAAATTCGAGTGAAGCAGGATGAAATTGCTCGTTACGGAATAACGGCCAGTACGATCATGAACCTCGTTCGCGCACTCGGAACCCATAATGTCGGGGAAGTTTACGAGGGTCAATTGCGATTTCCGCTTATTATTCGACTGCCGGAGAAAGCTCGTGCCGATCCCGACGCGATCCGTCAGATTCTCGTTGCGACGCCATCGGGTGAGCGAATCCCGCTATCACGATTGGCGACCATCGAAAAGGTCGAAGGGCCGAATACGATCAAACGGGATTGGTACCAGCGGCGGATTACGATCGAAGCCAACGTGCGTGGCCGCGATCTTGGCAGCTTCGTCGCCGAGGCACAGCGTGTCGTTGATGAAAAGGTGCAGCTACCGGCGGGACGATATCGCATCGATTGGGGTGGGCAATTCGAGAATCTACAACGCGCTCAAACGCGGTTGATGATTGTCGTGCCGGTTGCACTGTTGATGATTCTATCGCTGCTCTACATGACGTATCGCAATTGGGTTGACTCGTTTCGAGTCTTCACCGGCGTTCCATTTGCATGGATTGGCGGCATTTTGGCGCTGTGGATTCGTGACATGCCGTTTTCCATTTCGGCTGCGGTCGGATTCATCGCGCTGTCCGGCGTCGCAGTACTGGACGACATGTTGCTTGTTTCAACGATTCGACTACTTCGCCGGCGCGGACGTTCGCTTGACGAAGCAGTCGAAGAAGCAGCCATGACTCGGTTGCGACCGATTCTGATGACAACTCTAGTCGCCAGTCTCGGGTTCGTGCCAATGGCCTTCAGCACCGGAATGGGCGCGGAGGTCCAGAGACCGCTGGCAACAGTTGTGATTGGTGGCGTCTGTAGCGCGATGATCATGAGCTTGCTTGTTCTACGCGTGCTCTATGTCGTGTTCAACCTGCCGGTGGAGAGTCTGCATAAGAATGATGATAGAGGAGACGATGACGGTCATCGTCTTGAACCAGACGAACCGATTGAGCCGGAACTCAGGCATACCCCTGAACCGGCATCGATCTAACTTCAGTTCGGCGATGCCGAAGGAGAATCTGATGAAGTGGATGTTTCGGACGCGCAGCCTTTGGATTGGGTTGACGACGATGTTTGCGCTGCTTTCACTGAGCGTGGTCATGTTGAGTGGTTGCGGCAAGGGTGAGGCGATGAAGAAAGATCCCGCCGGGGCAGCGGCGGTGACCAATATCGATCACAGTCACGGGGGTTGGTGGTGCGTCGAGCACGGCGTGCCCGAAGAAGAGTGTGCCCAGTGCGACAAATCGTTGGTTGCAAAATTCAAGGAGGCCGGTGACTGGTGCGAAGAACATGATCGCCCCGAATCGCAATGCTTCATTTGCAGCCCCGCACGAGTCCACAAATTCGTCGCTCGCTACGAGGCCAAGACCGGCCACAAACCGCCCAAACCGGAAGAATAGGAATGTCTCGACCGAGTGATCATTCATTGCGCCAGCTACTGAAACGAACGGGCGGCGCGCTGCTGGTCCAACCGGGCTGCATGTGTGGCTGCTCCGCACCGACGACCTGTCTCTCGCCAGGCTGCGGAAGCGACTGTTTCCACGATGTTGTGGCGAAACTGGATTTACGGTCACGCACCGATGATGACCAAGAAACAAACTTCTTTCCCAAACAAAGAACGCAGTGATTGTCCTTGTGGCTGGGGCTTGAGTACGTGTTTCGCCAGCCTGTGAAACCGTGCGTCCCCAGCCACACTCTTATCCGAACGCCCTAACCCCAACGCTTAAACGAAAGGAGAGTTCCATGTAGCACATTCTATATCACCCCGTAGTCTGTCGTTTTTTCCATCAAGTGTTTCCCGAAAATGGAGTCTCAATATGTATCGTTTGTTAACTTGTGTCGCGCTGGCCTTGGCCGTTTATTCAACGAGTTCCTTGTGGGCGGCTGACGACACTGTAAGTGCCAACACCATAAAAACGACTATCACCTTGCAGGTGCTGACGTGCGAAGGCTGCGCCAAGAATATTGCCGCAGAATTGTCCGAAGTGCCCGGAGTGGGCGGTGTCAAGACGGACGTGAAGTCCAAGACTGCAACCGTCACTCCCAAGGTCAATGCGATACTCTCGCCGCTGCAACTGTGGGAAGCCGTTGAGAAGGCCGGTAAAACACCAGTCAAGCTTACAGGCCCCAGTGGAACCTTTACATCTAAACCGAAGATGTGATACGCAACATGTGTTAATGCGATGCCGCCAATGCCGGAATCATTCCGACTTGGCGGTATTCTTTACAGGAAAGCGAGTCACATGTCAGGCTCCAGAAAACGTGGACGGCCTATTGTATACAAGCTTGAAGATCGTCGGCGATTGGCGGAACTAATTCGCTAGTACAGCGTACGCGGAGCGCGTGAAATGTCGGCGAACACTACCTGTGTTGCCACATTGCTAAAGATCGCTGTCGAGTTTGGAATCGAATTGAAGAAGGGACGACGACCGCGCCGTGCAGCTTGAGGGCCAGCCAGAAATATCAGGACAAGTAAGCGGCATAGGGGAATGATGGAAATCGATGGAATGTGAACTATGAAAGAATACCGTTTCCGAGTTGCCAACCTGGATTGTGAGAATGACGCTGCGCGTTTGCGTCGGTCGCTCGCATCTCAGTCGGATGTCGAGTTGCTTCAAATCCTGGCTTCTTCGGGAACCGTTCGTATTCGAGCCGAGGAACAGAAAGTCTCGCAAGATGACCTCGAAGGCCAGCTTCGTGAGTTTGGTTTCCCCGTTCAGAAACGGGGTGAAACCGCTGAACCGCAGCCGTTCTGGAAAGACCCGAAGGTTCTTTCCTCGCTAATCTCAGGCGTGCTGCTGCTTGTCGGTTGGTTGCTCGGTTACGCCCTTCCTGATTGGCTGCCGCTGACGCTGTATACGCTCAGTGTTCTGGTCGGCGGATACTATTTCGGTCGCGAAGCAATTGAAGAAGTGCTCTTCGAGCGGCGGATTGACATTGAGCTGCTGATGACGGTCGCCGCCATTGCGGCCTACGTGCTCGGCCAACCTGCCGAAGCGGCGATGCTGGTGTTTCTGTATTCGATCAGCGAGGCGCTCGAAGGATACACGGAATCGAAGACACGGTCGGCGGTTCGAGCGCTGATGGACTTGGCGCCCAAGACCGCCTTGCTGCTTATCGATGGAAAAGAACGCGAGATTCCTGTCGAAGACCTGCGAGTCGGCGACATGTTTCTCGTCAGGCCGGGGCAGGCAGTGGCGACTGACGGCGAGGTGGCTGCTGGTCGCTCAAGCCTTAATCAGGCTCCTGTGACCGGTGAGAGCCTTCCGGTCGAGAAGCAACCCGGCGAGACGGTTTTTGCAGGCAGCATAAATGGTGAAGGCTCTCTGGAGGTAAGGGCGACGAAGGCGTTTGCCGAGAACACGATTTCACGCATCATCCAGATGGTCGAAGAGGCTCAGGAACGCAAGGGGGAAAGCCAGCGGTTCATCGAGCGATTTGGCTTCTGGTACAGCCCCGCCGTTCTACTGATTGGCTTCCTGCTTGCGGTTATTCCGGCCTTGTGGTTTTCCACATCCGGGACAGACTGGACGATCCGTGCCACGGTGTTCATTGTCGCGGCGGCTCCGTGTGCCCTAGTTATTTCTATCCCGGTGACACTTGTCGCCTCGCTCGGCACGGGGGCGCGGAATGGGGTGCTGATCAAAGGGGGCATATACGTCGAGCAACTGGCGCGTATCAGGGTTGTAGCCCTGGACAAGACGGGCACGATCACCCGAGGTCAACCGGAGGTCACGGAGGTCATTTTGGCCGAACAGGATGAGTCGATTCCCCCCCGTCAGGAGATCCTCGCTGTGGCGGCAGGCATTGAACGGCTGAGCCAACACCCATTAGCGCGAGCCATCCAGAGCTACGTTGAGGCGGAAGGAGTCGACCCCGCTGAAATTGCAGCGTTCAATTCTCTGACCGGTGCGGGGGCTTCGGCGACCTTCAATGGAACAACGCTGCACATCGGCAAGCCAAGTTTGTTCGAAGATCAGCTTGGTATTAGTCTTGATCCGCTTTGGGAGCAGATAGTCCGCCTCCAGGCCGAAGGCCAGACGGTTGTGGTTTTCGGAGACGACCGCATCCCGTGGGGGCTGTTCGCCATCCGCGACAATATCCGCCCAAAAGCCCGTCAGGCCATTGATGACTTGCGCAGGACTGGAGTAGAGAAAGTGGTCATGCTCACCGGTGACAACGAGCGCACGGCCCAGGCGATTGCCAAAGAGGCCGGCATCGACGACTGCTATGCCGACCTAAAGCCGGAGGACAAGGTCGCAAAGGTGCGTGAACTCGCCCGAAGCCTCGGACATGTCGTGATGGTAGGAGACGGAGTCAATGACGCCCCGGCGCTGGCTGAAGCCACGGTCGGCGTGGCAATGGGGGCGGCTGGCACCGATGTGGCTTTGGAAACAGCGGACGTGGCACTGATGGCCGACGACCTGGAGAAGCTGGTTTACGCCCTACACTTGGCCCGCCGTAACCAGCGGGTCGTTCGACAGAACCTCGTCTTGTCGGGGCTGGTGATCAGTGTGCTGGTTGTCGGGGCGGTGGCCGGTTGGTTCTCGCTCCCGATCGCCGTGCTTGGACATGAACTCAGTGAGTTTCTGGTAATCGGCAACGGTCTACGGATGCTAAGGGACTGAGAAAGCGGATGAGAATGAGCGATGTACGCTGCGTTTTTGCCTGACAGGAATACATCATGCGAACAATCATAATCAACGCACTGCCAGTTGCGATATTTATGCTGCTTGCGAGCTGCGGTCCGGAGACAGGAACGCAGGAGGGGCATTCTGTGGGTCACGAGGCCGTGATTGTGTTGACCGATGCGATTTATGAAGAGCACGTGTTGCGTAGCAATGAGCCAGTGCTGGTTGACTTTTGGGCGGCTTGGTGCCAGCCGTGTCTGGAGATGAAACCTATCATCCGGGAACTGGCGGAAGAGTACGATGGACGGGTCAAGATTGGACAAATGAATGTAAAGGACAATCCATTCACGACCGCGAAATACGAGATCGAGGCGATACCGGCACTCCTGCTCTTTCAGGACGGAAAACTCTTCAGGCGAATCAATGGCAGCAAAACGAAAGACGAGTTGGTTCGCCTACTGGAATCGGTACTCGTGCCAGCGGATCGAACCGCTGTTGAAAAATAGCGACGAGGCGGTTACTCGTCATACCCGTGGAGACCAGGACTTGGATCTGGTCTGAACGACAGCGGTGTTCGACAGAAATAATGTTCATCCTACGCCATTTCATATTTCTCCGATCAAATAGATTCTCAGCCACGGGAAAGTGATGATTGGAATCGGTGGTGACGACAAACTGGCGTTTGACCTTGGAAATCAGGCCTTCTTCACGCATGGTCCGCCGCACCGATTCGAGGCAGCATCGCAGGTTTTGTTCCAGGATGTCTTCAAGAACTTTGCGATAACAGTAGACGGAGTCGCTATCACGATACGCCTCGTGGATCTGTTCGCGGTGCTTTTCGATCCAGGCGTACTTTAGTTGCGATCCATTGTACTGCTCAACGTCAAAATATCTTTTTCTCCAGGTGACTGGTCGTTGTTGCCTTAGGACGCTGTACGGCTAGGGTTTGTTTTGTGCCAAGGGACGGTGATTGGACACGCAATGGAGCCGACAGAGGTCTCTTGTCTCATGGCCATGAGACGGATTGACGGGAGCCTGGAACCGCACGCAGGCCCCAACTGTTCAACACGCGATTTGCGCATTGCCCGCGCAGAGAATCACAACGTCAACCGCGCCAAGAGAACTCAACACTGGAACGCAGTCACGGGTGGTGGGGCGTGCGAAGAGGCGTCCGCCAGATTGTTGGCCACAGGCAATTCGGTCGCATCAGCCCAGGCAAAGAGCAGATCGTTTTGCGTCAGCCGTTGCTCTGACGTGTCAACAGATGCAACGATTGTCGTCGCCCGGTGGTACTCGCATGCTGGACATTCGCAAGGGGTGCAGTCTTTCGCATCGCCGCAGCACGCGTCGTCGTGGGTCGAAATGCCGCACTGGCAGAACGCACTGGGCACCCACGCCAGCGGCGCAGCGATCAGGACCAGCAAAGCTGCCGTCAAAGAGAATGCAGCTCGGAATTTACTCGCGGAACTGGTCATACTCCAAATAGTCTCCCATACGCCCGGCTGACGCGTCAAGGGCTGAGGCGGCTTAGCCGAGACCGTCAGACCGACGAAACAGGGGCCGGGCGGTGCATCAGGAAAATGTCCCGAAACAACGAGGAAGAGATCAGTAACAATCTCCGCGTAAACTATATATCTACAATTCATCCTTCTCGTTATGGCCTCCTGGGTGGTGCCTTTCGCTTGATGCTCAAGAAACGCAATCATCCGCATGCGGCAGGAACTCAATGCTTCCAGTGACGACATCGTAAATCGCACCGATGATCGCAACTCGACCTTCCTGATGAAGAGTGCTGATCAACTGACTTCGCAACAGAGCCGCTTCGGCCATAGCGCGGACCTGGCGACCGAGGTCACGGGTCAGGCGCTGGCCGCTACGGAACCGCTCATTGCCGTCACGGAGTATTTGCAGTACTTTCCGAGGAGTGAGAGTACATTGAAGCACTCGGGTGGAAAAGTCCACGTACTGAATCTGATCCCTAAACTGATACTTATTCTTGAACCCTATTAAGCTCACCTGCACGCCTCGCGCCGGTGCTGTCTCCTCGGAGAAATCTCGCAAGAGATCGAGTATATCCGGGTCTATGTAGTCCGTGTTCTGAGCGTTGAACAGCACCTGGCCTTCGCGCGGCACTGCATCAAGGACTTTCAACAAGGCGGCCCGATTGAGAAAGCTTACCTGGTTGGCGAGCTCGATGTGCAGGACGTCGCAGCCCACGTGCTTCTCAACAAAGCGACGGATCGGGCGGCGCAGGTTGCTGTTGAGAATGAAGCCAAGGCTAACCGCTAATCCGATCAGAACCCCGACCAGCAAATCGGTTAGAACGATGGCCGCTACCGTCAGAGCGAAGGGGATGAACTGATAGCGGCCTTCATCCCACATCCGCTTTATCAACTTTGGACTGGCGAGTTTGAAGCCCGTAACCAGCAAGACAGCGGAATCATGTTCAGCCACATCGGAAACAACATGACGCTCACGAGAAGTAGTGCCCCATGCACGATTGTGGCCAGCTTTGTCTGACCTCCGGCATGGACATTGACGGAGCCACGGATGACGACAGACGTGATGGGAATTCCGCCGATCAAACCCGCGACCGTGTTGCCGATACCCTGATCCAGCAGTTCGCGGCTCGGAGGGGATCTGCGTTGTTGCGGGTCGAGCTTATCGACCGCCTCGAGGTTCAACAGCGCCTCCAACGACGCCACGATGGCGATGGTTAATCCGGCCATAGCTTAATGCCGTACTCCTCATTGGATGTCAACATGTCTGGAATCGGAATTCTTCGTTCACTTGGCTCGATAGGTCAAGAGTCGCAGGGCGTTAAAAACCACAAGCAGCGTTGAACCTTCGTGGAACAGGACTGCGGCGCCCATTTGCAGTCCGAGGATTGTCGCGGGGATCAGGAACGCCACCATACCAAGACTGAACCACAGGTTCTGTCGAATGATTCGGCTTGTTTGACGGCTCAACCCGACCGCGAAGGGGAGGTGATTCAGGTCGTCCGCCATCAACGCGACATCCGCAGTTTCCAGAGCAATGTCCGAACCGGCCGCACCCATTGCGATGCCAACCGTCGCATTTGCCATTGCGGGCGCATCGTTTACGCCGTCGCCGACCATCGCCACGCCCTCTTGCTTGCTGAGCTTCTTGATCGCCTCGACTTTGTCGTCCGGCATCAAGTCCCCCCAGGCTTCGTCGATTCCAACTTCATTGGCGACGGCATCGGCGACCTGTTGATTGTCGCCAGAAAGTATGATCATCCGCTGGATGCCAAGCTCTCGCAGGCGGGCAATCACGTTCTTGGCCGCTTCTCGCGGCGTATCCATCAGACCCAAAACACCAAGGTAGGTATCACCGCGACGCACGATCATCGTCGTGCGGCCGTCAGCTTCCAGTGCTTCGACTCGCTCCCGCAGCTCTTCAGGAAGCGGCGGTCCATCAACTTCTCCAAACAAGTCGTCTTTGCCAATGTACACCGCCTCGCCGTTGATGTTGGCTTTGACGCCACGCCCCGTGATGGATTGTAAATCGTGGGCCTGAATCACCGATTCGCTGTCGAGGCGTTCGCGTCCACCACGTACGACCGCGGCGGCAAGGGGATGGTCACTGAGTTCTTCCACGGCGATGGCAACCTGCAACAACTCATCCTCGGCGACGCCATCTGAACTCACAACGTTGGTTAGCCATGGCTTGCCTTCGGTCAACGTGCCGGTCTTGTCGAAGGCGATGGCGTGGAGCCTTCCCAGATTCTCCAGCGGACCACCGCCTTTGACGAGCACTCCGCCCCGAGCCGCGCGCGAGATGCCGCTGAGAACCGCGCTTGGGGTCGAAATTGCCAGAGCGCAGGGACTAGCCGCCACCAACACCGCCATCGCGCGATAGAAAGATTTGGTGAATGGCTCGTCGATTATTGTCCAGGCGAATAATAGCAAGACAACCAACGTCAATGCTGCCGGAACGAAGTAACGCTCGAATTTGTCGGTGAACAGTTGCGTGGGCGACTTTTGGGTCTCGGCCTCATTCACCATTTGTACGACGCGGGCCAGCGTGGATTCACCGGCGATCTTGGTCACCTGAATCTCCAGAGCGCCACTTCCATTGATGGTGCCGGCGAAGGCGCGATATCGGGCGTCGAGCCGGTCGGCATTCTCCGTCGCCTCTTGCAGATTATCGACGGCCTGTTTATCCACAGGGACGCTCTCGCCGGTAATCGGGGCCTGATTGACGCTGCTCTGCCCCTTGACGACAAATCCGTCGACGGGAATACGTTCATTGGGTTTGACAATCACTACGTCCCCGACCTGGAGTTGCTCCACGGGTAATTCTTGGGTGCTGCCTTCACGGCGGACCAGTGCGGTTTGAGGAGCAAGTTCGGCGAGGGCTTCAATGGCCCTCTTAGCCCGGCCCATGGCATAATGTTCGAGTGAGTGACCGAGGCTGAAGAGAAATAGCAGCAAAGCGCCCTCAAACCATTCTCCGAGCGTAGCCGCGCCGATGGCCGCCACCAGCATCAGGAAGTCGATCTCAAAACGGCCAGCACGAATATTCTCAATTGCTTCGCGAAACGTAAAAAAGCCGCCGAAGAAGTAAGCGGCCAAGAATAGGCTCCACGGTGCCCATTGATTCACAGCAGCGAACGATAGCAGCCATCCGATGAGCAGCAGCCCGCCGCAAAGCGCGGCAAATCCCAACTCCGTTCTTTCACCCAATAGGCCATCATGTTCGTGATCGTGTTCTTTCGCGACAGGTCGGTCATCGGCTTCCGTTAGTTCGCCGTGTGTCGCCTTCTGTACTCTCTTTTCAACAGTTTGCACACCGATTTTCGCTACCGCGATTCGGATGGCCTCTTCGTCGGTAGATCGGCGGTCAAACTCAATGCGCAGCACGCCGGCCGGGGAGACCGCGGCTTCCAGCACGCCTTGGATTTGATTCGCCCGTGCCTCGGCCGTGCGAGCCTGACGGGCATGCATCGGTTTTGAATTGAGCAAAAAGTGTCCGAACCGCTGGTCAAGATCTGCTCCTGCCCGTTTGGCCAGCGCCCGCACCTCGCCGAGGGAAATGCGGTTGGGATCAAAATGGATACAGATTTGATCCTGCCCCATGCCGATCGTGTTTTTGACATGTGCGGTCTCAATTCCTTCTTTTGCTGTCAGCAATTCTGTTAGGCGCAGGACGCACGCGTCACGGGCATCTGGAATTACCGGTAGGACCAGACCAATCTCAATCAGCGTCTTTGCACTCATCCTAGTTTCCACACCGGTTTTGTCCTTCAGGCTGGGTTGAAGAAGTTGTCGGACCCAATCCACGCCATCGCACGTATACTATCACGAATGTACAAAAAGGGCAAGGTATGATTAGGCCGCCCCTCGTTGCTCGCGGCTATTGCCGTCCGCATTGGGAGCGTCTTGCCTTATAATACATGTTTGTCGCGGACGAGGGCGCGCGTGATGGAATCTTGCACGCAGCGTTTCCCAATCCAGAATAAGTGCCCCACCTGTCACTTCATGTTGCTTCTTCCAATTCATCAGCAATGCCAGGCAGGCGTGATCGATGTAGCTTAGCCCCTTGAAATCGACGTGCAGGACGACGCCAGGCGGGACCGCCTCGAGTGCCGCCGCCCACTTCGGCAGAAGGATGAACGTCGCGGAACCTTCCATTGTCAAGTTATCAATTGTGTTACTTGCAGTGCCTTTTTCGTTGATTGGCTCTTTCTTGCTGATCTATATGCTTGGCTATAACATGAGCGTTGCCGTGTGGGTTGGCATCATTGCGCTTGCGGGTGTCGATGCAGAAACCGGAGTCGTGATGTTGTTGTACTTAGATGTGGCATACCACAAATGGAAAGACGAAGGGCGGATACATAGATTTGACGACACTGAACACGCAGTCATGGAAGGCGCGGTGTAGCGCGTGCGACCAAATGCGACCAAATGCGACCAAATGCGACCAAATGCGACCAAAGATGATGACGGTTATGGCGATCTTGATGGGATTGTTGCCGATCATGTGGTCCACAGGCTCAGGCGCCGACGTCATGAAACGTATTGCCGCCCCGATGGTCGGTGGGGTCGTGACGTCATTTGTGTTAGAGCTGCTGATCTATCCTGCCATTTACGCCATCTGGGAATCGTGGACAGATCTGCGAGACATCGATCACACTGCGGAAAAAGGTTGAATCAGGCACAACGTTGCTTTATGAGTCGTGCCGCTGGCTGTTCTCGAACCGCAATGGTCGCTGGATGCGCACTTTGCAAGCCCATTACGTACAGCAGCTTTCGCGAAAGCTGCTCATTTGCAGTCGATTCAGCGTTGCGCTTCAAAATACCCCAGTACGGTATGTGACTTGCAGCTACATCGACGAGAAGCGAGGAACATCGACTGATTCTGAAGTTTGCTCTGCGTCGACGCGCGGAGTTTCGTTATCTCCCATGAACAAGGAAAAACGCTATGAAGACCAATACTATTTTTCGATCACGGTTCAGCATCTGTGCAGGCGCTGGAGGCATTCTCCTCTCACTGCTTGCTGTCTCGTTGCAATCGCCTGCACTTGGGCAGAACAACTCGAAAGCAGGTGGCCAGAACGACAAGAAAATGTCGATGGAATGCCCCATGATGACTGGCCTGAAGGGAATCAGTTTGACCGCTGACAGTCCGCCGTTGCTGATGGCTAGAGCGAGTGAGTTGAAATTGACAGATGAGCAACAGCAGAAACTGAGAGCTATTACCCAGGAAGCTCAGAGTAAGGCAGCGGAAGTGTTAACCGAAGATCAGCGGTCAATGCTTGGCAAGTCGTCTGGCAAGGCAATGTCAATGATGGAGATCGCAATGATGAGAGCCAAGAAGATGGACGATAGTGAATCTGGCATGATGTGCCCCATGTGCAAGAAGAAGATGGAAGGCATGATGAAAGGAAAGATGAAGAAAAATACGAAGGAGCCGAATGGCAAGACAAAAACACAGTAGCCGTGTCGCGTCAGGCAAAGCACCACTGCCACTTTTCACCGCAGCAGTGTAGCGACGAGTTGGCAGTGCGTTTGTTTACATACCGTCCTTGGGTGGCCGAAAGACTGTGCGGACTCTCTTTGGCGGGCGAAGTGGCTAATTAGTGACTATTCTAAACCGGAAAAACTGTGATGAAAACTAAGAAAGAGATCATCTTAATCACGGGAAGTAGCGGGCGGCTTGGATCGGCGACGGTTAAGCGGCTTGCTGAGCGTTTCCAGGTGATCGGATTTGACCGTGCAGGTGATCCGCATCCGCCGACGGAGGCGGAATACGTCTGTGTTGACCTGACGAACGATGAGAGTATCGACGCAGGAATACATCGCGTTCGTGAAGGATACGGAACAAAAATTGCGTCGGTCGTACACTAATACTATGCTGCGTACTACGACTTCTCGGGAGATCCGAGTCCGAAGTATGAAGAAGTCACAGTTCGCGGAACGGAGAGACTGCTTCGTGCATTGCGTGAGTTTGAAGTGGACCAATTCATCTTCTCCAGCACGATGTTGGTTCATGCTCCCTGCGAGCCGGGCGAGCGGATCGATGAAGATTGGCCGCTTGATCCCAAGTGGGACTATCCCAAGTCGAAGGTCGCTACCGAGCAGGTCATTTCTAAGAATCGGTGTGCGATCAAGTCTATCAATCTCAGAATCGCCGGTGTCTATGACGACGATTGCCATTCAATTCCCTTGGCAAATCAGATAGCGCGGATCTACAAGCGGAAGTTGACAAGTCGAGTCTATCCAGGAGATCCATCCCGCGGTCAAGCATTCGTTCATTTAGACGACGTCGTCGACGCCGTCTACCGATGCATCGACCGTCGCGAGTAATTATCAGATGAATCAGTGTTTCTTATCGGAGAACCGAAAACGCTCGGTTGCACGGAATCGCAGTCAGAATTCGGACGATTGATTCATGGTGAGCCTTGGGAAACGACCGTGATCCCGAAGTCGGTTGCCAAGACGGGTGCGTGATTTCAAGATCACATGCCGTTCGCGGAGGAGCCTTTCATCAAGCCGTGGATGGTTGACTTGGCGGACGATCACTATGCGCTTGTCATCACCCGTGCGAGCGATGCACTGGGCTGGCAACCTAGCCGTTCATTGCGTGAAACGCTGCCCACTATGGTTGCCGCGCTGCGACGTGATACTTCGACTTGGTACCGCGACAACGGTCTTGTACCGCCATCCTGGGTAAAGCACGAAACGACCGCAGCCCTAGATAGTACGGACATTCGGATGATATCTGTAACGAATGCTGACAGTCAGATAAAGCCGGCGAAGTTGGTGGCTTTTTCCTCGTAGCGAGTGGCCACACGTCGACAGCGTTTGATTCTCCCTAAGAACCGTTCGATCTGGTTGCGATGTTTGTAGATCTTCCGATCATATCGCCTGCTCCAGTTGCGAGACGCTTTTGAACACGCCATTCCGGATACGGTCCTGGGTAATGTCGCGGAACCAGCGTTCGATGACGTTCAGCCACAAACTGCTTGTCGGTGTGAAGTGAATGTAAAATCGCTTGTGACGCTTCAGCCAGTTCTGCACCTTGGGGTGCTTGTGAATGGCGTAGTTGTCCACAATTAAATGCAGGTCCAACTCGGGGGGCGTCTGCTTCAATCCCCACCATTCGTTTCTCGGCAAATCGATTTTGCCACGTACCGACAGTTCGCCTGGTACAACCGAGTTCCACTGCAATGTCTTTATTCTCGCGACCTTGAGCTGCCGCGAGAATCATCTTGGCTCGCAGTACCAGTCGGGCTGGCGTGCTCCGCCCCCGCGACCACGTAGTCAGCAATATTCGTTCTGCAGCTGTCAATGTGACAGCAATTGCAATACGCACGTCTCAATTCTCCTTATCTGGAAAATCAGACGACAACTCTACCAAATAAGTTCCCACAATTTTAAATCACTACACTAGTCGTGAGAGTCTGGCCATTCAGGTGGGAACACGGCTGACTGGAGATGATGTGGTGGCAGCTCTGGATCGCGTCAAAGCGGCTCGAGACTGTCCTCAGTCAATCCGTGTGGATAACGGGCCCGAGTTCATTTCAAAGAGTTTGGACTGATGGGCTTACTTCAACAACGTTACTCTGGATTTCAGTCGGCTGGGAAAACCGACCGATAATGCGTATATTGAATCGTTCAACGGGCGGGTTCGTCAGGAATGTTTAAACCAGCATTGGTTTTTAAGCCTGACAGACGCTCAGGAACAAGTTGACCAGTGGCGGCTGGACTACAACGAAAACCGCCCGCACAGCTCACTGGGAAATCAGACCCCGGTGGAGTTATCGGGGGTTCCTTCGCTGCGTGGGCTGACGACGCCCCCTTCCATGATCCCTGCCTGTAAATAGGCTCGAATCAGTTTCAGGATGCGTCGATCCTTGATCCGTTGTGCCAGACGTCCCATCAGTACATCATGGTTCACGCGGTCAAAGAACTTTTCCAGATCCAGGTCGACAACCCAACGTTGGCCGGCTGCAATGTGCGCTTTGGCTCGATCCAGCGCCTGATGGGCGCTACGACCCGGACGGAAGCCGAAGCTGCTTTCCGAGAACGTGGGATCATATAACCGCGTTAGCACCTGCAACAGTGCCTGTTGGATCAGTCGGTCCATGACCGTTGGTATGCCCAGCATCCGCATCCCTTTCCCTCCCGGTTTGGGGATTTCCACCTTCCGAACGGGATCAGGACGATAAGTTCCGCTGAGCAGTTCCTCCCGAATCGCTTCCCAGCGCTGGCAACAGCGATCCCACAGTTGATCAACGGTCACACCGTCGACGCCGGGGGCTCCCTGATTACGAACCACACGCCGGTAAGCAGTCAACATGTTTTCTCGACTGAGTACCTCCTCTAAAGTAAAGAACGCTGGTAGTCTGATGGGATCAGTCCTTGCCGAGTCCGTTTGACGCGCAGACGACTTACCCTGGGCGGTTCCGCCGCCTGCTCTCGATCGTTGCTCAGGCATCTCAGCCTTCGGTCTGCGTCTGTTATCGGACATCGAAATTTCTGCATCAAACAGGTTAAAAGGTTCGGCCCTTCACGCCACTCAATACAGCGCTACTATGGCCTCGGCTGACTTCTGAAACGGCATCGCGACTCCTTGCAGAGGCACTAGCCAGACGGCACCGTTTCAGATCTCTCAGGGTAAGACGCGTGACTTTCCTCCCATATACCCGCCACATATACGCCGATTCGATCCAGATGACATCGGGCTTCGAGTCTTACAGCCCTCTCGCCCATCCAACCGGCGCCTCATATGTGATTCGTGTTCCTCGGGCCAGGAGTTTGCCTGCTGCTTCCTTCAGATTCCACCTCGCGGTGGACACCCTTGCAGTTCGGCTAAGAGTTCCTGTCATCAAGGCCTCCATCGGGACTTACACCCGACAAGTCACTTCCCGGATCGCTTTCGCTTACCGGTTGACAGCGTCAGGTCGTGACGCTGCGCGTCATGCCTGACGCACTGCGAAAAAATCATCCCTGGCGCGCCAGGGATGATTAAAACTTGGATTTCTAACATTCCAACTGGTACAAGGTTGGGGGCAAGATCAACAACACATTTACTTCTAGCTGTAATTATATTATAAATAAATTTAGAGATTGACCTAAAACTGTCAATATGCAATAATTACTTGCTTGTTATTAATAATAAATATAGCATATCTTCAAAGGTACCCAAGAATCATGGCAAACAGTATGTTAAGCACTTTAGCTGCTTTATCCATAGTGTTTCATGCATTGCTTGGTTGTTGCTATCATCATACGCATGCACACAATGACATACCTCACCATGAGCATAAAGAGAGTTCTCAGCTTACTTCACTTTGTTTGTCTATGCACGCAACAGCTTGGGTTTCGCACAATCACACTGATACAATAGCTAGCAACTCCTCACACAATAACCCAGAGAATCACGAGCACGACCATATTCCATGTGAGGAAAGCTCTTGTACATATGTAAGCTCATCTCCTATTGAATTAACTGCATTGGTAAAAGCAACTTCACTTGAAGTTGCACCGATAGTCACTTCTATCAATGTATCTACCACACGCATTGAGTACCGTCGAGATATTCCGGTTAACTCAATATCCACCAGTATGCGCTTGCGCAAACAGGTCTGGCTGGTCTAGGCGGTCTACGCCTCTTCTCAACTGTAAACTGACCGGGTCACAGTTCTTCTGCGCAATTTGCGTGTCACTTGGCACCTAAGTCCGTTCTTCTTTCCTAGTATCTTTTCACCTAAATGGTGTTCTGTTGCGCTGATAGCGCGGGATAGTATCATGCGATTTCAATTAAGCGATATTTCGCTCAAATGGTACGGCTTAATAGCTGTACTCCTCATATCGGGAATTTGCTGGGGTGTTCGTGACACTTGGCTTCCACTCGTCAAGCAAAAATTCTCACTAATCAATAAACAATCAGGCGAAAATCTTGCTGGTAGCCAGGGAGAAGACATCGGCCACAGTGGTCACAACCACGGTGATCCTAGTCATGCGCATGAGGACTCAACGTCTTTGGAGCTCTCTGAGCAGGCGCGGCGTAATATTGGATTGATTGTTGGTGAAGTCGCGTTGCAGACCTATGAACGAACCTTGAACATTCCAGCGATGATCGTTGAACGTCCTGGACGGACACGAATCCATATTACCGCTCCCATGACTGGTATCGTAACTCAGATACACATCATTGAAGGAGAAGCCATTCGTTCTGGAATGTTAATGTTTAAAATTCGTCTCACACATGAAGATCTCGTCCAGGCTCAAACAAAATTCTTACAAACAATAGGTGAATTAGAAGTTGAAAACCGTGAAATCGCTCGTTTAGAGAAGATCACATCTGGCATCGTGGCTGGGAAGGTAATTTTGGAACGAGAATATGCAAGACAAAAATTAAATGCCATATTAAGCGCACAGAAAGAAGCTCTCTTACTACATGGACTATCAGAGACTCAAATTTCTCAAATTGAATCAAAGCGAAAATTAATTCGCGAACTCTTAGTGTATGCTCCTGCTAGTGGGCAGGGTAACGAATTACAGTTACCTGAACCTCTCCTTAGACAAGTCTCTGATATTTCACAAGATAGCAACCAGAAATCAAAGAAGCAAACGTCCTCATTTGTGGTACAGGACTTGCAAATTATTAAAGGGCAGTCCGTCCAATCGGGGCAGACTTTGTGTATTCTTGCGGATTTTAGCGAACTATACATCAAAGGAAATGCGTTTGAGCAAGACAGTAACGAACTACATGCTGCAGCGCGCAATGAATCAGCTGTATCAGCTGTTCGTGAAGATAACCAACTACATTCAGAGATCATCAATGGATTGAAGTTCGTCTATGTCGCGAACCAAGTAGTCCCGTCCTCTCGCGCAATGCACTTCTACGTGGGGCTTACAAACGAAATTGAACGAAATAAAAAAACCAATGATGGTCATTACTTTATCGATTGGAAATATAAACCGGGCCAACGATTGCGACTCCGTGTTCCTGTAGAGCACTGGAAAAATAAAATTGTGTTGCCGATTGATGCTGTGGCACAGGAAGGGGCGGAGTTCTACGTATTTCTCGAGAACGGAGACCATTTCGACCGTGTACCAGTTCACGTTGAATACAGCGATCAATATTCGGTGGTTATTGCCAATGATGGTTCGCTGTTTTCGGGTGATGCGATCGCGCTTTCTGGAGCGCATCAAATGCAGGTGGCACTAAAGAACAAAGCTGGCGGTGGCGTTGATCCTCATGCCGGACATAACCACTAAGAGGACCTAACAATGTTAAATTCCATAATTCGCTTTGCTCTACGTCAGCGCTTACTAGTTGTTGTATTCTCATTATTTCTGCTGGGGTTTGGTGGATGGCAAACACTCCAAATGGATATAGATGTTTTTCCAAATCTGAACCGGCCACGAGTCGTTGTAATGACTGAGGCGCCAGGAATGGCACCCGAAGAAGTCGAGTCGCTTATCACATTTCCACTCGAAACCGCTATCAATGGTGCCAATGGAGTCGAAGCAGTTCGCAGTTCTGCTGGCGTCGGTATCTCGGTGATTTATGTCGAATTCGACTGGGGTACCAATATCTACAACGACCGGCAGATCGTAATGGAGCGGTTGCAACTCGTGCAGGATCGCATGCCGGAAGGAGTAAGACCTCAACTAGCCCCCATTTCATCGATCATGGGCCAGATTATCATGATTGGTATGTGGAGCGAAGACGAGAAAACTTCACCGTTGGAGGTACGAACACTTGCTGACTGGGTTGTTCGACAAAGACTGCTCACCATTCCTGGTGTTTCCCAGGTATTCACGATGGGTGGAGGGCGGATGCAGTATCAAGTGCTCGTTGACCCCGACAAGCTACTGAAATATGGTGTCACACTCCACGACGTTAAAAGGGCTTGCGCGGAGAGTAACGAGAATGCAACGGGTGGCTATCTTGATGATCAAGGGCCGAATGAATTTCTCGTACGAGCGATTGGACGCGTGCAAACGATTGATGATTTAAAAAAAGTTGTGGTAATAATGCGCGAGGGGCGACCAGTACGACTTTCGCAAGTGGCCAAGGTCATGGAAGGGCCACAAGTCAAACGTGGTGATAGCTCGGCGTATATTCGAAACGAGAACGGTGAGTTTTCTGGTGGTCCGGCTGTTGTCCTGACCGTAAACAAGCAGCCCACCGCAGACACGCGTGAAGTTACCGATCAGGTCATGAAGGCGCTTGAAGAACTCAAACCATCACTGCCGGACGATATCCGTATTCAGCCGGAGTTGTACTCGCAGAAGGCCTTCATTGATCGGGCCATTGAGAATGTAATCGAGGCGCTCCGAGACGGCGGCATTCTGGTTGTCATTATCCTGTTTCTGTTCCTGATGAATTTTCGAACGACGTTCATTACATTGACCGCAATCCCACTTTCGCTCGCCATTACCGCTCTGGTCTTCACTGCTTTCGGGCTTTCCATCAACACAATGACTCTTGGCGGGTTAGCTGTGGCGATTGGCGAACTAGTCGACGATGCCATTGTTGATGTCGAAAATATTTTTCGTCGACTTCGTGAAAATCGTCATGCGGAGAATCCGAAGCCCCCGCTTCTTGTCGTCTTTCAGGCGAGTGTCGAAATCCGCAATTCCATTGTTTTCGGAACAATGATTGTCGTACTGGTGTTTATTCCGCTATTCGCTCTGTCAGGCATGGAAGGCAGGCTCTTTGCACCGCTTGGTGTAGCTTATATTGTTTCGATTCTATCTTCTTTACTTGTATCCCTGACATTAACGCCTGTCTTGTCCTACTGGTTGCTCTCACGGGCGAAGCTGATGGAGAGTGAAAAGGATGGACCACTTTTAAGATTTCTGAAATGGGCCGCTGGTGGCGCAATTTCTCTAAGTCTCCGCTACGCAAAAATAATGTTATTATTCGGCGTGTCTGGTGTAGCTGTTGCTTTTGTAGCACTGGCGAGTCTGGAACGGGACTTTCTTCCTCCGTTTAATGAAGGTGTGGCACAACTGAATGTGGTTTTGCCACCAGGTACAGCATTAAAAAAGTCGAATGAGATTGCGAAATCCGTAAATGAACGTTTGATGAAGATTGAGGGGGTTGAGGCCTTCTCCAGACGAACCGGACGGGCTGAACTTGACGAGCATGCTGAAGGCGTCAATGTCTCCGAAATGATTATCAGTTTTGATCCAGAATCTGATCGAGGTCGGGAAGTCGTAATCGAGGATATTCGTCACGCGATGGAGGATATACCTGGAATCGTGACAACGGTTGAACAGCCTCTAGCGCATCTTATCTCGCATATGATATCCGGTGTGAAGGCCCAGGTTGGTATTAAAATCTATGGAGATGATCTCAACATCCTCCGACAAAAGGCCCAGGAAATGGCTGCAGTGATGCGCGAAATTGAGGGAGTCACAGATTTGCTCGTCGAACCACAAGTTGAGATTCCGCAACTCCGCATCCAACTTGACCGTGACCAACTTGAATTGTATGGGCTTACTCCATCGTATGTAAATGAATACATCTCCACGGCGATGAACGGCGAAGTCGTGAGTAGTGTCCTGCTTGGTCAACGAACGTTCGATCTACTTGTTCGCATGGATGAAAAATATCGAGAAGACATGGAAGCACTCAAGCGGCTGTCGATTGATCTGCCGAATGGAGGAACGACCCCACTGTCGTCATTAGCTAAACTATATAAATCTAGCGGACCGAACACAATTAACCGTGAACTCGTGCGTCGTCGTATTGTCATTCAGTGTAACGTTACAGGTCGTGGACTGGTCGATGTCGTGGCAGAAATGCAACTTGCTCAAAAGCCAGTCATTGAGTCGTTGCCGTCCGGCTATTTCGTCGAATACGGTGGGCAGTTCGAAAGTGAGAAAAGTGCGAGCCGTACTATTGGAATCTTATTCGGTGTCTCAATGTTTGGAGTTCTGATGGTACTCTACACAATGTTTCGCTCGATAAATTTTTCTCTTCAAGTGATGATGGCGCTACCGATGGCCTTTATCGGATCGGTAATCGCTCTATTAATCACCGGGCAAACCCTGACAGTTGCTGCCATGGTAGGCTTCATTTCATTAGGAGGCATTGCATCGCGGAATGGAATTTTGCTACTGAATCACTATTTGCACTTGGTCCGTTACGAAGGCGAGTCCTGGTCGAAAGAAATGATCATTCGTGCTGGCCAAGAACGGCTGGCTCCAGTGCTAATGACGGCACTGACCTCAGGCATCGGATTAGTACCACTTGCTCTCTCCGCCGGGGAACCAGGCAAGGAAATTCTTTATCCGGTTGCTACTGTAATTTTGGGTGGGCTGATCAGCAGCACTATTTTGGAATTCTTCATTCGTCCGGCTTTACTCTGGACGTTCGGACGCAAGGCAGGTGAACGAATCGTAGAATCTACGACGACTGAAATCCCTCTTATGGAAGAATCATTGGAGAGTCAACAGCCTGTACATGATATTTTAAAATCTTAACTGTCGATACCGAAGTCGACACTTAATTTGAAACTTTCACTGGGATGTATAGATACTTCCAGCAACTTCTAGTCTATCAAAACTGAAAGGAAAATGACTATGTTTACGATGAATTTGAAGAAGACCTTATTTGGTGGCATCACAATGGTGATTGCTGCGAGTCTGTTTGCAAATTCTGTATTGGCTGCGGAAAAAGAAATCGTTGGTTACCGTCTGCAGAAATGGAAGACGATTCATTTTGACGATGGCCAGAAGGCTAACATTCACATTAAGGCAGTGAAAAAACTCGGTTGTGAAGTTTAGAAGTACGACCATGGCAGTCCTCGATGTAACCTATCGTTGTCCAAATGGCAAGAGATCACTCTTAAAACTCATGATTCTGCTCGCCATTGAGACAAGTGGCTCGAGACGAGTGGATTTGAGACAAAGTACGTGCACTGAAACGTACCTATAACAAGAGACTAGAATACGCTTTGGAATTATGAGGGCGGTGAAAATTAAAAAATCCGTCACTGACTCTCTTCTCTGAACCCGCTTTTTCTAACTTATTAACTTTAATAAAGGCGACAACTCATGATAATACGAAACCATTTGATCTCAAGTACAGCCTTTTTGCTCTTAGCAATAATCTTCTCTGGCTGCTCATCAGAGTCCAATAAATCACAGAATCCAGATGTTCCCGACTTACCTCCGGCCACAGTTGAGACTGATGCCCACGACCATCCGAGTGACGGCCCACACCATGGCCATCTTATCGAGTTAGGTAAAGAAGAATACCACGCCGAATTCATTCACGATGAGAAGAATAGTACTGTCACAATCTACATCCTCGACGGTACCGCAAAAAATGTTGTTCCCATCGACTCCAAAGAGATTTTGATCAATCTCAAACACGATGGGCGCGGGGAACAATTCAAGTTGACTGCTTTGCCTGACAAGGGAGATCCCGAGGGACAATCGTCACGATTCGTATCGAATGACAAAGAACTCAATGAAGATCTTCATGCCAAGGATGCGGATGCACGCCTCGCTCTACGAATTGCTGGGAAATCATATTCCGGAAAGATCGAACCTGATCATGGAAGTCACGATCACAAACATTAGTATTCAAAAGGACTACTACAACAAATTAGTTTTAACAATCAAATTCAAGATAACTCGGTTTTAGTAGCGGGCGGTCATTAGGATTACAGTTTCCATGCCGTCCGCTATAGAGAAAATGTTTTTTTTGTGGTGGCCTAGAGCATTGGGTGTTCAAAAGCATTTTCATGACACTCACTGGGAGGATAGGTATGGTAGCCAGAGAATCTGGCGGAAGAACCAATGATCGTTCATCAAATTATGGAATCACTCTGGGACCGATTAACAAATATAAATTCACAAGCTACATGATTCTAGGTTACGGAATCAATCGGTGACCAAAAGTAAGCTAGTTGAGGTCAGACAATTATAGTCCCGTTGCTAGTTCAGAGGACTGCGCACTTTTGGAGATATCAGCCTTAGGAATGCTGTCTAATTTGAGTAATGTTTGAGGGAATCCTAATTGAATCTTGTGTGATGTGACAAATAGGTCCTCGTGTGAAGAAGAATGAATGATCAATAATCTATCTGAAGAAAGAAACTATTATGTTACCGTCTTTCATAAACAAGCCACCAAGCAGGAAAAATCTACGAACGATTCGCTTTCAGCTACTACTGGCAGTGAATGTGACACTTGGTGCGGCCCTTGCGGTATTACTTTTATGGCAGTATGAACGCGAAATGGAAGAAGTTGTTACGGAAAAGCGTTCTGGTCTGAACGATGAAGCAATTGCTATTCACGCAGCAGCCATACATTTGATTCATGACCATGGTATTCGTTACGTTCAAAGTTATATCAACTGCGTCTGTCAACAGATGCGGAGTTCCACGTCTCCCGGTCATCAAATTATAGTTCGGCTGAACGGAAAAGTACTTCAGACAAATCCACACTCACCGGAAACAACAGAAATCTTTTCAGCAATTGATTCCAATACAGCACAGAGCATAAAGTGGAATAACCTTGATATGCTCGGGCTGATTGTTGGACATCATACGGGAGACAATATCAGTGTGTTCGTTTCCGAGAATCGAGAAAATGTGCGTCGTGCTATTCGTCGCAAGGTCCTGATACAGCTTTCCATCCTGGGAATATTAGGTCTGTTGGCAACCACTGTCGTCAACGTAGTTCTGTTGCAGATTATCGGGGCTCCACTGAATCAACTGTTAAAGACCGTCGAAAAAATTTCGGCTGGAGATCTTGAAGCGGAAGTTCCGTCATTCAATAGTTGTGAGATGAATCAGTTGTCGTCTGCCATTAATTCTATGAGCCAGACGTTGTATGAAAACGACCGCGAACGTCGACATCAAATGGAAAAGGCAAGAAATATCCAGCAGCATCTGCTTCCAAATGGTATTCAGATCCCAGGTCTAGTGACGGCATGTGTGTTTGAACCTGCTGATACTGTCGCAGGTGATTACTACGACTTTTTACCGTTGGCAGACGGTTCATGGTTGATTTGCGTGGCAGACGTTATTGGACATGGTGTTCCGGCAGCAATGGGGGCGGCCATGCTCAAATCACTGCTAATGGCCGCTTCTGAACTGCCACCATACGAACCTGAAAGTCTACTCCAAGAAGTTAATCAACGATTTGCTGCCACGATGTTGCCAGGTAACTTTGCATCGATGTTTCTCGCTCGTTGGAAACCGGATACCAATGAATTCTCGTGGGCAAGTGCAGGCCATCTTCCTGGAATAATGCTCGAAAAATCAGGACGTCTCGATTCATTAAAAAGCACTGGAATGCTAATGGGGTTGGACGCTGGTACTGTTTGGGACCGGCAAACTACTTTTCTGTCAACCGGAGACCGAATTCTACTCTTCAGTGATGGGGTGACCGAAACACGCAATCCGAACGGAGAACTCTTTGGCCAGGAACGACTAACGGCATGGTTTTCACGCTGCAGTGTACTTTCACTTCAGAGCACTGTGATGCGGATTATTGAAATCCTAATCGAGTGGCGAGGTGAGTCCACCCTGAGCGATGACCTAACACTTGTGGTACTCCAATGTGTAGCCAACAAGAACGAGATTTCGACGATCGAGACTGATGACAACAAGTCATTTGCAACACTAAACATTCTTACTGAAATGGAAATAAATTCACAAAAATCAAGGATGAGTGATTCATGACTTTTCAGATAAATCCGACCAATGAATTGCGTGAGATATGCCCAAACAGCAAGGTTGTCGTTATGACTGCGGACAACAACAAGCCACAGTCAGGAGAGGGATTAATTAAAAAACTGACATATTCCTGGTCACTCTGGTTGGGACAGTATCGCATTACGCTGGAATTCATTGCCATGGTTCTGGTCCTATTCACACTGTTAAGGGTTATTCTAGTTTTTACATATGTTGATTGGAATTCCGTAGCGACACACGAATTAATTCAATTAAGCATTATTGGATTACGGTTTGATTTACTTGTGACTTTCCTCTATGTGATGCCTCAAATCATTCGTCATACATTCTTTTATAAAACACCTTCAGTTAGTCGTTTGAATCGTACGTTTCTTCACTTTGAAATACTGTTTACAGTTTTGTTCATTCCCTTTCTATGCGTTGCAGAATTCCTGTTTTTTGATGAATTTCAATCACGTCTAAATTACATCGCTTTTGAGTATTTGGTTTATCCACATGAAGTGTTCGGCAATATTTGGGAATCATATCCCATCGTATTATTGTTCTTCGGCATCTTCATCACTGCTGGTAGCCTGTTTGTGATTATCCGAAAGCGAGCACAGAATGTAGTCGACATACCCATTCCGAAGAGTCGTCGATATGGAATATTCTTTATGGTCGTTTTCACGATCAGTATCCTGTGGTCTACAATAAGTATGAGTAGTACCAAATATTCTCAAAACCGGATTGTTAACCAGTGCTCCGGAAATGGGCTTTACAGTTTTGTGTTCTATGCCTGGTCGTGTGGTTTCGATTATGATGAGTTCTACCTTACCATCGATCGAGAAGAAGCCAATCAGCGTGTTCAGCAGCGCATCATTACTTCAAACGACCATCGACACGAATTTTCACTTAATCCGGTAGACCGAACAGTAACTGTGCACAGAATTCAACGTGATTGGAATGTCGTTGTGATTCTTGAAGAGAGTTTGGGCTCTGATTTCGTAGGTATTTTGGGCGATGATCGCGGGCTCACTCCTTTCTTTGACAAACTATCTGCTGAAGGTATCTTGTTCGATAATTTCTACGCCACAGGTAACAGGACGGCTCGTGCACTAGAGGCTGTTCTAACTTCAATGCCCCCGATTCCTACAGAATCCATCTTGAAACGTGACCACTCAGATAATGTCTACACTCTGGCTCATGTACTAGCAGCACGTGGATATAATAGGGTGTTTATTGAAGGTGGACATGGAATCTTCGATGGAATGCGCTCATTCATGATGTCCAATGGATTTGAGAGGTTTATTGAACTGAAAGACTATGAAGCCCCTACCTTTACAACGGCTTGGGGGGCCTGTGATGAAGACATCTTCAACCGATCACTTATTGAATGTGATGATCTGAGCAAACGCAATAATCCCTTTTTTATGGTTGTTCTCACCAATTCGAATCATCAACCATTCACATATCCCAGTGGTCGAATCGATTTGCCCTCCGAAGCGAAAAACAGGACACATGCGGTGAAGTACTCAGATTGGGCATTAGGGAATTTCTTTCAGAAAGCAAAATTACATGAATTCTATAAGAACACATTATTCGTTGTGATGGGAGATCACGGTGCCCGTGTGTACGGAAGCCAATTGTTCCCGATGAAGTCATATCGAATTCCAGTTCTTATGATTTTGCCAAGTGGTAATGGTGGGGGAATACGATGCTCGACGTTAGCTTCATCTCTTGATATTACACCAACAATTATGGGACAACTCGGTGGGACGTATCGATCCGTCTTTTTCGGACGCGATGCTCTAAGCATAGCTCCGTCATCCGGTTATGCGTTGATGCAACACAATCATGACTTGGCACTCCTTCAAAGTAATCAACAGATGCTGGTCCTTAGTAGCCAGAAGAAGTATGAGTTATTTCGCTTAGACACCGAGACATACTCTCTAACTCAACAACAGGAAAGGAATACCAGGCTTCGCAGGGATGCGATTAGTTTTTTCCAATCAGCACATCACTTGTACTACCAAGAACGTTGGTTTCCAGCTGAGACATCCGTTTCTGAGCAATCTCACGAGATACACCATACGCACAACATCCCGATCTGGCAGCATAACAAGCCAACGACAGGTAGAAAGTTTTGAAAATGATCAAGATTCGCATAGATCTTTTGTCTGATTAATGTGAAATGCGTGACTTCCACCACCTCTTAATTTTGTTGATCAGGAGAATCCAAACGAGAGTGACACAACAACAAATCAAAAGCGGAGAACTCAACACCGATTTGTAGACTAATGAGCAAACGGAAAAAACGAAAACGAAAACGAAATCACATGAAGCCGATTCAACGTCGGAAGTTAACGCCAAGGGAACGGTGGGGTTATACAATACTGATTCTTTTCTTAGTCGGACTCAGGTTTATCCCATACATTATTGATTTGATTTGGTATCCCAATCCCTGGAACGCATTTTTGTTGACTGCCGTCATAATTTTCCTTGTAGTCTCAACTATTCTGTTACTGAAGCATGCCAAGGTGTGAACGATGATTACGCTATCTCCAATAGAATGGCAGCTGTGATTTAGAATACTGCGTCGTTTCGTCATGATCGTCTCCTTAGAAAAAGTCTATTGGAAACTCTCACAACAAATGGATCAAGTTAAGGGGAGCATGCCACCTGAAGTACTATCTTTAATAATATTTCGACACAATCGGAGTGATGCAGTCAATATGAAGAAATTGAAACTCATAACTGTTGCGAAGCGGGGACTTCCTCTTGTGCTGGCAATCTATTTTCTTCCTTGGATTACACTTTTCTATATCATTTGTGGTCTGCTAGATGTAATTAGAAATTCGGATCGTAGCCCTAACACTTTTGCCCGCTATTTTTTCGGTAATGGTGTCCTCACTTGGATGCTGTCGCCAATGAATTTGCTCTTTGATCTATTGTCGTTTCCGTATTGGAACAAAGGAGTATACCGACTTAACGAACTTCCACTGGAGTATCAGCAAGAGCTGAATGATTTGGCTAACGCAATCAATGAAGCTGACCTATGCAAACGCGCAAACGCTCAAATGAAGGATCATAAGCGCCTGATGCTGTTCTATAAGTGGTATGGGGTAAACAGCGAAATGATTGATGACGTCCCAGCTTTTTGTCAAACGTTTAAGTTCATCCGTACAATCGGCGTATCTGCTTTTCGGGGACACGAATCGACCTCTCGACATTTTGGTCCGCTACGGTTGACGTATCGAGTGCTGTTGAATTTTGGTCCGGTGCCGCAAGGAGCATCTTATATCGAGGTGGGGCGTCACACAAATTACTGGCGGGATTGTCGATTGTTCATTTTCGATGATACGTTGATTCACCAATCGTTTAATCAGGCTGATAGTATCCGATATTGCTTGTTCGTCGATATCCTGCGTCCTTCACCCTGGCCGAATTTGATGGATTGCATTTTGAGATTCATTAGGTTTTGCCTTTCGAATTATAATTCAGTCTTCTATAGAAACTGGGATGTCGTTTGGAATCAAGCCGCCAAGGAAGTTTCGGAACATAGCAAACTCGACGATGATATTTGATTTGGTTGTTAGGTGACTGGACTTCATCCACCAGTGTTCAATATGAATTGTCTTGGGTAAGATCGCGTAGGCTTTTAGAGAATGTTGTGAACTCCCCGGGAATAGTGGGCGCTCTAACTAGAGTGTAAACTATTCTGACGATGAACAACATGAACAAGTAGCTGTTGAAGTCAAAATCTAAACCCGAAATTACACGGCGGTTATTTACAAATGAGTTCATACTTGAAGCCATCAAAATGGTCACCAAGCAAGGCTTCAACACTGCTGAAGTGGCACGCAGCCTGAATATTAACGTAAGGCTCATTGTTCTTGAGCATCAGCCAGGCAATGATAACCAGTTTACGTGCTGTTCCATAGACTACAAAGTTCCAACATTTTATTTGGCTATCCGGTTTAATGGGCCCGAGTTCATTTCAAAGAGTTTGGACTGGTGGGCTTACTTCAATAAAGTAACTCTGGATTTCAGTCGGCTGGGAAAACCGACCGATAATGCGTATACTGAATAGACTTGGCCCCCTTAACCGCGTCCACCTAAAATGTGGTAACATATCGATTTTGGACATAGTTTTGGGAGAATGAGCAATGCCGAAAAAACGCTTTACTGTTGAGCAGATTATTCAGAAGCTTTGTGAAGCGGAAGTCGAACTGGCTCGTGGCAAGACGATTGGCCTGGTCTGCAAACAACTGGGAATCACTGATCAAACTTATTATCGCTGGCGTAAGGAATACGGTGGAATCCGTACCGACCAGGACAAACGCTCAAAGACCTGGAAAAGGAAAATGCACGCTTAAGGCAGCTGCTGGCAGATGCTGGCAGATGCGGAACTGGATAAGGCGATCTTGAAGGAAGCCACTTCGGGAAACTTTTGAGCCCGGCCAAGCGATGTCAGGCTGTGAGTTATGTTCGTAATATTTTGGGGCCTGAGATCCTTTCAGAACGCCGGGACTGCCGCGTGTTGGGGCAACCTCGTTCCACTCAGCGACGGGAGCCATATTTGTCGCCTTTCTGCCACAAGAAATAACGGTAAGTGTACTGACCACATCATAAATTGCGCCGGTTGCACGGATTATTCCAATCGCGCGGCCTTCGAAATCCAAACCGTAGACCGAAACGGAAAAATTGATTTATCATGCATGATACGAAGAACCGATCTATTAAAGAGATTGTGTATTCTCTTTCTATCGGGATCTCAGGATGAGATGGTGGTATAACAATTGGATCTGCCTCAGCTTCGCGATTACGACTCTCGCGCAGACAACCATTCCCTGTGATACCCACTGTTGTCATTCTGACATGCATACGATATCAACTCAAATTTGTCATCAACACTGCCATGTAGATTCGGTGGTGGAACCTGTTCATCAAAACCCAGAGCCAAACTGTCCGTTTTGCGTATGCAGTGTGGAACGAATTCTGGTGCTGATTCCCAACAAAACATACCGACAGTTGAAGCAGAATTATGTTTGTTCACACGATATTGCAAACGTTAGCGATGAGCATTACGAGATTCAGAATAGCTGGCTCACAATCGACAATTTCTACAAACGACGCTCCATCATCGCGGATCTGAGGAAACTACTCATATAAATCATGACACAATTCCGTTAGTGTCTCTGATATCTCTCAAATCTACATATTATTGATGATGTAAGGAATCTACCATGATTCGTTCACGACTGATCCGGTTCTGCATGGTACTGCCATGCTCTTGCTTAGTGTCCTGCGCCCATTTCGGCGAGACGCAGGTCACTGATCACAAAACTCCTGCCAAAATGGATGTTGCCCAGCAGGAAGACGCTCCCAAATCGCTCAAAAAGATGGTTAGAAAGAATGTCTCAAAGTCAAATCAGCCAGCTGATGCTTCCCGTACAGAAGTCGCCGACAACCTCAGATCTCAACAGACTGAAAAGGACATCGTCATTTCGCTCGACGACATTTCCAGCGACGACGATCCACTCCTGCAAACCGGTTTCGAACCCAAAAGCACAACAATCCCCCCTGCCCCTACAACGGGATCAGGAGACAAGACTCCGGCAGAACCGGATCTGATCGCCATGACTCTCGATCTAGACAGCCTATTGCAGATGGCGATGGAATCAAACCCCACACTCGCGGAAGCCACCGCGGTCGTCTATAAAGCCGAAGGGATCAAAACCCAGGTCGGTCTGCGTCCCAACCCCGTCTTTGGTTATTCCGGTAACGAAATTGGAAATGATGGCAGAGCCGGTCAGCAGGGAGCCTTTTTCAGCCAGACCTACGTTCGCGGCAACAAACTGCAACTCAACCAGGATGTCGCCCACCACGATGTTCAATCGCTCTCCTGGGAACTGGAAGCGCAGCGATTTCGCGTCAGCAACGATGTCAAGTCGCAGTTCTACGCCACCCTCGGTGCCCAGAAGCGGCAGGAAATCACTTTGAAATTGGAGAAAGTCGCGGAAGCCGGTGTCGAAATTGCTCAGTCGCTCTATAAATCAGGACAGGCTGCCCAGCCTGATATTCTGCAGGCCGAAGTCCAGTTGGGAGAAGTCCGTATCCTCCGTCAGAACGCCGAGTACGATCTTGAATCTGCCAAGCAGCAGCTGGCAAGTCTCGTCGGTACGCCCGACCTGTCTCACTATAATTTCACCGGAGAACTCGACGTTAACTCCGTGAAATGGAACTGGGACGAAGCCTACAACAATCTCGTCGCCAACAGCCCGGAAATCCAGGCAGCTTGTGCACGCGTCAATCGGGCCCGCGCTCAGATCTCCCGTCAGGAAGTTCAGGCCATGCCGAACCTCCTCGCCCAGATCGGTGCCGCTCATGACAACGCCACCGGCTCTGATATCGCAAACGTCCAGATCGCCCTCCCCATTCCAATCTTCAACCGCAACCAGGGGAATATTGCAACAGCCAACTCCGAATACAACCGCTCTGTCAAAGAAGTTGAACGTCTGCAGCTCTCTCTCAAAGTCGAACTCTCCAAGGCTTACCGCGACTACAAGAAATCGCTGAAACAGGTCGAACGTTATCGGGAAGACATCCTGCCCCTCGCTCAGAAAAACCTCGATCTCACCACCCAGGGTTACGAAAGCCAGCAGTTTGACTTCCTGCGTGTCTTAACCGCACGTCGCACGTACTTCGAAACCAACATCAACTATGTCAACTCGCTGATCAACCTGCGACAGTCCGAAGTCCGCGTGAACGGCATGGTCCTCTCTGGTGGTTTAAACAGTGTTCAGGACATCTCACAAGGCGTGGGTGGCACCAGCAACCGCGGACAGGCTTTGAGCGGACAATAAAGCTAACAGAGCAATGTCGACGTGCAACACTACTGTTTGTTCTTCTTCAGAAAGGAGAAATTGTGGTGATGGATAAATTGAGTTAACCTTGCCCTCAACCTTACGTGAGTGACTCTACTCTAAAGTTCGTTCCCACCAGAATAATATTTTGCGCCGTTTCCGTGGGCTTTCCATTCCGCCAGATTGCTTAAATGTTGCCCCGGCGTTTTTTGCTTTTGCAAGGAAAATGTTGTATGCACACGATAATCTCGAGAATGCCAAATTTAGACTCAACCCCCACTTTCCATCCAACCGATGAAATGATAGCCTTGAATATTTAATGTGCATATATTGACTTCATTTTCGTCTTCACAGAAGGGTAGATGCATATGCAGCGGATCGGGTTGATTACTATTCTTATCTTCTCGACAGCGGTTGGGGTGTTACCCTGCCCGTTCCATTTTCAACCCTTCTCGTCATTATTTCTTGGGGTAGCTTCGCAAGCATCGATCGGTGACTTAGATTACGAGCCATGCTGCCCGATTCCGGTTAAGAAGTTACCATCGGGTGGTGGTCTACCCTCTCAGCCCAAGTGCCCGTGCGAATCTCGTGATGAGTTCACAGCATTTCCGGCAACGCGCATTCAACAGACCCATCGAGATTCCCAGGAAAATCCTGTTTTGCCGATGGTCGGTGCCAATCTTTGCTACCAGTATATTGGCTCATCCAATATCGCGCAGCTAATTTCCGATGCACCGGTGTTGTCCCTTAGGGACCGTCTTCATGTGCTCTGCATCCTACTTTGTTGAGGTTGTCTGGGTGATGCCCATCGTCCTGTACTACTCGACGGTGAAGCTTCCCCATCTCATACGAATCATCTCGCATTGACAACGGTTTAGTCACGCGCGTTCACGAGATGGGACACTCATTGGTAAATTGTGACCGTCGTATAAGTTACGTCGTCGGTTATTACTCACTCTTGACATACATCGGTCCCTTAGAGTCCTCTAGGTCACGGATCGAGTCAAACCGGACTAAGTCGGGGCAGTCACAGCCTGTCTGCCTCTGCCCAATCTTGGCGAAGGAACAGGATGTTCACATGAAGAAACTAATTGAGGGGCTGAAACATTTCCAGAACCATGTCTTGTGGGAACGACGTGAACAATACGAGCGGAGCGCCCAGAGCCAAAAACCACAAGCGTTTCTGATTACGTGCTCGGACTCCCACGTCCTTCCCGATATCTTTATGCAGGCTGATCCAGGGAACTTATTCGTTACACGGAATGCGGTCAATTTGGTTCATCCGTGCGATGGTCCGATCGGTGAAATGGCTACGATCGAATACGCCGTTTCCGCACTTGGTGTGACTGACATCATTATCTGCGGGCATTATGATTGCGGTTCAGTTCGTGCAATCCTGCACCCGGAAAAAGCAGTCAATCTGTGCAAGACGAACGAGTGGCTAGCCCGAGTCGCTGAGACTAGCGAGACGATCCGGAGGGAACACCCCAGTATAGAAGGAGTTGCCTTGTGGAACAAAGCAGTCGAGCGGAACGTACTCTTACAGGTCGAAAACCTGGCGAAACATCCAGCGGTCGCTGCTGCTTTGACTGCCGGCACCCTTCATCTGCACGCCTGGGTCTTGCGATTCGAAACAGGAGACGTGCTCGCCTACGATCAAGCAAGCAAAGCCTTCGCGCCGTTAGCGGAGACGCCGGTTGTCCACGCGGACCGGCCTGATTCTGAAACGAGTTCACGGTCGCCCGAAAACATGGGATCGCCGAAGGCTTCGCGAGTCGCTAAGCCTCCGAAATGGTTCGAGGTACTTAAGAGCGACATTCCATCTTCATTGGTGGTCTTTATGGTTGCCCTACCGTTGTGCCTGGCTATTGCCAAGGCCTGCGGTGTTCCAGCGGAAGTCGGTCTGATCACCGGCATCATCGGCGGAATTCTGGTAGGATTGATTGCCGGCAGCCCATTGCAGGTGAGCGGGCCCGCGGCGGGGCTCATTGTTATCCTGCTCGACATTGTCGAGAAACAGGGTATCGGGATGTTAGGAGTCGTTGTATTTCTGGCTGGATTGATTCAATTCGCCGCTGGACTCCTGCGGCTCGGACAGTGGTTTCGAGCCGTGTCACCCGCTGTCATACTTGGCATGCTGGCGGGAATAGGGGCCGTCATTTTCTCCCAGCAGTTCCATGTCGCGTTGGACGATGCTCCCGACCGAAATCCATTGGTGAACTTCGTGAACATTCCACGGGCTCTGACGCATGTTTTCGTCGGCCACGATGGGCACCCGGGGCACCTTTCTGCTGCCCTCGTTGGTGCCGCCACGCTGCTCATTCTGGTGTTCTGGAAGAGGATCGTTCCGGAAAAACTCAGGGCGGTACCGGCTGTCATCGTGTCGATCGTTGTTGTAACGGCTGTTTCCGCCTTCCTGGCGCTACCCATTGAGAGGGTCGAGTTTGACAGTTTGGGAGCGGCTGTCAAATGGGTTAATTTTGGTTCGCTCCCAGAGATTCTCACTAGTCCATCGGTTTGGAAGGTTGCACTGATAGTCGCCTTCGTCACGAGTGCACAAACACTTTTGACTGCCGCCGCCGTCGATCGAATGCATCAAGGCCCTCGGACCCGTTATGACCGCGAGTTAGCGGCTCAGGGTGTCGGCAACGCTATCTGCGGACTAATGGGTGCGTTGCCAATGGCAGGAGTAATTGTTCGCAGTTCGGCCAATGTTGATGCAGGTGCTCGAACCCGTTGGTCAGCAGTGTTTCACGGTGCATGGCTGCTGATATTTGCTCTCTTGTTTCCCCAATTGCTTCGAATGTTGCCTACGTCCGCTCTTGCCGCACTACTCGTGTTAACCGGCGTCAAACTGCTAGGGATTCGTGCGATTCGAGCGTTGTGGCAAGAAAGTCGGAGTGAGGGAATCATCTGTGTCGTCACGGCCTGTGCTGTGGTGACGCTGGACTTGCTCACAGGGGTATTAGTTGGAATCGGATTCTCTATCATAAAGTTAATTTATACGTTTTCCAGGCTTTCAATTTCCCATCGCTGCGACCCGGACGGTGATCGTAGAACGCTAGTGCTGGAAGGTTCGGCGACCTTCATCCGTCTGCCGAAGTTGGCGGCGGCATTGGAAGCAGTGCCGTCGGGTACAGTCCTGCACATCGACTTGAAAGGCTTGAGCTACATCGACCACGCCTGCTTCCAACACTTGATGGATTGGGAAAAGCAGCACCAAGCAACGGGCGGCGCACTCGTGCTGGATTGGGATACATTGCACGCAAGGTTTCACAGCTCCCCCCCGCGGCCGCCGCAGTCGTCTAATTTCCAACAGTTCGAGGACAACGTAGGCGGTGATGACTGCGAATGGTCGAGAGCGGCATAGTTTCTACTTGTCGGTGCTTCGACATTCGTTGTCGAATTTGCCGTGGCTGGTATTACAACGGCGACGGCTTGAAACGGATTAAGACCGGAATGGGCGCAGCATCAGCGAAGAATCAATTTAATAGGACAGTACGATGACTGATAAGATGAGAAAAAATATTGACCTGGTTCTGCCCAGTGTGTCGGATATACGAGATGCCTGTGTTCAGCGACTAACCGAGTTGTTGACCGCAAAGGAAGGTGTCCTTCCGGTGAGCGTGCAAAATCTTTCCGGTGTGATTTTTTGGTGAGCCGGTTGGGAAGCGGGGGCCAGCTGGCGGCGGGGGCTCAAGCAGCGTTGGGGAGTTCAGCGATTGTCTGGCGGTAGTTCCAGGGCAGGAACCGTTCGGGATGGGCGGCGACTTCGCCGGGATGGCGGAAGAGTTCGGTGAGATAATCGAAGGGGTTCGCCTGATTGAGCTCGCAGGTGTGGATCAGGCTCATGAACATGTCGCCGATGCGGGCCCCATTTTGCGTGCGATAGAAAAGCGAATTCTTGCGATGGCAGATCGCTTTTTTCAGAGCCCGCTCGCAGATGTTATTGTCCAGCGGGGCTCCGGCTTTGTGCAGAAAGAGCGTCAGCTTCTCCCAGTGTCTGAGCAGATAATTGACGGCGGTGCCCAGAGCCGAGTTCGGCTCGACGAGCTTTTCGTCGAACTGCCGATGCAGCCAACTCTTCAATTCCGTCATCGCCGGTTGGCTGTGGGCTTGATGTAACTCCAGACGTTCTTCGGAAGACAGCCCCTCCTTCCGGGCAGCGGCATCATTTTTATAGACGATCTTCAATGCTTCGAGCACATGGCCGCACTCTGCGGGAAACAGATCGTGAATCTCCACGAACTGCCGGCGGGCATGGGCCAGGCAGTTGGCGACGATCGTCCCCAGTTCCCGGGGCATGTTCCGCGCGAGCGCATCGCACATCTGGATCGGAGACTCAAGTTCGGCTGCGCGCTGCTTGAGTACCTCGGCCAGATTCTCGCCGGCGTGCCGATGCGAGCTGAAAAACAACGCAATGCGGCGACCATCCCGCGTGGAAATCACGCCGGACGTGAACAGACCGGTGCGGTCCGGATTGTCCACGAAGGGAATCCGGCGTTCCCCCATCAGGGTCAGAATCTTCACGGTTGTGTCGTCGTTGTAGAGAATCGTTCCCTGAGCGGCTTCTCGCATGAGGTCTTCGAAAGCCGGATTGAGTAGAGGGGCAAAAGTGGAAACCACATCCCACTGAGTCGAGGCCGGCAGAGGAATTTCCAGGTTCCCCTGCAGGCCCTGGAGGCGGTTGAAGGGAAGCCCGCTTCCATATTTTAAAAGGCCGATCATCGCACCGGCCCTGGCATCGTATTTCTCGCGGCTGGCTTCCTGGGGAAGCGCGGCCGTGAAGACCTCGCCGCACAGACCGCAGCGGAGGCGTTCCAGTGCATAGGTCCTGGCACCCAGCGGAGCCTGGCCTGTGATCCGCACCACAGTGCGGGGCGGCTTTTGATAGAGGGTTCCCTTCCCGCATTCCGGACAAGGATCGCCGACGTGAAGCGAGCGGTGAGGAATTTCGATCTGCTCGGCTCCGCGATACGCGTCGGCTCCGTTTCGACCGTGGCCTCTGGGAGGTGGTTTGCCGTTCGGCTTTTTGTCGGATTCGTCGGACTCGGTTTCGCCCGCGTCCCCGGTATGCTCCACGGATTTGCCGGAGTTCGGCTCGGCATCGGCCTGATCAGAATTTCCCACGACCTGTCTGGTCTTCTCCGTCTTCGCGCCGAACAGCATCTTCTGCAGCCGGCCGATCGACATGTTCTTTTCTTGAATCAGGCCCGCCACATATTCATAGGATTCAAAAACCCGCTCGATCAACTCCGCATCTTGAAGAGCCAGCGATTGCCTGGCGCGGTCCGCCACATCCTGGAGTCGTTTGTGATCCACTTCCATGACCTCCGGTTTCTTCCGATTCATGATCCACCATCCGTGGCAAACACAGAGCCTCCAAGTCCGTTCGCTCAGTGAAGAAATACCCTGATTATCGCAGCGTGGCAAGAGCAATTGTCTGATGCGACAATCAAGCCTGGGGGCCCACGGGCCGCCAATCGGGGGCAGCTCCCGTTCGCTCCGGGTTGCCGGCCGAGAACAGAACCGACAATTGATGAGCAGCCAGGCGTTGCGTGGCAGCATCTCGCGCATCGGGCCACCAGTGAAGGCGCCCTTCGGAAAAACGCTTGTGACAGAGCCAGAAACCCTGGCCATCATACACCAGCACCTTGATGGCCGTCTTTCTGCGATTGCGAAAGCAAAACACCGTCCCCGCGAAGGGGTCTTCACCCAGGGTGTCTTTGCATAACCGTGTTAGCCCATCGATGCCCCTGCGAAAATCCGCCGGTTGGGTGGCGACCAGGATCTTCATCTGCGGTGTAATGGCCAGCATCAGTTTGAACCTCGCAGGCTGCGTCCCACCACCGCGATATCGGCGGCCTGATAACCTGTCAGTTGGACCCGCAAAATTCCGGCATGGTCCTCCCACTCGATCACGCATGCGGAAGCCGGGGCAGAGACGGACGGTAATTCGACAAATGCCGAGCCGTTCTCCGCTGGCTGCCCTTCCGCCAGGAAAACCCGCTTCTTCAACGCATAGTAGTCAAGCTTCAACGACCGAGCGGTGCGTGTCACACCATATTTGCCAGCCAGCCTGACCGCCATTTTCCACAAGGGGGCGGGAATCCGCGCCCCGGGCTGTTTTGTCTGCCGCCACGCCGCCAGTCGCTCCCGAACCCTGGCCAGATCCGGGGGCAGTGCACGCTGATTCTGATTCGCCATCGCCGACCTCCTGAAAAGAGAAACCGCTCACGATAGCAGAATTTAAAAAAACAATCATGCACGCTTACCGGAAGGACACAAAGGAAGGGATCGAGACCACCCATGCGACGGACAACAAGGGCATGAGTCAGGACCAAATTTGCATCCACTATGATCCTGAACGACTATCCTTGGGGGAGGTGCGCGAGTTGGCCAAACGGTACACAACTCGTCAGACAGCGCGATTGAGCGTCTTTGTCTACATCGAAACGATTTATAATCGCAAGCGAAAACATTCGGCCCTGTTCCGCTACATCGAAACGTTCTACAATTCAAAACGTTTACATCAAACATTAAACTATCAATGTCCCGACCAGTTCGAGAGAATATACACTCAATAACTGGCCGCATAATTCACTCTTTGGGAGTCCGCCAGTCTTGGGCTATCGCAACTCTTAACTCGACTGGTAATTGGGTAGTATCAATCTTAGCAGATATTGTTTTGATGTTTGCATTGTTGCAGTACTGGGGACTCTGCATAATTCAACAAACAACTAAAGTAAATAGCAATTAATAATGAACCGACTGTGCTGTTTATTATGAAATCCTGATATTGTTGCGCGAGTTCTCACGCCTGAGAAAAATGCAGTCCGTTCGGCAACGAAACACAGTGAATCATCACCGTCTGAAATGACTCTTCCATATTGGGAAATTGATTTCGGGATGAATTCACTGTTGGAGATAACGAACTGCGCACGGCCAACCGGTCATAGCTGGCGAGAGAGTGGTTCTACTATACTATCAAGTTGCTCATAATATTTGTGGCAGTTTTGTGGCATTCGTTTTTGCCTTAAATGAATTAATTCCTGATAAAAGTTCTTGACGTTTGATAGAATAAGTCTATTATTATAGTCTCAAACACATGGGAAACCCGGCAACAATTCAGCGGTCAGAGAATCCCCCTCTCTCCGCTTTTTATTGTACAAGACCGCTTTTGACCCTTTTTTCGTAGGACCAGGAGATCATCCGGAATTGAAGATTCTGATTTTGTGCTAGATTGATGCTGATCAGAGAACCGGTTTGACGGAAATAGCTCCGCAAAAAGATTCAAAGCTACTCTCGTACACGTGAGCCAGATGCAACTGGCCACCATCAAATACAAGCTGGGACATCTGGGAATCCAGATGTCCCGGCTTGGTCATTTTTGTCACGGATGATTGCTGGAATAGTGTAATCTGCTATCACTCATGATTGACATAATCATTGAGTGATAAGACTGTCGACATTCGCGGTGGAAGGTCAATATTATGCCGCATCTGCCAGGCCGTCTTCTCTATGTGCTGTCATGTCTGGTGCAGCATTTTTCTTATGCTGCGAACCTTGCTCGGCTGCTTCAAAAGAAACGGAATCTGTAAATGTGCGAATGTGCAAATCCTGTTGGGGAAATGCAATTTCGATACCAGCCTCTTGGAATACCTGTTTGATAGCAACATTCAAATCGTGCAATACGATTGAATAGTCGTCTCTCTTTCCAATGAAAACACGCAATTCCAGATCAAGGGTGCTGTCACCGAATCCCTTGAAAAGTGCAGACGTGCGAGGTTCATTCAAAACGAGTGGATGGTTTCTGGCGACTTTCAACAACAGCTCCCTCGCAGTCGATGGGTCACAGTCGTATGAGATGCCAACAGGAATCACAAAACGCGTAATCGGATCAGATAGAGTCCAGTTGACTACGTCTTCGGTAATGAATCGTTTATTGGGGATAATTGATTCTTTACGATCATAATCGGTAACGGTTGTAGCCCGGATTTGCATCCGCGTCACTGTGCCGGTGACTCCGTTAACGGTCACTGTATCTCCAATTCGAATCGGTTGCTCAAAGAGAATGATTAAACCCGAAACCAGATTCGCGAAGATCTCCTGTAATCCAAAGCCAAGTCCGACCGTCATCGCTGCAGCCAGCCATTGCACACTGGACCATTTGATTCCGACTAAATGGCAGGCCAGAATAAACCCTGCCAAACTTACGATATAACGACTTACCATGATGATGACATGCCGCATCGCAGTATCGATAGGCAATCGCCCCAGGATAGATATTTCCAATAAGCCCGGGAGTGTTTTTGTCGCAACATAAGTGCCGAGTATGGCAATGATGCTCAAAAATAAATCGGCCAAAGTAATGGGGACAATCTGCGGGACCTGCTCAGTAATGGTTTTGCCATCGGCAGTCTGCATCTGCTGATTTGACATTTCAGTAATATTCCAGAGCTCAACGCGATCGAATATCTGTAATGCGGGTAAGACATCAGACCAGACAAACCAGTTACAACAGAGAAACGTCAGAAACGCTGCCCCTCTCACCAGTTGACTCAATTGTTTGCCAACATTCTCCAGTTCATGTGCTGAATCATCAACGGCTACATTATCAGGCATATCTGATTTTAATTTTGACTTCTTAATTCTGAGTCTGAGAAGTTTCTGCTGTCGCATTCGATTCCAGACAACCAGCAAGAGTCTCGTCAAAAGTTCCTGAATCAACAACAGTGCCAGCAGGAAACAGACAACCAGCCACATGCGCTGCAACAGCTGATTCGCGGTGTAAACGTATCCCATATAAAGCAGTGATGCTAATGTGATGGTGAAGCCAACCCCAAATAGATAAGTTACAAACCGAAAGCGATGTCCCCATAAATTGCCTGAGCTTGCAAATGCTTGAGGAATAGCACCCTTGCCTGGTCTCAACGAAATGTGCAGGTAAAACCCAAGAATTCCCAGGCCGGCTAAAAAGGAAATACGTCCCAATGAATTCTGCCACTCTCCACTATGATGACGGGTCAGCATACTGACGATGAACAATGTCGGGAGTGCTAAGAAACTGAAGCGATTTAAGTTTCGGGATAATGGAGCCAGACTGGCTTGAGGCCAGCCAAAATGCTTGTCTGCCAGACCACCTTCGCGACAAATCATTCGAAATAATTCGATCACAAAATAAAATATGGCAACCGAAGTGAATGCATCTGCCAGACCAAGCACCAGGTCCGTGGCGTTTTGATTGAGTGACATCCACCAGCCTACGCACCAGAACATCAACGGCCCTACTGCGGCCAGGAATACTGTGATGATAAATGCCCGGAACGTGGGGATAAACGAGAGATGATTTTCATCCTGAACGCGCTGCCCTGACTCTTCCAGCCATCCTTGCAGACGTTTTCGACTTACAATTAACAGGATGCAGGTCAGTATCAGAAATAAACTGGCAACAGGATAATCTTGCGCATTGCGAGTCGTGCTTTTATAGACGTCATACCAGCTTTGAGGCTTTAAAAAAGATGCTAGTGCATCATAGCTTTTGGTAAACTCTGCTTTCCCAAGTTGATTTGCACTGGGAATCCATAAGATCTGTTCGTCAATATAACTTCGATACGATGTTGTTTCCTCAATCAATTCGCGCGACACTAATTCGAGATTACTGAGATTGTCGTGGTAGGTATGATAGTCCAGAATCAGGCTGTCCAGATATTGACGGCGATCTTTAATCAGTTCCCGGACAATTTTTTCAAGTTGCTGAGGATGCACCTGGTCTGAGTCGACATCGAGGTCAACCAGTGTCTGCTCAATGGTCTTTTCATAATCGCCTAACTGTGATCGATCATTTTCTAATTCAAGAAGTGCTACTTGTGCAGCTTGCATTTCCTGTTCACTGAAAACAATTCTCTGTTTATGAATTTCAATGGCGGGTAAATGGTCTCGACGGTTTCTGAGCAGCAAACCAATGGTTGGGGTCATCCCATACACTTCGATCTTCTGTTTGACTGACTCGAAGTCCTCTTTTAATTTCGTCAACTTTTCCTGAACGCTCAAAAGATAGCCTGCAGGACCTGAGACGAGTTCAATACTCTTAGTCAGTTTCGTTCGGCTTTCAGCCAGCAGAACATTTTTTTCTGCATATTCCCGAACTGCCGGATGGGCATTGCTGGCTGCTGTTCTCGCTTCTGCTGCCTGTCTTTTTGATTCAGAAGAACGGAAGTCGTTCACAATAACCTGGTGCTTCTCAACCAGTTTTTCTGCTTGCGAAACCTCACGTTTAGCGAGATCACGTTTAACAGGGAACAATTCGACTAAGGCATCAGATCGATTGATCTCGGCATCAATCATTAAAAGCTGTTGCTTTAACGCCGCTTGACGGGCCTTATTCTCAATGCCAATCACATACGCTTGCTGTTCAGAAGATGATTCGCTGCTGGCAGGAGTTAATTCGGTAGTTATTTTCTCCAGCTGACTTTTAGTGCCTTCTTTTAATTTAGTCAGTTCTGTTTTGCGATTTGTTCGGTCCTTCGAATTCAAATCTTTTTCTGCCTGAACCAGTTTGGCCTGAGCCGCTTTTAAAGCGTCTTTGGCTTGTCCTAACTGCTGTTCAAGCTGAGCGAGTGTGGCATCTGCCTTAAGCTCAATCTTGGTGACTTCAACCTCTGTCTCGAGCTTTTCTTTTAACTGCTTGAGCAATTCCGGAGCCTGCTTGATCTCGGCTTCAAACTGAACTGTCTTAGCCTGATACTCTTTGGCATTTTCAAGCCATTTGATTGCCTGGTTTAAGTAGGCGAGATATTCAGTCTTTTTCTGGCTGTCTACAGATTCCGAACTTTCAAGATTTTTGATGATCTCGTTGACCTTGTTGACAGTCAACTCATCCTGCAGGATGGAATTCTGCTGTGCCGGCGCTTCTTCAGTCCCTTTCTCTCCCTGCGGGGGTCCCTCAGCCTTGTTATCTTTGGTAGACTGGGTGTGACTCATTTGCAGGATTGATTTGGGAGCATGATCGGTTGTTTTAAAATGCGCCTTGGGAACTTCACTCTTCAGAGTGGGTGTGGCTCCGAATGGATCTAGTGTTTTTGCACTTGAACGCGCGGGTTTGATTCGATTGTCCCACTTGTCCCTGGTCTGTGATGCAATGCCTTGATTGGTCCGAGGACTGCGAAAAATATCATCAACCTCAACCAGAGGTTTTTCTTTCCTGGTCTGCTGTGCCGTACCGGATGAATGCTGAGCATTCCCCTTCGTTTGCCGAGTCAGCGGTTCCCACGTTTGAGCATGTGATTCGTTGCTAAGACAAAAGAACACAGCAGTCAGCAATACAAGACTAAGTTGTCTCATTAGTAAACCTGTTGAATTAGACCATTTGACCGCCCTGGAAATGGAGCATGAGGCGGTCGAGATATGAAGTTCGATGTATAGATCTTCCACCACAATGTTTGGCTGGATTGAGCGAAAACGGACAGTGGGGTTAGATTTAAAGAAGACAGAGAGATGGTTATTAGAGTAGGAGAGGAGAGGCCAGCAGGATATAGAAATAGACCATCCCGGTAAAGGTTATTTTCCATGGGGCAGGTCGCAGCGCACTATCTGGAAAGCTCGAGTCAACATTACTGCCGCTGTGCCATCCAATCCAGCAACAAAAAACATCGCATGCCTGGAATCCTGCACTGTTGGCTACTGCCGTGATCGTAAGGGCCTGGTCAACGTGATTAAGAAAAGAGACAATCAACAGATCACTGTACGAGGGTAGATAGAACTCGCGCGATCTTGTCAGAAATATAAGACAAACAGCAGTGTGAACCTGTCAGTGAAAAGTTCGAAAGCTGTGGGTTACCGACAAGTTAATGTAGAAGTTCGAATCTTATAAAGCTCCAGGTATCACACGCCGCCCAGCATCAGTTGATGTTGAAGTCTTTACGAAAAGGGTTTGATACGTCACGATATTCATTATCGGTTTCAAGATATGATGAGTCAGGAAAATGCTATGGGACCATCTGGGCTGAATAGCAGAAAACAAGGATGGAACGTCAGGTGAAATCGAGGGAAGACTAACTCATCTTAGTCCTCCTTCGTAGTCTCGCGTATTGTCGGTGAATGTATTTACTTGTTCAAACTCTGACTGTCTCCGTTGAGTAAAGGGTTAAGCAGACTTCTGCACCAGTACAAAATATGGATGCGATTCAAAACACAATTGTTCAATTATCTTCACCTCTCAGCCTGACGCTGATTGTAGTGGGAACATCGCTTGGTATTTTCGTGGGGGCGATTCCCGGGTTAACCGGTGCCATGTTGATCGCACTCACGTTGCCGTTGACGTTTACGCTCGATCCTCAACTGGCGATGACTTTGTTAGTGAGTATGTATGTGGGATCCATCAGTGGTGGATTGATTACCGGCACACTCCTGCGAATGCCCGGCACGCCTGCCTCTGTGATGACAACGCTTGATGGTTACCCCATGACGCAACAGGGGCAGCCCGGCCGTGCGCTGGGGCTGGGGATTTATGCCTCCCTGGTGGGTGGTTTAATTTCCTGTGTGTTTTTAATCTCCTTATCTGCACCGATTGCCCGCTGGTCAACACAGCTGGGGCCTTTCGAATATTTCTCGCTGGTAATGATGGCTCTGGTGTTGATCGCGACCATTGATGGCGCATCGCTCTCGCGCTCACTCTTTTCGGGAACATTGGGAATATTGGCAGCCATGCCGGGGATTTCCGCAGCCACTGGTGAGGTACGACTCACTTTCGGGTTCACTCCGCTCAATGCTGGTTTCAAGTTGTTGCCCGTTTTAATTGGATTGTTTGCGATCAATCAGGTGCTGCGCGACATTGCGAATATTGATCAAAACGTTCCGCGCGTCTCAGTAACACACAGGGGGCTGTGGCTGACATTCGCAGATTGGAAAAATCAATGGGTGAATATGTTGCGGTCTTCTCTGATTGGAACATTTATTGGAATTCTTCCCGGCATTGGTGCCAACATCGGCTCGATCGCCGCTTATTCCGCCGCCAGAAACAGTTCTAAGACTCCGGAACAATTCGGTTCCGGTTCTGCTGAGGGAATTATTGCTTCCGAAGCCGCCAATAATGCGACGGTCGGCGGCGCTTTGATTCCACTCGTGGCAATGGGTATCCCCGGCAGTGTGATCGATGCGATTCTGCTCGGTGCATTAGTTCTACATGGATTGCAACCGGGGCCGCGATTATTCAGCGAACATCCCGAACTCGTGCATACGATTATGGGAACCTATTTTCTGGCAAACCTGGTCATGTTTGCGGTGATGATAGCATCCGTCGGTTTTCTGGCAAAACTGGTGCGGTTCCCACGCCCTTATTTGTTGCCCATTATTCTCACCTTTTGCATTGCCGGAGCATTTGCACTGTCGAACCGCATGTTCGATGTCTGGGTGATGCTCGGTTTCGGGCTGTTGGGACTGGTATTAGAGCGAAACCGCATCCCATTGGCCCCCTTTGTCATTGGTTTCGTCTTAGGACCGATTGCGGAAGAAAATCTGTCCGCCGGGCTGATGTCATCACAGGGGAACTGGCTACCAATCGTCACCCGCCCCATTTCTTTACTCTTTGTCGTCATCTCAGCCTTATTGCTGTTTGTGCCGCTCGTGCGTCAGTTTCGAAAAAAACGGAACGGCAAACAAGCAACCTTAAAAGACAATACTGCTGAAGAGGCGAGCAGCATCCCTGCGTCAGAAACAGAGAATGAGACTGGGGAGCATACTTCTCACTCAGTCTGGAGTCGATTCGGTTTACCTGTCTGGCATACGACTGCGGTGCTGGCGATTATGGGCATGCTCGTCTTTTTGTATTCCGGCTTCTTTACGAATCAACAGGGACTGACACCGTTTCCGCAACGCCCTATTCAGGCTGTCGTGCCGTTTTCTGCAGGAGGTGGCACGGACCTGTTTGCCAGAATCATTCAAAAGTCAATCACCGAGGACCAGCTGCTGAAACAACCAGTCGTCATCATCAATCAGCCGGGGGGCAGTGGTACGATTGGGAGCCGCTATGTCAAACAGGCGCGGCCTAATGGATACAGAATACTCTGTAATCATGAAGGGATTATTACCTCGAAATACTCCGGAAAAGTGAACTTTGGTCCGGAGGCTTTCGAGCCGATTGCGCAGACGGGAGAGATCAATCTGGTGGTTGCCGTGCAGAAAAATGCCCCATACAAAAATCTGGCTGAGCTATTGCATGATTCTGAGAGGCATCCGGGTGAAGTTCAATTCGGAACCAATTTCGGGGCCCTCGCCCATTTCGCTGCCAAAAAGATAGAACAGGCATCGGGGGGCGAATATTTTAATTATGTGCAATCGGGAGATGGGCAAAAGCGATACACCATGCTCATTGGTGGCCATATCGATGCTACCATATTTTCGCTGGCAGAATTTCTGTCCTATCAGGGAGACGGGCAGATTCGCGCTTTGGCAGTCTTGTCTGACAAGAGGCAATCCGCTCTGCCGGAGGTTGCGACGGCGCGCGAACAGCAGATCGATGCCGTAGTGGGTAACTCGTTTTACTGGTGGGCACCTGAAGGGACTCCACAGGAGCGAATTGATCTGCTGGCAGATGTACTGGAACAGGCGATGCAATCTGATTCGGTGCAGAAAAGTTTGCAGGCGTTATCGATTGAACCGGTGTTTTATCGGGGCGAGAAACTAGATGAGCACATCAGCCAGAGTGAGAAGAAATTCAGCGAACTGGTTTCCGGCTCAACAGTTCGACTGCCTGATTTTCCTTTCTACATTATTCTGGCGACGCTGTTTTTGATGAGCATCATCGTTGTACAGGGAATCTTTCTCAGCCCAACACCGTCAGTAAATAGTCCCTCAAGCAGCAAGCCGCGCATCTGGCTGGCCGTTTGTTGTTTTGTACTGCTTTGCTGTTATGTACTGGTGTTAGAGCAGAGCTGGCTCAATTACTGGTTGGCGACGGCATTGATGATTGCAGTCACGGGAGGAACTATGGCAAAATGGAAACCGAGCTATCTGCCAGTTCTTATCGAACTCGCTTTGTTGACTGGTCTGGGGACAGAAATAGTGTTCACATCAGTCTTTTCTGTTGTACTCCCCTAACTGGTCCATCCCAGCGCAGAAAAATAGAACTCACGCAGAGTATTTTCAACCACGAAGTCTCTTAATACGAAGGCTGTTTCATGACGCGCCCTAATATTTTATGGTATTGCACCGACCAGCAACGGTTTGACACGATTGGTGCACTGGGGAACGCGTATGTGAAAACGCCCGTGGTTGATTCACTCGTGGCAGAGGGTGTCGCCTTTACACACGCTTATTGTCAAAGTCCCATCTGTACGCCCAGCAGGGCAAGTTTCATGAGCGGCTTGTATCCCTCGCGCTTACACAATACCAGAAATGGCAACGATACCTTTCCTGACTGGCCTCCCCTGATCAGCAAGCTCATCGCCGAGAGTGGTTACCTGTGCGGGTTGATTGGAAAATTTCATTTAGTGAGCGCCGGCCATCGCGCGGAACCTCGGCTGGATGATGGTTTCACAGTCTGGCAGCACAGCCATGCTCCGCGTGATGACTGGCCTGCAGGCACACACGATTATGCCGACTGGGTGCGTGCACAAGGTAAAAGCCTGGATGACATGCGGAACAGAAAAGAGAATGTGGACCCCGAATACCATCAGACAAAGTGGGCCTCTGATCGGGCGATCGAATTTATCGAACAGGATCATCAACAACCCTGGTTGCTGAATATCAATGTCTATGACCCGCACCCTCCATTTACACCTCCTGAAAAATATGCGCAGCTGTTCGACCCGACCGCGATGCCCGGCCCCCATTTTGAGCAGTCTGACAAGGCGACCCAGGAACTGCTTTCCCGCGTTGATTTTCAGCCAGTCACGATGTCTACGGAAATCAGTGAGCTGAAAAAAGTTCAGGCACTGTATTACGCCATGATTGCTCAAATCGACGATCAGTTTGCGCGGATCCTGAGCGCATTGGAATCAACAGGACAGCGAGACAATACGGTCATCATTTTCACTTCAGATCATGGTGAGACGTTAGGAGATCACGGGCTGGTACAGAAGGGATGTCGATTTTATGAAGGATTGATCCGGGTCCCATTGATTTTCTCCTGGCCGGGACACTTTGTGGCCAACCAGCGGGCCACCGGGCTTGTGGAATTACTCGATCTTTCTGCCACCTTACTCGATCTAACCGAGGTTCCCATCCCAGACTATCATCAGGGGCAGAGCCTGCTCCCTGTACTCACGGGCGAACAGACAGGCGCACACATTCGCGAGAGTGTTCGCTGTGAATATTTTGACGCACTCGATCCGTTTTTCACGGGCGGAGAAGGCAGTTTTGCGACCATGTATCGCGACGACCGCTATAAATTATCTCTGTATCACGATAAGAATCTGGGCGAGCTTTACGATTTACAAACGGACCCCTGGGAACACCACAACCTCTGGGACGACCCGGCACATCAGGCTGCTAAACACGAGTTAATCTTAGCGAGCTTTAACAGCCATGTCGTCTTAACAACCGATGTGGGCTCCAGGCGGATTGCCCCGATGTGATATACCCAGGTCCCGGCTTCGAACAACGACACATCCCGATTTCCAGCGAACTTCTGTCTCAAAAACTGAACAGACTCCTCTTGATCAGCTCTTCCCGAATCATAAAGTGGTGCAATTGTGCTTCGCGCGCGAGGCGGATGATGTGTGCACTGGAATCTGCCGAACAAGTGACTCAGAACCACCTGAATTGCCGTCGATTTTTCCAGTTTTTCACCGGGACATTCATCACCGGTTCCCTCTGTCTCGTAACATTTCAAATCATTTCGGAGCACTTTCAACGCACTTCGCAGCACACTCACCCGGAAGTCACTGCACATTGAGAGCATTTCGTGCTGCTCTCAATCTCCAATTCCGCTTGACCCCCTCACGCCGATTCACAAAATCGAGTCATCATGGGAGAAGCTGACTTGAAGACAGGATAGAAAGCACACGGGAGATCGTCGTAACAGTCCATCTGTCTGCAGAAAGACCATACCGATTCTAAGCAACCGCACCACCGCGCCAATCTGAACATCGCGCAGTCGTTCGCGCAGCACTGTTCCCCTGATGCCGCCTCAATTTCTGGCAGCGGAGTCTGTCATTGACAGGAATGATTCGATGAAATGACTATGCCAGGGCACCGTGCGAGAGTAACAACCGTTTTTCGGCGGTGACGCAACGTTTGCGGGCTTCTTCTTCCTCGTTCTCGCAGTCGGCATTATTTTTTCGGATCTCGATGAACTCGTCTTCCACTTCCAGAAATGCGGCGACGATCTCCGGATCGAAATGACTTCCGGATTCGTTCTGAATGATTTCTGCGGCCATTTCATGGGAATAAGACTCTTTGTAGACCCGCTTGGAAGTCAGCGCGTCATACACATCCGCCACGGCGACAATCCGGCTTTCCAGCGGAATCGCTTCCCCGGCCAGTCCATACGGATAACCATCACCGTCAAACCTCTCATGGTGATGCAGGGCAATGTCATGCGCCATCTGCAGGAAACGGGCATTCGGGAACTGCTTCACTGCAGCCGCTAACGTTTCCGCGCCTTTCAGCGTATGTGTCTTCATCAGTTCGTACTCACTGTCCGTCAAGCGTCCCGGTTTTAACAGCACACTGTCGGGGATCGCAACTTTGCCGATGTCGTGTAGCGGGCTGGTCTCATAGACCAGGTTGATGAAGTTGTCATCCACCTGGTTCTGATACCGGGGCTGTTTCTGCAACTGCAGAGCCAGTACCCGACAGTAGGAACGTACCCGCTCCAGGTGCGCACCAGTTTCCGGATCGCGCGACTCTGCCAGTTTGGCCAGGGCGAAGATCGTCATTTCACGACTTTCCAGGCCAATAATCCGCTGCCCCACATTCGCCCGCATCAGGAGCTCTCCCGGATGAAACGGCTTCGTCACGTAGTCATCGGCGCCTGCGTGTAACCCGCTGATGATATCTTCCGACTGGTTGTTGGAAGTCAGCATGATCACGTAAATGTAACGGTTGAGGTTGCTGTTCCGGACTGCCTTACAGAACTCGATTCCGTTCATGACCGGCATTTCCCAGTCGCAAATCACCAGTTGGACCTGGTTCTGACTTAACAGCTCCAGCCCTTCCTGGCCGTTACCGGCTGTAAGCACCTCGTAGCCACCTTCCAGCAGCGTGTTTTGAATGGCCAGGCGGGCCAGGGAATCGTCGTCGATTACTAATGCTTGCTTCATTTCGCGTTCTCGTTGATTGATTGAAATTCTTCTCGTAGTTTAGGCAGGCTGTCCAGGCACTCCTGCATTTCTGCAACCACCTGCTTGATCAGTTCGTTAATATCATCTGTGTATGACTCATTCTGACTGGCCTTCTCGACCTGGAGAGAAAGGTCATATAACGGAGAGGCACACAGAATTCCTGCCGTCCCCTTTAACGCATGTGCCGCATCCGCGATTCCTGTCAGATTCCTCTGATTGGCATTCTCTTGAATCTCAGTGATGCGGTCGGGGCCGACGGCCTCAAGTTCGTTCAGTAATGAGTTGGCAAAATCCAGGTTTTTAAAACAGCGTTCCCAGAGCTGCTGACTGTTAATCGGCGACTCGGCACGGCTCTGCTTGCTCTGATCACAATCCGCGCGGGACGAATCAGAAGAATCCGGCTTCTGTTCTAGCAGTCGTGCGAACACTTCTCGAATCTGATTCACCTGAACCGGCTTACTGAGATAATCATCCATCCCGGCCTGCAGACAGACTTCGCGATCCCCTTTCACCGCATTCGCGGTCAACGCCACAATGGGGATGTGACCGCTCAAAATACCGTCTGCCTCCAGTTGACGGATTTGTCGCGTGGCTTCAAAACCATCCATCTCCGGCATCTGACAATCCATCAGAATCAGGTCAAATTGACTTCGTTTGACCGCTTCAATTGTTTCGAGTCCGTTCAGAGCCGTTTCACAGGTGCAGCCCAGTTCTTTGAACAGCTCTTCCATATACATCTGGTTGATACTCTGATCTTCTGCAATCAGTACATGGACCGCCGGGAGTACCGGTTGGTCCTTTCTTGGAGATTCCTCTGCAGACTCCGTTGTTTTCAGGCCACCGTGCTCTCGGCCGTTCAATACACCGTCGATCACGCTCAACAACTGACGACGATGCAGTGGTTTGCAGATCGTCGCGTCAACCTCACGCTTGTGCTCTGAATCCAGCTGGTCCTCCAGAGAATTGAGCAGCAGCACGGTGTGAGGCAGACCCTCCCGGGAACTGTTCCATAACTTCAGCTCATCAGGTCCGGCCAGCTCGGAGTTCACCAGCACCAGATCATAGGCAACGTTGTTCTGTGTACCGGCTTCGATCGCTTCTTGCACTTCAGCGAACGTACTGACTGCCACTGCATCCAGCTTTAACTCCAACGCGTACTCACACAGAATCTGTCTCCAGGTCTGATTCTCTTCTGCAATCAGAGCCCGTTTACCCTCCAGACTGGAAGTCTGGGGTGATGTCTCTGTCTTATCTGAGATAACCTGGAAAGGAATCTCAAACCAGAATGTCGAGCCGGTACCCGGTTCGCTTTCGATACCGATGGTCCCACCCATCAGCTCTACTATTTCCTTCGAGATCGCCAGCCCCAGTCCGGTGCCCCCATAGTTTCGCGTCGTCGAGGCATCTGCCTGTGAAAACGACTGAAACAGGCGGCCGATTTTCTCTTCCGAAATGCCGATACCGGTATCAGAAATCGAGAATCGCGCCCTGAGCTGATCCTGAGTGGTACGTACCGATTCAACACGTACCACAACTTCACCCGCTTCGGTAAACTTGACCGCATTTCCAATCAGGTTCACCAGAACCTGACGCAGGCGGTTGCTGTCTCCGTTTAGCATACGCCGTGAAGCGGGATCGACATAATAGGGGAATTCAAGCCCTTTTTCTGCGGCTCGCCAGGCCATGGTCGATACGGTATCGATCATCAGCTTTTCGAGGTCAAAGGCCTGCTGGTCCAGTTCCAGCTTCCCGGCTTCAATCTTGGAAAAGTCGAGAATATCGTTGATCAGATACAGCAGTGATTCCCCACTGGTCCGACAGGCATCCACAAACTGGTGTTGTCTTTGATCGAGTTTCGTCAGGCCCAGCAGCTCAGTCATGCCAATAATGCCATTCAAAGGCGTGCGCAGTTCATGGCTCATGTTGGCCAGAAATTCACTCTTCGCCCGACTCGCCTCCTCGGCAGTCTGCTTGGCAATTTTGAGACTTTCTTCGGTCGCCTTCTGCGATGTCACATCCAGCACGAAACAGAGGCAGAGGTCATCCGCTTCGTCCAGCATGGTCACGCCAATCACCACTGGAATTCGTGTTCCGTCCTTGCGGAGATACTCTTTCTCGAACGGTTTGGCATGTCCCGTCTGGCTCAATTCTTCAATCGCGGCCAGGTCCATTGGTGCCCACTCGGGCGGCGTTAACTCTTGCCAGTTGAGTTGGTTGTCGATGGCATCTTCATAGCTGTAGCCCAGAATTCGCAGCAGTTCATCGTTGATCTGTTCGATTCTGCCATCCAGCCGGCAGGTCATGATTCCTAAAATGTCGGCAGTCAGTAACCGCTCGAACTGACCGGTGGCCTTGCGTAATGCCAGCTCCGATTGCTTACGCGCGGTGATATCAACCTGTGTCGCGATGAAATTGACCAAAGTCCCCGCCTCATCGAATACGGGATCGATTTTGACTTCCACCCAGTATTCTCGCTGCTGCCGATCATAGTTAATGATCTCAACCGCCACACTTTTCTGCTGTTGCAGATGGTCATGCATTACAGCCGTCGTTTCCGGGTCTGTATTTGGGCCCTGTAAGATCTCCCCCGGTTTTTTGCCTTCGATTTCTGCCAGTTCATATCCGGTCAACTCGCTGAATGCGCTGTTCACCCACTCAATCCGCCCCTGGGCGTCGGAAATAATCACCGAGTGCTGTGTCTTGCTGGCTACCAGTGACAGTTTTTCGACCTGATCGTGGTACTGTTTCAGTTCCTCAGCCGCGTCTTTGCGTTCCTGAATGTTTTCGACGACAGAGATGAAGTGCTTGGGTTCTCCCGTAGGATGTCGTACCAGGCAGACCGTCAGGTTAATCCAGACCTCGGAGCCGTCTTTGCGGAGATACCGCTTTTCCATTGAGTAGGAGTCGATTTTACCTGCTAACAGTTGTTCGACATTATACAGGTCGGCTGCCAGATCGTCCGGGTGCGTAATCTCCTGGAACGTCAGCTTCATCAGTTCATCACTGTCGTAACCAACAATCTCACACAGCCCGTTATTGACTCGCAACCAGCTGCCATCAGGGGCGACCAGCGCAATGCCGATGGCAATCTGCTCGAACGTACTGCGGAAATTCTGTTCGCTTTCCAGGAGCGCATTCTCCTGAAGTTTACTCTCCGTGAAATCGTGGCAGACTCCGATGAATTGCTCGGGGGCGCCATCGTCTCCGTAAGTCACTCTCCCTTCCGCGTGTATGTAGTGCATGCTACCGTCAGCATGAATGATCCGAAACTTCGAATTGAACGGACACCCGGAGGTGATGCAGTCTTCGATCTGATCATCGATCCCCCTGCGATCATCAGGATGCAACAGGTTCAGAAAATCCTGGAAGCGAAACTCCTGCTCTCCCCCATAGACCTCGAAGATATCCTGCGTGCGTTGATCACCATAAAAGGTATTCTGCTTCAGGTCCCATTCCCAGATGCCAATCTGTCCTGAATCCAATGCAAATTCCAGACGGTCTTTATTCTTCTGCAGTTCTTTGGCCAGCAGCGCAGCAGAAGGCAGGTTCAATGCTGCCGGAACCAGACTGATCAACGCCACCACGGTAATCCAGGAGACGACCGCCGTGCACGCTTTGATCAGACCTGAGAAGCGATAGACGGGCCACCAGAAGATACCGGCTTCAATCAGGTGTCCCAGGCCGCAAAACAGAATGAATGCGGCAAACAACCAGATTACTTTGGGAAAAGGCAGGTCCTTCCGCTGTAACATGTAGTACAGCAGAATCACGGGAATCGCGAAATAGGCCCCGAAAATTCCGATATCTGAGATGATGTGTAACCAGCCGTTATCCGATGACCACGTTCCGCAATACCAGCGCTGTGGGAAATCACTGGTATCGAACAGCTTCGAGAAAAAGACGAAGGGCCCCTCAGCCTGGAACGCGTTCTCATCCAGGGAAGTTGCACAATGTCCGGAAGCACACGCTGGGCAGGCTTCTTCAGCCGCAAGTGGCGCGCACATCACAAGTGTGATCAAAACAGCTATGTAGAAATTTCTGGCGGACATCATTTGATAAACGGGTCGCAGGCTGCGTTGATTCAAGGCAAACTTGAAAACGCCCCTTCCTGATTCTTCTTGGGTTTGGTATCACGCTCAGCACTATAGTGGGCTGATGGATGGTTTCAGACAGTCTCTGCGAGCGGCAGCGAGACTGGTTGACTGTTCCGAGCGAATCAAGAAGACCGGTTCACCAGAAGTGAAATAACAGGCAATCGTTAAACCCGGACCATTCGGCACCGTCGGAATAACGAGCGTCAGCAGTTTTCTTCCTCGCTCGCTTAACAATAGAACGCAGTCAAATGGAAGCGGAAGAAAATGTTGTTTTTAAGCAACACCAGGATTTGTCGAAGTTGGGTTAAGCAGATTCGTTCAAGTGATCCAGATATAACGAATTGTTCCCCTGAACTTGTGCACTGGAAGCGTGTCACGCTTCTGACTCTGAACCACCTGGCAAGAAAAGGATCGCTTACGATTCAGAACGCTTCTTCAGTTTCACTCGCACGAAATAGATGACCACTAGAATGAAGAGCAGTACATTGATTGTGAGCACCATTCCCGGTACGTACTTTTTTTTCGGTGTGGGAATGTGTCGTTTGAAGTGGTCGATCATCCGCGGGCTGTAACTGTATGGCGGCAGCATGACCACTGCCGTCTTTTCCTGAAATTCAGCCAGGTTCAATGACTCGTCGTGATCCAGGTCCAGTGCTTTAAATTCTTTTTCGAACTTGGTCCGCACCCGCTGGTAGTGGATGTCGTTTTTGAAACGTACAATCTCCTGGGTCGCAGCGAAGACCTCATCGATCGAGAGCCGACCATCGTCATTTTGATCCAGGCTTTGAAACACAAGTTCCCGCGGTGCCCGGGCCAGGTCGAATTTCACAATAAACTCCCGCTGATCAAGATGCTGGTCCTGATTGAGGTCCAGCTTGTCAAAGTAATCCTTAATCAGGCTCATCCCTAATTGTCCGGTACTCCAGTTAAACTCGTGGCGCGACAGTTTTCCATCGTTGTTTCTGTCCTTTCGTTCCACGTGCCATTTCACCACGGGATTGGTAATGGGAGTATTCATGTATTCATACAGCGATAGCACTCCATCCTTGTCTTCGTCAAATGCTGGAATCAGGTAGGGAGCCAGATCACGATGAAAACCACTGTCACCGGCCAGCTCCGCAGGATCGAGACGCGCATCGAAATTTTTATCGATTCGCTTGAAGTAATAAACCGGATCGATCCAGCATTCACTCGTCGTCTTCCATTCTTCCAGATCTAATTCCTGATCCTGGTTGGCATCCGCCTGTCTGATCAGTTCCTCGACCTTGTTTTCTGCTTGCAACTGGGGCAAAAGTTCCCCGGCACTCAGTCGACCGTTGCGATCCGTGTCCAGATGTCGGAACAGCCTCAGGTTCACCACCCGCCCCGAAGGCTCACGCAACAGCACGCCTTGGGGCGTACGCACCGCATAAGCAATTTCCAGGAACAGTTTACTCTTCTCTTGTGAAAAATTACGATTCCCATTCCATTCAAAAACAGACCCGGGAGGGAGCTGCGTCACTCGATTCAAATGCTTTTTCGTCTCGGATGAACCGTCTTTCTCTGGTGTTTCGGGGGCTTCTGAAGCGGACTGCTTCTCGATATCGTCCTTCTGTGCACGGAACCGTTTTTCCTGCATAGCCAGCAGTTGTTGGACTCGGTCTATCACTGGATCCGGTATCCGCCGCTGCCCCAGAGGGACCGCAGGTGTGCTGAAGTATTCTTGAAATGACATCTTCTGATCCTGATCAAAATCGCCGAGCAGGAATTCCAGTCGACCAACTTTCTGGTGCTCGGGCTTGAGCCGCGCCAGGTACTCTGCCTGGTCCAGCACCTTGTCGCCATTCGTGTCTGCTTTGGCAAACGTTTTGCGGGGCGTCTGGGCATTCGTAGTGAATAAGAACTCGCCCTCATCCAATTGTCGATTGTGATCCAGGTCGAGCAAGTGAAATGATTCACGCACCAGCGAACGGGCAGACAGGCCCAGGTTCCAGTCAAATTCCGCCTCCGAGAGCATCCCGTTATTGTTCGTATCTTTCCGCCCCACATGCCATTTCACTACCGGATTGGTGATCGGCGTGTTGCGGTACTCATAAAGCGAGAGCACCCCGTCGGCATTCGAGTCAAAAGCAGGAATCAGGTAAGGGGCCAGATCGCGGTGAAAACCACGATCACCGGCCAGTTCCTCGGGATTGAGCCGCGCGTCGAAATTTTTATCGATCCGTTTGAAATAGTAATATGGATCGATCCAGCAATCGCGTGTGGACTTCCATTCTTTCAGGCTCAGCTGCTGATCCTGGTTCTGATCTGCCTGCTTGAGCAGGTCCTGAACTTTAGGATCGCTTTTCAACTGGATCTTGAGCTCCGCGGCGTTCAACTGACCGTTGTGATCCGCATCCAGATGGCGAAACAGCATCCAGTTGACCACCCGCCCCGTCGGTTCGCGCAGCAATTCCCCCTCGGGCGTACGTAGCGCATAAGCGATTTCCAGCAAACGGGTGATTTCGTCCCGGGTGATCTGTCCATCTTTGTCCGGGTCCCATTCCGGAAAGAATGTCCGTTCCATTCCGGGAACACTCTCTTTCAACCGTGAGGCCTGGAATTCCTCTTTGCTGAGCCCCCCATCGCCGTCGATGTCCCATTTCGCAAATTGCGAATTCAGAGAACTCACCAGTTCTTTGACCCGGTCTCGGACAGGATCAGGAATCCGCCGTAAATCCGCCGGGACAGCCGGCGTTCTGAAGAATTCCTCAAACGTCATCTGCTGGTCATCGTTGTGATCGCTGATCAGGAACTCCAGTCGGCCCACCTTCTGATGCTCGGGTTTGAGCCGCGCCAGATACTCCGCCTGGTCCAGCACTTTGTCTCCATTCGTATCTGCTTTGTCAAACTGACTGCGGATTTTGAGCTCGGTTGCCTGGGGAATGTCTTTCAGAAAAGAAGCCTCTCGCTGTTCTTCCTCAGCCGCCAATATCGGGGTGAGGAGTCCGCCTGCCAGCAACAGCAGTAAGCCGCTCAATATCGCTGCTTTGGTTGTCAAGAACCGACTGAAGTAGGACATAGGCATGATTTCTGTTTCTATCAACAAGTCGTCTGCATGTTTCGTCTGACCCGTATCTGAATACGGTCTCTATTGGGCCAGCAGTGTGTTCTCAAGCGCCTGCCCCTGGGGGCTGGCCATGGCAGCGTAAACTTTCCCGTCAATCTTCTCGGAGAGAAACTGGATATGTCCGTCACAAAAACCAGCATGCACGCCTCCTTGATGCAGTGAGCTGGGAAACGGAGAATGCCCCTCCGACTTCTTAATCCCCGCGTTGATCGCACTCTCTCCGGAGTTTGCCAGATTGTAATCGACGTTGCCTGCAGCGCAGTTTCCCCCCTTGCAGGGAGTTCCAATATAAAAGCTCGTCAGGTAAGGGTTCGGAGAAGCCCAGTTGGACAAGGGGTCTTGCGGATTGTAACCCGTACGAATATTTTCCGAGATCAACAGCGTGTTGGATGTCCCATCGGTGATGCTGGCCATGGTGTGATGCCGCTGCGCGCGAATTGTACCCTTCCACGTTTCATTGAAAAACAGTCCCATCTGAAAGAACAGTTCTCGGTCGGAGGGCGTGCCGTCCCCTTTCGTCGAGGAATTACAGGTGATCCCGTTCCCGTTCAGATCCAGCTTTCCGCTCAGCGGGCCAATCGGACAATCATGCACGCCACCGATCAGGGCCGAAAATCCCACGCCGCTGTTCACGACATAGGTCAGGTTCCCCTGTCCGGGGACTTCACTGATGTCATCAGGGCAGATCAGTACCGCAATATGCTTATCTCCCAGAGGACCATTGGTGGTCTTCAGGTAATGTTCATCAAAGTCCCACTCGTTATACAGACTTGCCTGATCGATGTAAGGCAGAATATCCACTACCCAGCTGCGGAAAGAACCCACGGTGCCCGGAGTCCCGTCCCCATAGTAGCCACAGGCCGGAAACCGATTGGCACTGTCTGTCGCCTGTAACAGGCCCAGGCTTACATTCCGCATGTTATTTAAACACTGGACCCGCCGCGCCGAACTCCGGGCCGACTGCAGGGCAGGAAATAACAGGGCAATCAGCATACTGATTACTGCAGTGACCGTCAGGAGTTCAATGATGGTATAGCCTCTCCGGGCGCGAAATGACTTCACCTGCCGGGGGGCGACAACAGTTCGAGTACTTCGATAATTACACTTCATCTGCATGCGACTCCAGCCAGCGGGCGGTAAAGAATGTCAGCACCGCCACGAAAATCAAAACGTCCGTGAAGTACATCCAATAGGAAAAAGTCGAACACTCGCCCATCAACGGGAAAAAGAGTTTCGCTTCCGCTTGATTTCGCGCGGGAAAAGACAGGTTCTGCCGTTCGGACCAGTGCAGCAGATACAGCGCTGCCAGCCCAGCCGTGACCAGGGACGCTCCCAGTTTGTATCCCGTCCGCAGATATGTGGTCGACACATAGGACAACAGCGGGACTATCAACACCACGACCAGAAACGCACAGGTCGCATAAACCAGAAACAGTAGCGGAGAAGTCTCACCGACCAACGGGAAATAGACCTGCTCTTCCCCCATCCACTGAATAAAGCCATACACCCCGGCACTTGCACACACCACCAGAATGCAGGCTAGAATCACCATACGCACCGCAGGACGCTGCAGAATGGAGAGGCTGATCTCGGGAACGATCTGCAGGGGCTCCGCTTCCTCCTGCTCTTCCTCTGTCGGTTTCGGGTTACGTGAATCAATCTTATCCACGGCCGCTTTTACCGTGGTTGACCAGGTCTCGTCCGAATAGGCGCCTGTCTCGGCTTCGTCGTCAACATCCGGATCAGCTTCCGATGACATCTCCCCGGTGGGGGCCTCTTCTGCCCGATCAAATAATCCACTGACGGAGTCGGCACGTTGCCAGTCCCCCTCGGCACAGTTGCGGACCAGGGTTTCGGGGCCCAGCTTTGCTTCGCGCATCAGTTCCAACAGTTCCTGAAACGGATACGGTCCCTGAATCTGTTCGTCCTGTTTGAAGTACCAGTCACTCATAATCGGGAGGGATTCCGTCTGTTAAAATATTTCGTCTCGTTGGAAGTGGTTACAGCTGCATGCAGGTACATAGGATTACTGTTCCATAGTACATAGTGCGCGGGCGAGTTCCAGAGCGAAACACTCAAAAACAGGATTTGCATCGTAAGACTATGCCAGTCCAAAGCCAGAAATAGAACAGGGGCAGGACTCTCGGCTTTGAGAGTCCTGCCCCTGTAACGAATCACAATGAGATTGGAATATCAGTCGGGCGGTCAGCTAACCAACGGTCATCCCACCGTCGACCGTCCGTGCCTGGCTTCCCTTGCCGTTGATTCTCTCGGCTAGAGCGGTGCTCCGTTCCATCCGGCGGACAGTCAGCACAATAGTCACCGCTCCCGAAGAGAGCAGCCGAGGCCGCATTCCGCGTCGGCTACCAAAGCTCCTCCCAGTTCAGCAGAGAATACCGCCGCCCCTTCGGCGCACCCCCGCGACAGGACATCGCCGCACTGAGTGTCGAATCGACCGCATGACAGGGACAGCAGCCGGTTGCCAAACTTCCGAGCCCGACATTAGCGACTAACGCGAAATCAACAGCGTCTCCAGTTTAGAATTCACCAATGACCTCTCCGCCGGATCGCGTTGCCAGGTTCTGCATCAGTTCGGTGTTGATGTTATCTGAAATAAACCGCACGTGACCATCACACAACAGGATGTGCGCACCACCGGTATGATAGCTCCGTGGTCCCATCAGCGCCTGAACCGAGTTGCCCGTCAGACAGTCACCCCCATGCCAGTTCGGATTGTAATGGAACGTCATGGCTGAAGAAGGAAAACTTCCCTTGATCCAGGCATCACCCCGGTCGCTGTACCAGACATTATCCGAAGGACCAGCGTTGCAGGCCGGAAAGAGTGATGAATCGCGGATATGCTGTCGCAACACACTCTGAAAGGGTTGCTTACCGTCTCCCAGTCCAATCGTACTTTCCCCCAGGGCGATGGTATTCGTAGTTCCGTCGATAATATCTCGGAATTTAATACTCGATGATTCAAACGAGATTCCGTCCGGCTGTTGCCCAGCACTCGTCAGGGTGATCGAACCATTGTCAACCCGCCCGCTGCCGACATTGAACATGTAGTTGGTGGGACCAAAGCCTTCGGGTGAGATTTTTCCCGCAGGATCAGAGGGACACATAAAAACATTGACCAGGGTCTGTGCTGCCGCCAGGTTGGCACTCCCATCCGCCCGAACCGATCCCCCGAATGAGACCGTATAAGGTGCCTGATTGAAATCAAGCGCGTTATACAGGTTCGCTTCTTCAATAAACGGGGCCAGCATCGCCAGGCCCGACCAGTTGTAATAGGTTCTGCCGGTTCGATTCATGGGGAAACACCGGTGGGCATCAGCATAATTATGGAGTGCAATGCCTAACTGGTGCAGGTTGTTCTTACACTGCGAGCGTCGTGCTGCTTCGCGGGCCTGCTGCACCGCGGGAAGCAACAAGGCAATCAGAATCGCGATGATCGCGATCACAACCAGTAATTCAATCAGCGTGAATCCACGCAGAGAGCGGCGGGTCAATCTGGCGTTCATTGATGTGTTCCTCGATGTTTATAGCTTTGACATGCCGTGCTGCGACTATTAACATGATATTCGTACGAATATTGCAATGTTTGCTAAACAGCCGCTGCAAAGTTGTCACTGGGAAAGAATCTCTCGGTGAGGTGTAAGACATCATTGTCTTACAGGTGAGGGACTTGATAGGCGGAAAAAGTATCGGGTAGGCATCATGCAAAGTAATAGATTGATTAGACGCGAGAGTTAAGGGATCTTCAAGTCCAGCTATATAATTTTGTGATTGTCTTTACCAAACTTTCATTATTACAGCCTTGATTTCCCCCCTATCAGGGTGAGAATGAATGTGTTGGTTTCCAATTTTTCCTGCCTCAGCACTCCCTCTGATTCTGCCCGACCCGACACTTGGGCTGGTAACACCCATGACACATTTAAACCAGTTGATATATGAAACCAGCCTGCTGTTGCTCTACCCCGTTCTGGCACTACTGGGCTTCTGCTTTGTTCGCATGCTCTGGCAGTCGGGTGAGTTGTTACTCGATTTTCAGATCATGCGACGTCACCAGCGGCCCGAACAGACCCAGCAACTGCGCAACATTGAATCAGACGAAAATAACGCTCTGCAGAATTCACTCCAGCAGATCACTCTAAATCCCGCACAGCATTTCCGCATTCGTCAGTTTGCAGAATCGGTGCAACAGGAACTGACTCACCAGAACCGGTTGACCCTCACCGCCCGCATCGAACATCTGATTCATGAACAGGAAACCGATCTCCTGCGCGATGTGAACCAGGTTCGCATGCTGGTCCGACTCGGCCCCTGTCTGGGACTGGCGGGCACACTGATTCCCCTGGGCCCCGGTCTGCTGGCATTGAGCCAGGGCGATCTGAGCCGCCTGTCCGCACAACTGGTACTGGCGTTCTCCACTACCGTCATCGGATTGCTCGTGGGGGGCGTCTGTTATGTGGTTGCTCTGTCGCGGGCCCAGATGGCAGATCGCATCGCCGGTGACCTGGAACTGGTTGGCAAATCAGTAAGAGAACTGCTGCAGACAGACTCTGAACAAATCCAACTCAACCACGAGTTTGAAGCGGAACCGAGTGGAGTCCAGCCATGAGACGCAAGCGTTTTTCTGACCACCTCGCCGACGACGATCCCCTCAGCCTGGTCCCCAACCTCTTCGATCTCTCCATCGTGCTGGCCATCGCCTTTCTATTGACCGCACTGGGATCGATGAGCGTTTCCGATCTGGTCAAATCCAGTACGGAATGGACACTCATCCGCAAAAACGAATCGGGGCAGACCGAAGTCCTCTCCCGGAAGGGAGAAAGCTTACAACTACAGAAATTAAGCCCGCGCAAAGCGGGCGGCCAGGGCGTGCGACTCGGAGTCGCCTACGAACTGGATAATGGAGAAGTGATCTATGTTCCCGACAAATAAACCGTCGCTGCTGGGGAAACTCGCTGTCATGCTACTGGGCAGCCTGCTGATCACTCCCTCCCTGTCTGCTCAGGAAAAATCAGACGCGAAAAAATCAGCTGCTCAAAAAACAGTCCCCTCAGCTTCTAAACCAGCGCCCCTGCAGCGAAAGCCCCGGCATCCGGGGAAGCCCCTGCGGATGGCCGTCACCACCGTCGCCGTGCATACGCCCATTTTCGTCCAGGCCTACGACCGTTTCATCCAGCAATACGGTTCCGATAAACTCGAACTGGACCTCTGGGTGGAGCAGGAATGGGCTGAGAACCCGCGTCCGCTCAAATTCGATGACTACGATCTGGTCCTCGCGCTCCGCTGCTCCATTCCCGATCTGGAGCAGGCCCTGGCAACAGCGGCTCAAGCGGGAACGTGGATCATCAGCGACTCCAGCCTCCGCAATAAAAAATCGGCGACTCTGATCGATGACCTTCCGCAACTGGGCCCTTATTACCGACAGCGGGGTGTCTCGAACATGCAGGGGCTGCTGGAACGGGTCTGTGCGATTTACAGCATTCCCGATATCAACCCCCGCCCCCTCGAGCAACTGCCCATCCAGGGGATTTATCATCCGGCGGCAAAACAGGTCTTCAGCAGCAGTGCGGATTACTGGAAGTGGTATGCATCAACTCCTGCTTTCAAACCGGGGGCCCCGAAGATCGGCATCCTGGTTTACAACACCATGTACCTCAATGAAGAGACCGACTACCTGACAGAACTCATCCGGGGTGTCGAACAGGCGGGCGCTAATCCTGTGCTCGGCTTCTGGTTTGTTTCGGTCGGTCGCGGAAAAGACAAAGATTCCCCCCTGCTCGATTACTTTCAAGGGGTGGACGTTCTGCTCTCCTCCAGCTTTCGTCTGATGATGGAAAAAACAGCCCACTACGATGCACTTAAGCAATTAAACGTTCCGATTCTGAACAGCATCATTCTGAATGAAACCGCCGCGGAATGGCGCGCGAGCCGGCAGGGCATCTCCGCTTCTTACCTGCTGCCGGGAATCGTCACTCCGGAACTGGCGGGCCTGATTGAACCCACGGTGATCGCAGCCCGACAGCCTGTTAAAAATCAAGCCACCGGACAGGAATATTATCGCACGGTCGTCATCCCGGAAAACTATCAGTGGCAACTCCGCCGGGCACTGGCCTGGTCCCGCCTGCGGAAAGCACAGCCCGCGGATCGGCGGGTGGCGATCCTGTATTACAACCATGGAACAGGCAAGCAGAACATCGGTGCCAGCTATCTGAATGTCACCGCCAGCCTCGAGCAGATTCTGGCGACACTCGCCGAACAGGGATACCACATTCAAGGTTCCGGCACCATCACGCGTCAGGCCATCCTGGATTCGATGCAGTCCGTCGGGCGGAATGTGGGGAACTGGGCGCCTCAAGAAATTGATCAACTCGTCGAACGGGGCGCCGTGCTCTGGCCGGTTGAAGAATATCTGGCCTACTTCGATCGACTGCCCGGCGAGGTCAAACAGCAGATCGTCAAACAATGGGGACAACCTCCCGGCGATGTGATGACGGTCACCCGCGATGGGAGCCAGTTTTTTGTCCTGCCTGCCTTTCAATTGGGAAATGTCCTGGTCGGGCCCCAGCCTTCCCGGGCAGCCAGTGATCAGCATCAGGCCGTTTATCACGACTCCCGCTCCTGGCCCACGCACCAGTATCTGGCTTACTATTTCTGGCTGAGACACGACTGGAAAGCACAGGCCCTGGTCCACCTGGGACGACACGGCACAATGGAATTTCTACCCGGCAAGAGCAACGGTCTTTCCGTCAACGATCCACCCGGACTCGCACTGGGGGATCTGCCAAACATCTACCCTTACATTGTCGATGGTATCGGCGAAGGAGTGGCCGCCAAACGGCGAGGACAGGCAGTCCTGCTCACCCACGCCACACCTCCTTTGACCGGCACGAAACTGTATGAAGACCTGACGAAGCTCCAGGATCTGATCAATCGCTATGCCCATGCCCGCGATCAGAAACAGTCCGGTTTACAGACGGAGTACTTCCAGAGCATTTACCAGCAGGCCAGACAGCTCTCCTGTCCACACCTTCTGGAAATCGAGGCCCCGGAAGATCTCTCCAGGCTGGAAACCTCACGCCGTGACGAGTATGTGCATCAGATCGAACACTGGCTGGAAGAGATCGAAGCCCAGACCGGTCCCCGCGGCCTGCATACATTCGGTCGGGGTTACACTTCAGCCAATACTCAGGACATGCTGCCCCGGATGTTCCAGGACGAATTCAAAGCAATCCGCGCTGCTCAGAAATCGCCCGAACAGACAACACACTGGCTGGAACAGATCAGCCAGTCAGAAAGTCCCTTGTCGAAGTCTTCTAGCGGCTCTTCAAAAGAACAGATCATGATCGCAACCATTGCAGATCAGATGCGCAATAATCAGGAGCTCAATTATCTGACACGGGCTCTGAATGGCGAATTTATCGAAGTGGGCCCCCCGGGAGATCCCCTCTCGAACCCCGCGATCTTTCCCACAGGCCGGAATCAGTATCAGTACAATCCGGATAAACTTCCTACGAAAGAAGCCTGGGAAGTCGGCAAACGAATGGCCGAGCAGACAATCGCCCTGCATCGCAAGAAATACAACGCATATCCCCGCAAGTTAAGTATCACGCTCTGGGCCAACACGATGATCCGTACTGACGGTGCCCTTGAAGCAGAGGTCCTGCACCTGCTGGGACTCGAACCGGTCTGGAACCGCAGGGGAGATCTGACCGACGTCAAACTTGTGACCCCGCTGGGACGTCCGCGGATCGATGTCGTGATGACCGTGACCGGAATGTACCGCGATTCCTTCCCGGAAAAAATCCTGCTCCTGGACCGCGCGATTCAACTGGCCTACAACGCACCGGAGGAGGAAGCGGCTCCCAACTTCGTTCGTCAGAATACAGACAAACTCATCCAGGCACTGATCGGTCAGGGGGGCAACGACGAGACCAGTCGCAAAACCGCCCTGCTGCGCATCTTCGGTGCTCCCACCGGCCAGTATGGTACCGGAGTCCATCATTTTGTGAACGCCTCGCAGCAATGGTCGGATCAGAGCGAAGTCGCCGGCCAGTATCTCCAGCGGATGTCCAATTCTTTTTCAAACGGCGGCTGGTCCCAACCGGGTGAGAAAATCTTCCGTCAGCAGTTAAGCGGTGTGCAGGGGGTGATACATGGTCGCAGCAGTAATTTATATGGCGTCATGGATCTCACGGAAAACTTCGAATACCAGGGCGCCCTGGCCCTCAGCGTTGCGGAAATCGATGGCCAGCAACCGGATCTCTATATCAATGATCTCATTCGGGGCGAACGCGTCATGAGTGGACGCGAAGCAATTGTGCTCGAATTATTGAGTCGTTATCACAATCCCGAATTCATCACTGAAATGCAGAAAGAAGGCTTCGACGGGGCCCGCTATTTCAGTCGTATTGCCGATAACCAGTTTGGCTGGGACGTGGTCAGCGATGCCATCACCGCGGATGACTGGAATAAATACTCCCAGATTTACCTGGATGATAAGTACGATCTTGGTCTGCAGAAATTCTTCAACGAGCACAATCCCCATGCCCTGCAGAACATCGCCTCGCGCATTCTGGAAGTCGATCGCAAAGGACTGCAGGAACTGGACGAAGCCACTCTGCAGTCAGCAGGCAGAATGTATGTAGAAACAATCGCGCAACATGGTGCCGCCTGTGCCTCTCATATCTGTGCAAACCCGGATCTGGCGTCTTTCGCCGAACACCAGGCCCGCGCCTCCGGCCAGGTCTCAACACAGACCATTCAAAAATACCGCCAGCAATTACAACAGACCGGGAATCCATCTCTGGCCAAAGCAGCAAAATCACAGGGAGGAGCTTCCACTGAACTGGCGACCGCTCCTCAACCGGTTACCGGGCAGGTTCTGTCTCCCCCGGAAGTGATCCAGCCCCCAGCGAACTCACCTGCTGCACCACAGTCACAGACTGCACAAGCACGACTGCAACAGGAAGAGCAATCACGACCCGCAGCCGAAACACCCGCTTCAGGAACACCCGCTTCAGGAACGGGAGCCAAATGGAGTCTGCCCGTAGCACCTCTGGTCATCGCCGTCTGTTGCCTGTTCATCTTTGGAGCTGGTTTCTACAGACGCTCCAGGTCGATTCAATAATGTCAACAGTAGTATCCTAGCGCCCTTTGTTACGAGGTCCGGTCAGCCAGAGTCTCATCCGCTGCAGTTTCAACGCCAGCCGACCGGCAATCGAGCCGCGAAATTCCGCGTATTCCTGTGCGGTCTGTTCCTGTTCTGTCTGCCGTTCCTGCAATTGGGACTGCAACTGCTGCAGCTGTTGTTCCAGCAGTTGAACGCGTTGCTCGAACCCGGCGGCCCGCTGTTCAACTTCTGCCTGTCGTTTCACCAGCGGAGCCAGTTCCTGCAGGTAATTCGCCGCTGCTCTGAATTTGCTGTCAGGAGAAACAATCTCTCCCTGTCTCTGCTGCACAGCACCGTGATAAAGCAACTCCAGCTGATCCAGGTACTGCTCCAGGTCAGCCTCCTGGCGAATCCACTCTGAGACTTTTGATGCATCCGCCGCGTTATATCCGGATAGGGCATCCACAAGACTGGCTTCCGCTAAGGGAGCCGCCTGCATCGTCCTCACCCCAAAATTCAATCGGCGGAGCTGCTGCATGTTTTGTGAGGTCACCAGCCCTCCAACCCCGTAATGTTCGGTGACGACCACAGCACAACCCACGGCCATCGCTTCGAGCGCACAGCGGGCTTTCGCGAACACAATGTCGTATTGAGGCAGCAACTCTTCAGGCCGAGGCTGCACATTTCCGGAGCTCTGTCCAATGAGATCCACCCGTTCGATGCCCCTCGCACGACAGGCCGCACGAATCAGCCCCGCATAGTTCTGATCCGACGCCTGGTTACTGAAGATGAGCGCAGACTGCGGTTGTTCCGGCAGTGGCGCTCGTGGCTGATAACGTTTCAGATCGACGAAGTTATACAAAGTTCTGATCTGCTCAGATGCAATGCCCGGCGTCGTCAACAGCCGCTCGCGACACAAATCATCGACGGCGACATACGTTAAAATATTAGGAAACACGACCGGACGTTCCTGCCAGGGAAGCCAGCCATGACAGTAATACACGACAGGCGTCTCAGGAAAATGCAGCATCGCCGACATCGCTTCCAGATGATGCTGCGCGTGAATCACATCGGGCGGCTCCTGCAGTGCGTTCAGATCATCGATCACGGGGATCGTCTTCGACTGTAACTCTTCTCCCAGGTCTCCCAGTGTCGTGGAATACGCCACCGGCAGATGCCCGCGTCGCAACAGTCCCTGCGCCACGTCGGACAGAAACAGTTCCGAACCGGCTCGCAACGCGAGCGTATTATTCGTCAACAGGATCCGCAGGGGGGACGTCATGCGCGGTCGTCCCTCCCCAGTGCGGAGATCAGGGGAAGCATATGCTGACGAAACTCGATCGCGCGATCATAGTATCCCGCTGAGACCTGACGGGCCCCGTGCCGCTCATAGAACGGAGGTGTCTCCTCGAAATGATTCAGTTCATGACCCGAGATGGATGGCGAAAACCATTCCTCCCCCAGGATCCCGTCCCCAAATTGCGCGAGCATCTCTTCGACCTCTACCAGCAGGGTACCTCCCACTTTCTGGGCGTAATCTCGAATCTGGGCTAGCTTCCATGCCTGTTCGGTCTGACTGAGTGCATGGCACCACGCTCCCTCCCGATCCGACCAGGCACTGGGAGAATCCACGAGCGGGAATTCATAGTTCTGCAGTGTGCGACCGGATGTCTGCTGCAGATCATACACGGCACTGTCAATCAGGCTGCGACACAGATCATGTGAAGGGTTATAGCCCTCGATCGAGTCGCCCACCACGAGATCGATCTGTTGTTCCGCGAGTATATCGCAGATCCGAGTTCGCAGTTGCGTAAAGAAATCCAGATCCTGATCGAGTATCGCCTGGTAAAACTGCTGATCGGTAAAGTTGCCGCACAACGATCCCAGGCGGCCACCGGCCCCTTCGATCAATTCACAGGAAAGTTCGATCCGAGGCTGAGTAGTATGACCAGAACCATCAGTCAGAATCAATACGAGCGGTCGAGCTGTTTTCAGCCAGCCGAGTACGCGCAGTTCATGACCGGGATGGCTCAGAATCAGAGCGGTAGAGGGAGTATTAGAAGTTGGGCGCATTTTCGAAGTTGTATAGATGATCGCAGTAGTAGATCACTCAATTCCGAGAAGAGTGATCAGCGTGTTGTCTGGAACGAGATAAAAGTGCTCCTGGCCCTGTGGGGCGGGATTATAGCACTACCTTTCTCTAAGCGTCTAGTGAACTTACGGAGTTCTCATTAGCCGGAGAAATGAGTGCTTTGTTAACGAACCATAATCCTGTCTGTCTGGAATCGATGTTCAGGGCACGAAAGAGTGCCCTTGGAATTAAAGCCTCCAGCCGTTAAGGTGAAAAGAGAGAATCAAGAAGCGAAAAAAATTTGTGAGTCGGTCCCTTTCAGCAATCCAACACCATTCTGATCGTATCATTCGTTGTCATCACGCAGCGTGGCCGGCAATAAACTTGCAATGAGAACCTCAACGAAAGTTTATGATGGCTGAAAAAAATCCTGATAAAGGTTACATCGCACTACTAGGCTGGTCTTTAGGCGCCATTGAAGCCGCAGAGAATTTTGACCGGCGTTACATCGTCATCGCCCCCGAGTGGGCCGAAGACTACGCCCGCGAGCACGGAATCCCCTATCTTCCCTGGAACTTTGAACGTCTCAATGAACGTTCGCTGGAAATCGCTGAACAGTTGCAGGAAAAAGGGGTCGACATCGCGATACCCCTGTTCGAAGAGACTGTAGAATGGGCAGGCGCCATCAACTCTGTACTGCGTCAGAACCCACGCCTCCACGGCCAGGCGGTTCTGTTTCGCGATAAAGCACTCATGAAACGCCGGGCCCAGCTTGGCGGGATTCGCGTCGGGATCTTTGAAGAAGCCCACGATCGTGACGACGTGATTCGCTTCATCCGCCGGGTCAACCAGACCCTGCTCAAACTCGACGGCGATCCGGATGACCCGATCCACGTGAAAGCCTTCGATAAAGCAGGCTGCCTGGGCCATCGTATGATCAGCACGCCGGAGGAAGTCTATCGGATTCCCGATGAGGAATTTCCCCTGCTGATGGAAAGCCATCTCGACGGACACGAGTTTGCCGTCGAAGCCTGGATCCACGATGGGAAAATCCGCTTTCTCAACATCTCGGAATATGTCCGCCTGGGCTACTCCGTCTTCGTACCTCCGTCTCCCGAACTGGAGAAATGGCGACCCCGCATCATCGAAGAAGTCGAAAAACTGATTCACACGTTCGATATTCAGTTCGGCCAGATTCACCCGGAATACTTCCTCACCAGTGACGGAACCATGTATTTCGGCGAAGTCGCCTATCGTCCGCCGGGGTTCAAAGCCTTTGAGCTCATCGAACGGGCTTACGGCTTTAATCCCTATCAGGCCTCGATGCTGGTCTTCGATCCCAAAACCACGGAAGAGGAAATCCAGGAATTCTTTTCCGAGGACGTACAGAAAGCCAAAGGACACGCCGGCTGTTTCGCCGTTTATCCGCGGCGCTGGGTCGTCAATCGTCTGGAAATTCCGGATGAAATCCTGGATCACGAGTATTTTGAATTTCATGAACTCCCCGAACCGCTCGAATCCAAGGTCTCCAAACGATCTGCATTCGGCACGCACTGGGGGCTCTTATTCTTTTTCGGAGAAGATCCTGTTCAATTGAAGGAACTTCTGGAACATCAGGAAGAGCTGGACTTTTACGTATAACTTCGCCTCTCACCAGGTATTTTCACGATGCGGAAACCATACCCTGGCGAAAACTGACCTATGACGAATATCAATACCGACGAACTGACGCCGGCTCTGGAGCGGTTTTCAACCGCCCTGGAGCGACTCGAACAGGCACCGCTGTTTGCCAAAAAGAATCATCGCAGCAGACTGCTGGACACGGCTGAGCGCCTCCTGCGCAAACCAGGAGGCGTCGAAGCGGTCTACCAGTCTGCGGAGCGTTTTGATGCCGCCGGTTTGTTTGAGGGGAGCGACTGGGCATTCCCCTCGCGCCTGCAGCCGGGCCTCGTACCGCGCACGCTGGCAGAAGCAGACCGCTGGACGGTGACCCTCGAATGTCTCAGTCAGTTGCGGATTCTGGCGATCTCCGAGCGAAAGGTCTCTCGCCCCGGGTTCTCCTCTGAGCAAGCCAGCCATTTCCTCAAAGAACTGCTCGCACTTACTCTGGAGTATGTCTTCGATCATCATCAGACCGAAGCGGCTCGCGTCAACGCGGCTGCCTTTCAACTGCCGCGCAACGTTCTGCGGTTCGTAGCCGAAAACATCGGATACGATAATCTGCTGGAACAGCTCGTCGAAGAAATCTGGCGATTGTTGCGGCAGCGCCCGATTCGTATCGAACCTGTCAAACTGATGATCACGAAGCTGGCCATCTACTGTTACGACCCGCAACACGAAAACATCATGATTCCCGCCGGGGCCGAGCGACTCATCAGCTCCCTGTTCAGCCCCAGTCCCAACTCGCTGGGAGATCCGGGAACGTCGGTCTATGCGGAGCGGCTCACCACGCTCGACAGTCAGGCACTGGGAGAAGAAGCCGGCGCCTGTGCCCGCTCCATGTACGACACCGGGCTCGTATCTCCCTATCACGCGGTTCTGGTTCGGTACCTGGTCAAAGAAAATCCCGAGCTGCTGGTGACGGCCCTCGGACTGAGCAGTACCGGCGTCGATGGCCTGTTGACCTACCGCGAACTGGTTCACGCCATTATCGATAAAGCCGTTCATCCGGAAACCAGTCAATCGATTCTCGGCCTCTCAGGTATGCTCGAACGTGCTGTCCTGCATTTCCCCGGGGTCGCTTCGTCCCTCTGGCGACAACTCACGCTTCCACTGACGCTTGAGACGCAGAATCGCCTGATCGCCTCCTGTGGCAGCGAACAACCGCCGGACGTCTATCTGCTCGCAGGACTGCTGAGCATGCTCGGACAACCACTGGGGGTAGGCCAGGGAGACAACCCGACCTGTCAGTCAGCGCGGGCCCTCTCCTGGTGGGCCTATTCCGATCCGGATTACCTGCTGCAACTCCTCGCCTGGGCCGGACGCGATGACGGCGTGCTCATGACCTTTCGCGGGCAACGCATCTCATCGGCGTTCCTCCCCGCTGGCGGCGCCGGCGTCGTCGGCAGCGATCTCGATCCCGTATCAATGGTCCTGGTGCCCCACCTCGATCGCGTCTATGCAGAGATGTGTCGACTGGCACACAAGGCAGGCGAGGATCCGCATCTGCACGTCAATCCAGAGTTTCATGGCTGGCAGGTGGGGGGCGGCTTTGCTATCGCCGTCGATGTCGCGCACGGAAAACTGCACGAGTATGAAACCTTTGTTCGCCTGTTCTACGCCTGTTATCACCCCGTCTACAATGGCGGCAATCCGGTCATTCATCCGCAACCCGTCGGACTCGCGATGACCGATTCACTGGCCCGCTTTGTCGGCTGGCATGCGATTACGCTCTTACGGGTCGCCATCGATCAGACCGGCGTCACCCGTGTCTACTTTTTCAATCCCAACAACGACAGCGGTCAGGATCTGGGGAATGGTGTCGTCGTCTCGACCAATGGAGCCGGTGAAGTCTACGGCGAATCTTCATTGCCGATCGCAGAATTCGCATCGCGTCTTTACCTGTTTCATTATGACCCTCTGGAAGTCGGCGATCAGACAAGGATTCCCGCAGAACAGGTGCAAGCCGTGATGCAGCTCGGCAAAGAAAGCTGGGCTGCACAGAAAATTCCCGCTCTGGATGACCTGATCGCCACACCCCCCGCACAGCTCCCTTCCACCTATCCGAAATAGTGGCCCCCCTGATGGGAGTACGGAAGCACTGCGAATTCAATTCCCCGCGTCCGCAGCATCAGCCTGCAGGCTCATCAGGTACGCCAGCAGGTCAGCCATCGCACGCTGGTCGATCTGTTTCTCCAGACCTTCGGGCATGAAGGAGAGTCCTGAACTGCGGATCTCTTCGATATTGATCCGCAGCACCGTCGTACTCGTACCGTCCGGTTTGCGGACCGTGATGCTGTTCACGCTTTCGTCGGCAATCATTCCCGACAGCACCTGACCGCTCTCCAGCACCAGCGTATAACTCATGTACTGCGGCTTCACTTCGCGGTTCGGATCCAGAATATGCAACAGCACTCCCGCCTTTCCACGATCGCGAATCGCCTTCAGATCCGCGCCCACCGCAGTCCCCACACCTTCCAGACGATGACAGGCCGAACACACCTTTTTAAACACCGCCTTACCCGAGGCGACATCACCGTCCGTTTTCAGAGCGGACTGGTATTGTTGAACCACCTCGTCCCGTCGTGCCAGCGAACGATCTGCATACAGTTGCTTGACCCGATCGGCCAGCCGTTTGTCCGGATGCTGTTTCAACAGATCCACCCGTGCCGGGCTCAGGTCCCCGCGACCGATGCTTCCGGCTTCAATCGCATCGATCAGTGCCTCGCTCCAGGCAGCACGCGACAGCAGCGTCTCTGCGGCTTTGGTTCTCAACTCCGGTGTCATCTTCGGCCAGCCACTGATGAGCAACGCAGCGATCTCCTGATCCGGAAACTGTCCCAGTTGAACAATCGCAGCGACCTGCACCGGGTTCACCTGCTGAGGTTCGAGTAACTCGCTGAACACATCCCGTACTTCCGCGTAGGGAGCGAACCCCAGCCGCTCAATCGCCGTCAGTCGCTGTTTGACTGGCATTCGCGTGTCGAGTGCCGCTGCCCGGGCCTCATCCAGCACTCGTCCCATAATCGGTTTCAGTGAAGCCTGGTGCCGATTCAGAAACGTCCGTCGCATCTTTTCCGGCTGTGCTTCCATTAACGTCAGCAGCACCGCTGCCTGTTGCTCTTCAGCAGCGCTCCATTTCATCAGACTGTTAAGCACAACCTCTGTTTCCTGCGGACGACCCGCAGCCCCCGTCTGTCGCGCCAGTGCGGTCAGCATTCGTGTGCCCATCTTGGATTGACGATACGCCTCCTCGCGGGCCAGCCGCTGAAACACGGTCCCCGCCCCCTCTGCTAAGGAGCTCAAGATCGCCAGTTCCATCCACTGGTTCTGACCATCCCGCATCGCCAGCGACGCTAACACTGCGTTCCGCTCCGTCGTTGATTTCAGTTCTCCCAGCGAAAACGCGAGCTGATAGCGAACCTTGAGGGCAGGGGCTTCACCCATCGCCAGCAGTTGATCGCGCACGGCTTTTGATTCCCGTACCCGCTGCTCAGCCAGCCGAAGCGCATGCACCTGCACTTCAGGTACATCATCTTTCAGGGCCCGCAGCAGACTCGCTTCGTCGAGTGCCTCAAGTCCCTCCAGTGCATACAGGGCCGTCATCCGGGCCACAGGATAATCGGACTCAGCAGCCAGTTGTTTCAACAGGGGAACCGCCGCCTGATCCTGTCGTTCGTAGATCAGCCGGGCCGCGGTATCGTGGTGCCAGCCGTTCCGATGGGCCAGCAGTCGCACCAGTTCCGTCGTCGTCGCCTTACCCAATTGCGGTAACGACGAATGTTCAAAGTCTTCCCGCACGATCCGATAGATCCGTCCCCGCTGATCACCGCCGTTGACATTCACTTTTTTGAGTAACTCGGGCGGCAGGAACATTGCTCCTTCAATCAGGTCGCGGTTCATGTCGATCACATACAGATTACCATCTGGCCCGTTAGCGAACTGCACCGGTCGAAACCGGGTATCTGTGGAGGCCAGAAATTCACGACCTGCATCCGCCCGTCGGGCCACCAGACCCACGCCGTCTGGCTCCAGTTGTCCCCGAAATACGAGGTTATTCGCGGGCTCACCCACAAACACGCTTCCCCGATATTCGGCCGGCCAGGCATCGCCCCGGTAAATCGTCACGCCCGTCGCAGAGGTAAAGAAGCCGGACGATTTGCCCCCTTCATTGCTTCCCCGGAATTTGCCTTCGTTTCGCAGGCGGGTCCGCTCCTGCCGCCAGTTTTCCTCCGGGCTGATGCGAAACAGCTGCGTATGCTTCCCCCCTTCGGTGATTTCTACCGCGGGAGCCGGCGCCTTGAGATAGGGATTCCGCGCCAGGTAGCGATCATCGTACATCAGCATCTTCACGGGCGAACTGTTGTTGCACAGAAACTCCTGCCCCCAGTCGTCGATCGCCAGACCATGCTGTCCGCCGCCGCTGGAGAGATCGAACCGCAGCGTGCGCGGATCAAACAGAAACCCGCGATTTCTGATCGAGCGGGCCGGCTCCTCCGGATGTTTCACCGCTCGGACTTCCGAACCGGAATAACTGGTGCAGGCATGAAACCGGTTGTCGAGTCCCCAGAGCAGCGTATTCAATGACGGATCGGTTCTGTTTTCCAGGCGACGAAAGCCGGTGAAGACTACCTCCCGCGTATTGGCTGTTCCGTCCCCGTCCGTATCCTTACAGAACAGCAGGTCGGGAGCGGCTGCCACGAACAGCCCCCCGTTGTAACAGGCGACCGCAGACGGCGCCGCCAGGTCCGAGACGTACACCGTGCTCTTGTCATACTGCCCGTCCCCGTCGGTATCTTCCAGCATCCGCACGCTGCCCGTTACCGGCTGTTTGTCTTTCGCGAACTGCTGGTTGTATTCCGGATACTCCACCACGAACATCCGACCGTTTTCATCAAAAGCCAGCGCCACCGGATCCCGCAGCAAGGGCTCCGCTGCCACCAGTTCAACACGAAATCCCGGCTTGACCTGAAACGATGAGAGTGCGTCCGCCGCTTTCTCATCCACCATCGCAGTCTGTAACAGCATCACCCCCGTCAGCAATGACAGGCATAAACTTCGCATCAGCTTTCCCTTCCCACTCACGCATTCCCGTTCAAGGCGCGTTCGGCGTTGTTGTAGAAGATATCCTGCAGCGTGGCTTCATCTTTCACCATCCGCACGAGGAACTCCTGCAGACGCGTGCTGTAACAGACACCATTGAACTCGCCACCGCGACCATCGCTACAGGGACAGTCGCTGCCGAACAGCATCTGTTTCGGATGCCGTTCCAGGAAACCGGCGGTGAATTCTTCATCCCGCGCCAGCGCATTAAACCCGCTGCCGGCGGACATGTCCGCATACAGGTTCGGATAATTGCTCAGCAGATGATCCAGCAGACCACCCGGCTTGACTGGTCCCCGTGGATAGAGTGTCTTATCCGGCGATGGAACATCGGCACTGATATGTGACCAGAAGGACTGAGCATGCCCGATGATCCGCACCCGCTGGTATTTCTTCAGATACGGTTCCAGGTATTGTTCGATCCCCTGGTTGAATCCTTTTTTGTCATCCTGGAAATGAATAGTGATCGGCCAGTTGAGTTCGTCGCACTCCGCGATGACTGCTTCCACCCGTTTGTCATTTAAAGGCAGATGCTCCTTCTGTTCGCCGATCCCCCGGCAGCCGAGCAGGTGGTAAGCACGAATCCGCTCGATCACATCCGGCTGACGAATATCGGTCTGGCAGAAAGGAATCAGACGCTCCGGGTACTGGTGAAACGCATGCAGCACGGTTTCGGTCCTTAGCGTCACGCCCCCTTCTCCCGTCTCTAAAGGCAGGATGAACGCCTTCTCCGTTCCGGTGTTATCCATATGCTTGATCGTATCTTCAATCGTGCGTCCCTTATGGTTGATATGCAGATGGCAGTCCAGCTTCTTATATTTCTTCGCCTGTTGCGCCGGATCAGCGGCTGCACTCACAGGCAAAAACGCACTGCAGCAGGCCGCGCCTGTTGCATATAGAAAACCACGTCGCGAGAGGGGCGGATTCCACATATCTACCTCGTTTCATTCAAATTTATGCAGCGCTGGATTAAAATCGTACCTTTATGAATCACTTTCAATATATCATAAACAACGTTAAGTTATCACGCATGAATCTGAATTTTCGCCGGTGCATTCACGGGCGAAACACCTGTCAACCGCCTGTTGAAAAGAGTTTGAAATGATGCTCGCCCGACCGTTGCTCGCCTGCTGTCTCTCCCTTCTGTTCCTCTCTGTCAGCCCGTTACCGGCCGCCGATCAGGGCCCGGACCGTCTTTACGATCCCGGCGTTCCCGAAACCGGCTTCCTCACGCTCGAGACAGACAACTACACTATCCCCATGGACGCCGCCAGTGGCTGGACCATCGATAAGATGTTTTATAAAGGGCACGAGTTCGGTCTCAACAACGGACAGTACGGCACTGTCATGCGTCCCAAGGGACAACAGTGGTGGGGCACCGGCCACAAAGAAGGAGGCCGCGAGGTCGTTCACAAATTACAGCTCATTGTCGACGGCAAAGAAGTTCCCATCACGAAGACCGGCGAGACAATCAAAGGCCAGCGAATTGAGTTCATCAAGGAATCCACGATCTGGAAATTCAAAGTCCGCGCCGAAACCACGGTCACCAATTCCGAAGTCTTCGAACGCACACAGCTGGAAGCCCTCGCAGACTGCGAGCTCGACCTGCTCTATTACTTCATGCACTGCTTCCCGCCAAGCTCCACGAAATGGATGGCCCGCCTCCCCGACGGCACCATCGAAACCGGCCCGCTCTCGCACTCAAAGAAAATGGCCGTCAGTCAGGACACATCCTGGGTCGCCCAGTTCAATCCGGCCGAACAGCTCAGCGTGCTCTGTTACACCCCCCGTGTCATCACCGGCAACAAAAGTGCCAGCATGATCTGGGACCTCGACCGCTACCACAAGTACTACCTCCGCCACAACGACGGCCAGGCTTTCAAACAGGGAGACAAGCTCGACTTCACCGTCATCGTCAAAGCCATCCCCCAGGAAACCGGCGACTGGAAAGCCACACAGCAAGCCGCCACAGAATTAATGAAACAGTTTCCGGCGGAGAAGTAACGCAATGACGTTGAAGTCCGCTTTCTGTCGCTGACCGTTTCGTGCCTTTCGTGGTTCAATCAAAACACGGCAGGTCTCACGCCATACATTTGCTGACACCGTTATGATCGATCAATAATAAAATCCAATCAGGTCTTTATTTTTATCTGCCGCTGCATCGACCCATTTAAAAAAGTCATTTTGAGCCAGCAGTATTTGCTGGTCAGGATGATCCAGCTCTTCTGTCTCGGCGCTGAGTTTCCTGCATTCATCGCGGGTGAGATAGCCCACATAGGGGAAATCATCCCAGGCGGTTATTGCAAAGGGAGCACCACGGTCAACGAGCGGTAAAACGCACTTTACGTTCTCCAGAAAGCCATAATGAATTGAGTCGAACCGGTCGGTGTCCAGCATTTCGCCACCAGCAAAATGACAGAGCTTTTCCAGACCATAACCTGCCATATGCAGATCATCTTCACTGATGGGCACACCGAACACCAGATGCTCTAAACCTGCTTTGAGGTTAAAATCTTCGTCCTCCCATTCATCCTCATCAAGGTCATCCAGAACATGTTCCTTCAGGCGCTGGAATAAGTCAGAGTCTTTTGAATTAATGAGGGGGCTGATTTGATCCTGGTCCACAAGATAAACCACAAGGCTGTAACTCATAAGATTCCTTCTATGAAAGACCGAGCGTTTCTCTGGTCACCAGAGCAGCCGCTGATTTTTCGGGTAACTTTGGAAATGCGAGACCTTTCTTCAAAGCGATCAGGCATAAGACCGACTGAAATTCTGCGACACAGAATTGGAACAGCCCTTTTTTGATGTAAGATTCAACCGACTCTAAATAGAGAGTCAGAGACTCATCCATCGATTGTTCATACGCACTTTGATCCATCGCTTCAATGGCGTCCCAGATTTTCAATAACAGCTTTGGCCGCTTCAGTCTGCAACGCTCGATGCTTGATCTGATTTCATCCAGCCCGGCCAATGGTTCCGGAAGCAGGCTCGATGCTACCAGCTTGAAGAACAGGAGAACTTCTTTTTCAAAGTCTGTCGTATCCTCAATTTCAATATCCGCATGTAACCAGGAACAGAGCTTCGAAAGATCATCCCACCTCTGCAAAAGCAATATGAACAGCATTCCATGTACGAAGGGTTCAATCCAGTGTAATTCCCTGTTTTTCTCAGACTCACTCAGCCCTTCATAACCTGTTCCCTCTTGCCACCAGTTCCCGAAAAAATATTCCAATGCGGCATCCACACCCTGCTGCATGTATGATACGGGGGTAATCGCTTTCGCAAATTCCAGGTGCTTGTAACACATGATATCGAATGAAATACCGATTTTTTGAATAAGCTGCTCTGCAGATATATTATGAAATTCAAAGCCTTTAAATTCGTGAATATTGTGCTTTAAAACTTTTTCCATAGGTTCTTTAAGAACAAAAATGAATAAACAAAATCGTTTTCCAACTGGTTTCGATGATTCAAGAAGGGAGTCAATTTTCTGATCGACTTCTTCCATCAGACGTGCATAACGGTTCTCAAAACGTTGCAGAAACTCCTCTGAGTTGAGTTCGAGACATCCACATTCAGGCAGGGGTTCCGTACGAATCGCCTCCAGCATTTCTCGAAAAACGGTAAGATAGTCTTCCACCTCTTGTAGTGACTCAGGGTCTGGTTCAGGTCCGATGCGGTGATAAAAATCAGGCGTAGTAGCCGGTGTCAACATCTGCATATCCATTGTTGTAATGGTTATGGTTGAATCCGCGTTATAACGTACGAATTCAATTCCTGCTGGACCTCCCCCTTTGTAGATCAGGGCCTCAATTTGTTCCTGGGGATGATAATAAGCAGAGCAATAAAAATCAGGAATGTTATTTACCCGGGGCCTGACTGGAGTTGTTTTAAACAACCCAATTGGAACAAACGCCTCGTCTGCGAGCCATTCTTGATATAATTCAACGAAGGCTCCGGAAAATCCCCAGCGAATGCGTCTCGTCTCAGTCAGAGATCTCGTGGGAGGATATTTAGTTGCAATTGCCTCTTTGATTGCGTGCATTTCACTAAAGTTATTTAGTGATTGAGCCTCACTCTTTTTCATTCGATATCTTTCTGGATGATTCCTGGTTCAGGCGTCGCCGTTCTAACTTAGCACCATTCACCGCTTACAATCACGCTCGATTCGCTCTAGATGTTCGTCGATCACATTCAGACTCAACAGCGATTCACGCACGAGCTGCACCGAGGCGAACACCACGCAGCCGATGCCGACGATGATCAGCCCGCCCACAAACCAGAGCGATTGCGGCCGCCAGAGATTCACAACACCCCCCAGCAGACTTCCCAGCGAAAACAGTCCCACGCTGACATACAGGCTCGCCAGCGCATCGCGGAACAGCCGCGCCCGCTGCTGCAGATTGCGTGACAGAATCTGCGCCCCCGCATCGGGGTGATCCAGCAGATGGTGAAACTCGGTATGGATCTGACCAAAGCGGGCCGAAGTCGAACCAATCAGCAACGCCACCCCCGGCAACAGGATCAGCGGCGTTAACCAGAATTCCGTACTCGTCATGTAGTTTTAATCTCTTTTAATCAGTATTAAGGGAATCCATTCTGTTTGAAGCTATCTCAACCTGGGTCGATCTTTGCTCACACCAGGCACTCATTTTACTCAACTTTTCTTTGGTGGATTCATTAATTACAAGGTATAAAGTGTCTTGAGAATCAGATTTGGCGTCTGAATCCCTGTAATGAAGAATGATGTGATATGACTTTGGGGTCTCAGTAATCTGAATCCGGATAATTTCTTTTGATTTGATGGATTTTCCCCCAATTTTAATTCTCTCCTTTTCAAAAGAGACTTCCGGGGGGATAAAGATCAAGAGAATGATCGCTACAAATAAGAGTGCAGCAATGCCGGCAATGGCAATAAGAAATATTTCTACGATAGTCCGAATTTCGCTAAAACTGCTGGGGAGTGAGATGACACCGAAAAGCAGCAAAGCAACGACTATAAACGCTATGATGTTATTAGGGAAATATCTGAGGGAAATAAAGCATATAACGCATGATGCATATACAACTCCAAAAATTGTTTTTGGAAAATCTATAAAGAGAGCTTTCAGTTTCTCAAACACAATCGGAAAACTGAATTGATCTTCACAGAGAAACGTCAGTGTTTCTTTATCATAATTTATCATTCTGCACTCTGAATAAAATAGACTGTCTGAACCATTTACCTCTTTGTTTCCGCCTTCCCCTTTTTCCTTTTACCCCCCGCCCGGAATTCCCGGTTTCTGATCCCACTTCTGTGGTGGATTCTTTTCGTACCGCGGAGCAGCATCTTTTTCCGGGAACTGGTCTGCGATCTCGGTCAGCCGTTTCAAAGCAGCCTGGTCTTCTGGATCATCAGAGTCGATCAGGTTCTTCTCTTCCCACGCGTCGCCGCTGATCTGATACAGCTTGACCGGTTTCCCCTTCGCATTGATCCACAGCTTATAATCTTTGTCGCGAATCACACGGTCGTCGTAATCCAGCGCGGGCTGAACGCGTCCGTCACGCAGCGCCGCCGGTCCGCCACCCATCGAGAGAATCCAGTTGCGCGGCCCTGTCTGCGTCTTACCCAGAATCAACGGCGCGAACGATTTCCCATCCACCACGCGATCCGCCGGCAACTTGGCTCCCGCCAGTTCGGCAAACGTGGGCAGAATATCGGTGAAGTCGATCAGGGCGTCCGTCTCCACACCCGCGGGTACTGTACCCAGGCAGTTGACGATGAACGGCATCGCAGTCCCGTTCTGTTCGGTCATCTTCGTCTTACCACCCCGCACCATACGACCATGGCGTTTGTTGCTCTGGCCGCCGGTACCGTTATCGGTGGTAAAGACGATAATCGTATTCTCACGCACCCCGGCAGCGTCCAGCGCAATGAGCAACCGTCCGACCAGCTTGTTGGTGTAACGCACCATACCGGCGAACATCTTTTGCTTTCGCTCACTTTGATCCAGGTCGTTGTCGTTTTCGAAATCCTGTTTATTGTCGGGCGTCGTCGTCAGCGGACTGTGTGTCAGCACCATCGGATAATAGAGCAGCATCGGCTCGTCTTTGTGTTTCTGAATGAAGTCCGCGAGGTAATTACAGAAAATATCGGGGCCGAATTCACCTTCAAAGGTCTTGCTCCCTTTCCCCTTGATATTGATATAGGGATTCCAGTACCGCTCGGCACTCGGCGGGTTATCTGCTTCATACCCCGTCCACATGCACCAGTCATCAAAGCCCGCTTCCTCCATCGCCTTCGGTTCCACACGAAAATCGTCGATCTGCCACTTCCCCACTGCACACGTTTTGTAACCGGCGTCGCGGAGCACATTGGCGAACGTCGTATTCAAACTCGGATCAAAATGCGCACCCGCGCCCCAGCGGGGCACATCCCAGTGATTGGTCCAGCCATGCCGAAATGGATACTGACCTGTGAGCAGCGTCACTCGCGTCGGCGTGCACTGCGGCATACACCACGCGTTGTTGAACTTCATCCCGGTCGTCGCCAGCTGATCGATGGCCGGCGTCCAGACTCCCTCACCTCCGTAACTGCTGATCCACTCCTTGCCCAGGTCATCCACCAGGATGAACAGGATGTTCGGCTGACGGCGCTCTTCCGCCATCGCGGGCTGAATCAGTAACAGTAACATGGTCAGACACAGCAGGCTGCGATACATGATAAACCTCTCGAGAAGGCAAAGTTGATTAATGATCACTCAACCTTCGATTCTAACTCTACGCAGACACCAGCTCAACAACAAAGCATCCTGGTATAGATCGCGAGTGTGCTTACATAAATTAGAGCTGTAAGCGAAGTTGTTCAATGTCGTTGTCTTTGATTGAACGCATTAAGTCCTTCATGGAAACAAGATCTGCAACATTGTGTTTCCCACTGGTAGTAACTACAGTTGTCGCCTGCGATGTTCTGTCGGGCGTTCGATCTCAGAATCGAACAGGAAGCCGGTGAGAATCCGGCACGGGACCGCCGCTGTATGCGAGGAGATCACCAGCATTGATGCCACTGTGAATCCGTTTCATGGGAAGGCGCTGGTTAGATTGTTTGACTCGTTAGTCAGAATACGGCCCGGCAGGAATACGCTGGCACTGCTTCAGTCTTATTCATCAGCAGGCGTCATGTTCCTGAGATCCGGTGTCGGTCTCCATGAGAGCCTCGAAGACCTGAAGCCTTGCGCCGAAAGGTATATTCCATGTTCCGTTTTAAGTCGCGCCATCTCTGGCGCCACGCTCCCCCTGCGCAGACGACCGGCTTTACGTTGATCGAACTGCTGGTCGTTATCGCCATTATCGCGATTTTGATTGCTCTCCTGCTGCCTGCGGTACAGCAGGCTCGTGAAGCGGCACGCCGTCTGCAGTGCAAAAATAATCTGAAACAGATCGGAATCGCACTGCATAACTACCACGATACGCACCAGGTCTTTCCCAAGGGAGGCTACGGTGGCTTTATGTCGGCAGCCAATGCCAGTAATCCGGCGCTGAAAGATACTGCATTGACGCTCAGTTGGGGGGCGGCCATTCTTCCCGGCCTGGATCAGGCCAACCTGTTTCATCAGATCAATCAGAATGAATGGTACGTGCATCCCGACAACGTCCCCGTCGGCCAGACAGTTCTGTCGGTTTACCTCTGCCCATCTGTGCCTTCGCCTGAGCTTCTTAAGCCTAACGGCGACCAGACTTCAGCGCCCGAAAGGTTCGCCCGCACTGACTACGGCGGAAACTGGGGGGAACGGGGGCTGCGCTGCTTCCCAGCAACTAACTGTCAAAATAACTATGGAGGTACGGGCGCGGATGCATACCGGGGCATGTTTCCGTTACTGGGAGCACCCAGCGTCCGTATGAGAGATGTCACCGATGGCACAACGAACACGATTCTGGTTGGCGAAGCACCCAATGCCCTGCATGCCATCTGGATAGGCCACAAGAATGTTTTCGACCAGAGTGCGCCGGTTAACGGTCGCTATGCGTCTGTGGGTGATACGCAATGGCAATCCTGCATCACATTCGGTGGTACAGCCAATCCGCCTGGAAAGCTCGGTTGCGATTTTGGACAGGAATTTCACAGTTTCCACACCGGCGGTGCGCAATTCTTACTGGTAGACGGATCTGTCCGATTCGTTTCTGAAAACATCAACGTCGTGACGTTCGCGGCTCTGCTTTCTCGAAAGGGAGGCGAAGTAATCGGAGAATTCTAATATTTTGAAATTCAGTATGAATCGCCGCATTGAGATGAGGTTGATTTCGTAACAGCAGAAACAGGCCATTCTCACATTCAGGGAGGATGGCCTGTTGCGTTCCTGTGATGCGTTCTGAAACTACATCGTTGACCGAGCGAGCTCAGGGAATCACATAAATACCAGGTTGCAATCGCTTCACTGGGAAGCTACTGTAAAAAGTCTCCCTGGTCTGCATCGTGTCGATCGTTTTATGTCGACGATTCGCTGAATAACAAATCGCGCAACTTCATCGGAAACCAGAACCATGCCACAACATCCAGCCTGCTTCATACTCAGTTCCCTGCTCTCTCTTTCACTTACGACAATTGCCGTCGCTGAAGACTGGGTGATCGACACACAACAGCAATGGACGGATGCAGCCAACTATCAGACGCACCTGGAATTCAAAGACGGCACCGCGGTTCCCACAGACAGCAAAGCCACCTTTGTCAGTGAAGTCAAACGCTTTGACAAGCAACACAAAGCGAAATCGCTGGTTGTCCAGCAGTCTCCCCTCTGGCAGAACTGGGACCCCGTGGCGAACCTCGGCCCCGTCAATCTGCAGGATGCCCCCGTCTTTCTGCCCATCGGTCCTGATAATTACTGGGTCTTCGGACGTTACGGCGGCGTGAAGAAAAAGCAGGGCTTCCAACCCGAACCCGCTCAACTCGACGGGTTCGACGTCAAGCTGCAGACCACTCCCTGGAAACATCAGTTTGATGCACCGGGGGGACTCAACAAGGGGCTTGGCGGCTATCACGCCTGGCAGAGCCGCGACATGGTCAATTGGGTACACCACGGTCCCGTCACCGAAGCCTTCTCCCGCTGGGTGACCAGCGCCGAGTATAAAGACGGCAAAGTCTACATCTATTACGACTACCCCAACGACCAGGACCCGCACGTCTACATTGACGAAGATCTCACCGACGGGAAACCCGGTAAAGACATGGGCCTGGCCGTCAAGGATCCCTCGCACGGTTCCGACGCCGGCTTCATTCGCGATAAGCAGGGACGCTTCCACGTGATCCTCGAAGACTGGAGCCCCATCAACGCCAGCAAACGCTCCTGGGACTCCCCGTTGGCTGCCCACGCGGTCAGCGAAGATGGCGTCACAGACTGGAAGTTCCTCGCCCCGCCTGTCGACAATCGCACGAAGGACACCGGCAAAATCGCCGAATACAAACACCCGCACTGGCTGCAGCATCCCGACTGGAACACCAACATCGGCAAATACCACGTTCACGAGCCCGAACAGGAAGCCTATGGTGACTGGGCCCCCATCTGCGTCGGTTCACAATACTACCTCTTCGGCGATTACGATCCCGCTGGCGGCGGACACATGAGCGTCGCCTGGTTCACGAGTCCCAGTATTGACGGACCTTTCGCCTGGTGCGACAAGATCGGCGAAGGACACCCCGACCCCGATATCGGCTTTGCCGAAGGTCGCTTCTATCTCTTCACCCAGCAGAAAACCGATTTTACCAGCCCCGGCCCCTGGGTGGAACAGGTCGAGGCTCGTGTCGGCGTTGATACCGACAACGACGGTAAACTCGATACCTGGACCGACTGGCAGGAAGTCAAAGAAACCTACGACTACACGCCCGGCCTCTCCAAACACGTCAAAAAAACACCGGCTCAACTCGATCTGACCAGTTTACCCGCCGGTTATGGATTCGGCTTTGAGCTGAAACTGAAAGACACGACCGCCAACAAGTCAAAACCAATGATTGATAAGGTCACGCTGACGTTTGAGTGAACCTGTTAAGTGCCGGATGTGTCCAGCTCTTTTAATTATTTGAATCGATAATGCTACTAACAGGATATTGAAGTTTCAAAATAAAGGGGATCCAAATTGAGTTTTATCGGACCGGTTGACATTGAGCGTCTTCAGGTGAGAATCGCAGCATTAATCGATTATATCGAATTTAAAACTCAATGGAGACAAGATACATTGAGAGATCTGCTTCGTGTGGGGGAAATGAAAGTCTGCATGGAGTTTATTTCCAGTCGTATCGCTGATGAAAATATCGATATTGATCTGGATCATCAACAGGAATTCGTAGATCTCTGTCAAAAGCTGAGTTTGGATGAGAGTTACTATTTGTGATCATGATCTGAAGGTCTAAAACGGTTTAGCACGCTTATTACGAGTTTCAACTAGTTCAAACCCATGATCAACTAAATACGGCTTTCCTTAAACTCAACCGCCTGGGATGGTCGGCTTTTTATATCCTCATGATTTCAGTCTGGCGTTTTTCAGATGAGAATCGGTAAAATACAGGCGTCTCTTTCCCTCCGTTTTCCAGAGAACAGCTCGCTGAGACAACAACCGAAAACGCAGTCGCGAAGGATTTCAGGTCAGGAATCACCCGTTGGAGTACCTGTGAAATGCGCGTCCCCCGTCTCATTCTGGTTGTTGTATCTGGTTTGCTCTCAACTCTCTTCATAGCTGGAGCCAGCTGCTTGACAGCAGCACCCGCGAAAACCCCGGGCAAAGCGGCAACCCCCGCTGAAGCAGAAGCCGTTCTCGACCTGGCCACATTCCCCTTACCCGCCGATGCCACGACGCAGGGCCCCCGCAGAATGGCAACATTGAGCTACACAGTCCAAAAGCCTCTCAAAGAAATCTTCGACTTCAACGTCAAAGAACTGACCGGGCGGGGATGGAAAGAAGTAGCAGGCAGCCGTCGCGAAGGACCGTTCGCCGGCGCTGAGTTCACACATGGTGATTTCCACCTCAACCTCTCGGTCATGCAGCCTGCTCCTACCAGTCCTGTGAACGTAAACTTCTCACGCTATGGCAATATTCCGCTGACTGCCCTGCCGGTCCCCAAGGGAGCGAAGCAGGTCTATGCGTTTCCAGCGACCATCATGTACACAACCGAAGCCCCCGTGAAAGAGACGGCCGAGCAGTGCCACGATCTGATGCTGAAAGCAGGCTGGACCCCCTACGGCAGTGCCAGTACTACGGCCTATTATCGTCAGAATGCGGTACTGGTGATGGTTAATGTCATGAGTGCACAAGGCCAGGGAGGCAAAACCGCAATTACTTATACCAGTTCGCTGCTCTCACTCGCTCTGCCGGCCTTCCCGGATGCCATCGATTTTCGTTACACCGATATGACCTCCGAGTTGTCCTTCGATACAAATGCCACTCTTGAGGCCGTGACCGACTTTTATCGCAAGGCCCTGGCGACCGAGGACTGGAAGGCCACAACCGATGCGCCGGTTGCCATCAAATGGAAGAAGTTCACCATCTTCCGTAAACCGGGACAGCAGATGATTACAATCACCACTCACGATTTTGAAGGCCGTACCCGCGTACGAATCAAACATCAGACCGCCGTTGAAGTGGCGGAAGATGAAGTTCTCGCTTACGAAGAAGAGGGGCGCAAAGCCACGTATCGTAAAGGCGAAAAACCGGAAGTCGCAGTTCTGACGAAAGACAGTCTTAAAGTGCAGCAGGAAAAACCGTACGCTCTGCGGATGCAGGTCAAATCGGGTTCCGCATTCGCGGTGGGCAAGGCCGTAGTCGACGCACTGATGGCCGCTGGCTGGAGCGGCACCCTGCCGAAGAAATCCCCGGTCTTTACCACATGTGCTCTGAAAAAGGGAGAGGCACAAATCTGGGTGATCGCGACGGAACCGACCAAAGCCAATCCCTGGGTCGCCGTAATCGGAGCCGGCGTCACGCTTAAACCCACAGACCAATAATGTCTGAATCTGCTTACTGCAAGAATCAATTCCCATATCATTGAGGGGCCGGGTTAACCATAGCTTCATCTCCTCTTAATTGAATTCCGCCGGGCACTCTCTCTATACTGAGGAATGCTCTGGAGGTACAGCAGTGCGCTGACCGTCAGTCCTTCTCTGTCTTCTGATGAAAGTGAATGTGATGAACCGCTCAAATTTCTGTGCCGGTCTGCTCTGCTGCCTGTTGGCATCTCTATTTCTGCAGACAGTTCAGGCGAAAGAACCCGCCGATCAATCCAACAGGCATGTCCTCATTATCGGTATGGACGGCACCCGCCCCGACGCCCTGCTGAAAGCAAAGACCCCCACCTTCGACAGACTGATTAAAGAAGGCGCCTTCACCGACGATGCCAATATTCTGGGCACGCGCTATCAGAAGAACGATACCATCAGCGGTCCCGGCTGGTCGAGCATCCTCACCGGCGTCTGGGCGGACAAGCACGGCGTGCACGACAACAGCTTCAAAGGGAAAAACTACGAACTCTTCCCCCACTTTTTCAAACGCCTTAAACGCCAGCGGCCCGATGCGAAAACCGTCTCGCTTGTCTCCTGGGATCCCATTCACGAACACATTCTCTCCGAGGCCGATGTCGCTCAGGTCTTCCCGCTTCCCCGCAGTAAACAGCAGATCGCAGACCTCCGCGTCTCTGGTGATAAACTCAACATCGACACCCGCGACGGCAAATGGCATCACCTGCTCGCCACCCGTCAGAAAGACACTCTGAAACTCTATCTGGACGGCAAAGAAATCGGTTCGCTCTCAGGCGTCGACCTCGATTATACGCTCGGCGGCGACTTCTATTTTCTCGGCCGGGATTCCCGCACCGGTCCGACCTGCTTTCACGGTCAACTCGACGACATCCGACTCTGGAACCGGTCGTTAACCGATACACAGATCGCACAGGCCGCCAGCGGTGCGACTCCCGATCGCCAGGGCCTGGTTGCCGAATATCGCTTTGAAGACGCTGCCGACTCTGGTGCACAGGTCCTCGATCTGCCCCATAATGGCGGGAAAGACCACGGTCTGCAGATTCCATTAACCGAATCCCTCAAACAGTTGCCACATGCTGATTTCACCATCGAAGCTCGCTTTCGCACAACCGACAAAGGACGCAATATCCTCTTCGGCAATTATAACGGCAAAGCGGGTGCCCTGAACCTGGAACTGCATGAAAAGAACAGCGTCCGCGTTTACGTTCAACCACCCGATCCCCGCAACACCGATGCCCTCGCACGGGAAGGAGAGCGGGACAAAACTATTGCCGAGACCGCCGTCCGCATACTCCGGGAAGAAGATCCCACCGCGATGTTCGTCTACTTTCATCAGACCGACGCCACCGGCCATGCGATCGGCTTCAGCCCTGAAGTGCCCGAGTACATCACCGCGATTGAGAATATCGACAGTCGCGTTAACTCCCTGATGCAGGCCGTACAGTCACGACCGAACTTCAAGCATGAGGACTGGCTGACAATCGTCTGCACCGATCATGGCGGTTTGAAACGCAGTCACAGCGACGGCCTGAATGTACCGGAGATCCGCCGCGTCTTTCTGATTGCCCACGGCCCCTCCGTGGCACCTGGTAAAATCTCGCAGCAGGCCTATCTGGTGGACGTCACCGCGACCGCACTGCAGCATCTGTTGGGCGAAGTCGATCCCAAATGGCAGCTCGACGGCAAACCGGTCGGTCTCAAAGCTTCGAAGTAATGCACAGACCGTCCTTGAAGTAGACGTAAAAAAACGGGCCCCCTCGTCTTGTAAGGGGGCCCGCATCACTTCTACCAGATCGTGATTAACTTCAAGCCGATTTCTTCAGATCCTCTTCAGTGCCTGATTGAATTCGACCCTCGGAAAGCTTCAGAGTCCTGCGGGCGCATCCCGCAGCGGAGAGGTCATGCGTAACCATGATGATCGTCCGACCTTCTTCGTTGAACTGCCGCAAAAACGACAGGACCTGATCCCGGGTATCGGGATCAAGGTTTCCCGTCGGTTCATCGGCCAAGATGATCGAAGGGTCGTTCGCGAGCATCCGGGCCAGCGCCACGCGCTGCTGCTGGCCGATACTCAGCTCACTTGGTTTATGCTGCAGACGATCCTGCAGGCCGACGGTGGCCAGCAGTTCCTCGGCCCGCTGCTGTCGCTCCGTTTTATATTTCTGCGACAGCATCATGGGGACCTGCACATTCTCTATCGCCGTCAGATAGGGGATCAGGTTGAATGTCTGAAACACAAACCCGAGCTTATTCTGACGGACTTCGGCCCGTTGTTCGACAGGGAGATCGTAGATCGATTCCCCGTCCAGCAGAATCCGTCCCTCGGAAGGGGCGGACATCGCTCCCAGCATGGACAGCAGCGTCGTTTTGCCACTGCCACTGGGGCCGATGATCGAAACAAAATCTCCTCGCGGAATCTCGACACTGGTGGAATCCAGGGCCACGACTTCGTCCTGTTTCTTGCGGTAGACTTTTTTGACATTTTCTAACTTCAACATGCGGTTAGACCTCCTTGAAACAGAGACAGGGATCGAGGCGGGATGCCTGGCGTGCCGGAAAGTAACTGGCTGCCAGTGTAACCAGTACCGCGACAGTCGCAGCGACCAGTGCCAGACCAGGGACCGGAACGACGGTAACATCCGCAAAGGCAGGACCCAGGAAGACAGCAATCACGCTGCCCAGGATATACCCGCAGATCCCACCGGCCAGACCCAGCAACGCTGCTTTCGCCAGGAAGAGCCGCGTGACGAAACGCGGCGTCGCTCCCAGTGCCATCAGCGTACCGATTTCCCGGCGGCGTTCGATGACATTTGCGAAACTCGCGCTGGCCATACTCGCACCACCCACGGCAATCAGAATTGCCAGGAACAGGTATGACAGATTCGTCATCATCCGGTTGATCGAAACCTGCGTCTCGACCACGTTGGCGATGGTGACCACCTTGGTACCGGGTAACAGCTCTGACAGATCGCCTACCAGTCCATTGGCCACATCCTCGCAGCAGCCCATCACTTCGATGATGTTCACAACCGGACCCGCAGAGGACAGCCGCTGGACGGTATGCAGGTGAGCAAACACCCGGCTGTCATCCACAGTACCGGTCGCAGGGAGTACAGTCAGGACGTTGAACGACTCTCCCAGCAGGTCCAGTGAATCACCGGCTTTGAGGTTGTTGGCGGCAGCGAAGTCCGATCCCAGAATGACTTCCGATTTATTCAGATGCTGCAGCGAGCGTCGCTCGGCCAGGGCCTCGGGGGAATCCTGGTTTTCGTCGGCAACGTTGATCTTCGCTTTACAGCCTTCGTGCTTTTTGAAGAGCATTCCGCCCCCCGACCAGGCATTCATCTTCTGAATTTCTGATTGAGGCAGAATCCCCGTCAGAATCACATCCTGGTCGTCGACCTTGGTCGGGACACACAGTTTCGGCGTAATCGCTTCTACTCCGGTAAGTCCTGCCAGTGCCAGTTCGGCCACGTGTTCTTCAGGAATCGTTTCCTGGTGCATGTCCGCTGCGTAGTAGTCCTGCAAAGTGACTCCCTGGGGGAGAATCAACACGTTGGCCCCCAGTTCGTCGAGTTTGCCGGCGACTTCCTGTTCAGAAAAGATCGTGACGTTGCGGATCGCCACCAGCGCTGTCACACTCAGGATGATCGCCAGCAGACTGGCAATCAACGCCGTGGGACGCTCCTTCAGTTCTTTCCAGATCATGGTGCTCATTGTCATGAGAAACCTCCTTCAGTGAGTGAGACGGTCTATTCTTTACAGTGCTTACAGCCTTCCACGCCACAGCTTTTGCCCGCTTTTTTAAGCTCGGCGATCAACTGCTGGCTGGTAACCTTGCCGCTGTATTGACCAATCATCACACCTGGAGGCGCCATGAATACGATTGAAGATTCCTGCGAAGCCGGCACTTCCAGCTCTTTCAGGAAGTCACCTTCACCCGGTGCACTACGGTCGACGGTCACGACTTCCACCACGTCCTTGTAACAGGGAATCGCTTTGAATGCCTCTACGCCCGCAGGTACGCCTGTGTTGCCACCGGGATTGACACAGAGCAGAACCATTTTGCGGCTCTGCAGGTTCAGCATGCAGCGGGCCTTAGTGGCAGACACGAAGGCCTGCTGAATGTAATCATCGTTGATCTGTTTCACGAACGATCCGGTGATGGCACCATTGGGAGCAACCGCCAGCGTCAGCGGCATCGGTGCCCGGGAGACACCGTACTCTTCAATGATTTTCTGCTCTTTAGGATCGTTGGTGTTCACGGCGACAAAAGAGGTCGTCTCTTTCTTGCCGTTCAGGTTCTGCGACAGCGTATTCCACATGCTTTTCGTCGTTTCATCCTGGTCTTTGTAGAACATGATGAACGTGTATTTGTTCTGTTGCGAAGCTGTAGCCCGCGAGCTTTCGGCTCGACTCAGGGCAGCGACGCGGGGTACCTCTTCAGCCATCGATACCGTGGTCAGAGAACTCAGCAGAGTTCCGGCGGCCAGCAGGCGGATACCGTTAACTTTGAACAGTCTGAGAATCGAAGGAGTCATCATAGCGATCATTTTCCTTGTCAGTAGTGGGAATGATTAAATCTATATTGGTGAGAGGAGCCAGCGATGGACGTAATGCGTTATCCGTGTGAAGATCTAAGATCTTCTGCTGGATTGAGCGCAGCGCTGTTCTCCTCGGTATATCAACGGAAAGACAACTCTGGTTCAGCATCCAGAGCGATCGCCTGCGCAGAGCAGGCCACGAGAATTTATAAACGCAAGGGGAGCGTCAGCGGCGTCTGTGATGTGTCCCTGGAGAAAGAATCCAGGACGGTGAAACGCGCCCCGTCCTGATCATGATTGACCACAATTCCGGGAAGTGGTGTCACACTGATGAGTGGCACTACTGGTGCATTCGGTGCAAAAACCTGATCGGCCATGTGACAGATACAGGGGCAGTCATGGTGATCATCATGCGAGGATTCACTGCGGATCTCTGCCGACTTCGAGGTATGTACGCAACAACTGCAATTCGAAGCGGGAGCGAGACAGACTTCGCCTGCGGTGGAAACAGCTTCATCGCAGCCGGCCAGACCATGTCCCCAGCAGACGGGGCACGGTTGCAGCAACAGTGCGATCATTAAAAGGCGAAGCAGTTTCATCTGTCTGTCAGATCCAGCGTAAAGTATCAGCAAACCATTTCCTGAGGGATTGAATTTCCATCAGGATAGAGCTTTGTGTGCGCCCCGGTTCAGGGGACATAACCAATGTTGATATCGTCTGCCGAACTTATTCCGCTTGATCTCATCTGATCAGTTATAACGTTTGTGCCGGTTTGTCAGGGGGCAGCCAACAAAGACGATGCCGGACTCCCATACTCCATATAATGCCTATGTTTTCAGCGGTGACATTTCTCATTAACTCTAGAATCAGAAGCGGTCTCACCGGGCACTCACACTGGATGTCGATGTCATGTTTTGGTCCAGATTTCTGAAAAGGATATGGATGTAAAGTTTATAAGTATTTAAATATAAAATACTTGTGAAAATTTAATTCCATGCATGAGGTGCATGGTATGTATGCTGGTAATGTATTAGACATATCGCAGTCTCCGTCTAGAATGAAAGTGTCGCAGGAACAGTCCCGGTCGAGGACACTCCATTTCACTCTAAATACTGACAGGAGATGTGATGACTAGTTACTTTGGTCGCTCAATACAGAAAGGCGCGGTGCTGGTGTTATGCGTCGCCAGTTCTGCGTTTGCACAGAATCACCCGCCCCACGCGAAACAGACACAATCAGAGGCTCACAAACAGCATTCCCATGTGGCCGCACTGAAAGGTGACAAAGAAGGGGCAGCCGCCAAATGCCCGGTCATCGGCCACGCCGAGGGCCAGCGAAATACCGCCGCAGCAGCGGGCAACATGTCGATCGGCGACTGGTGGCCCAACCAGTTGAACCTCGATATTCTGCATCAGAATTCTCAGAAAAGTAATCCGCTCGGCAAAGATTTCAACTACGCCGAAGAGTTTCAGAAACTGGATCTGCAAGCCGTCAAGAAAGACATCAAACAGCTGATGACCACCTCTCAGGACTGGTGGCCTGCTGACTACGGACACTACGGTCCCCTCTTCATCCGGATGGCCTGGCACAGTGCCGGTACCTACCGGGTTACCGATGGACGTGGCGGTGCATCAGATGGCACCCAGCGCTTTGCACCGCTCAACAGCTGGCCCGACAACGCCAACCTGGACAAGGCCCGTCGCCTGCTCTGGCCGATCAAGCAGAAGTACGGTCAGAAAATCTCATGGGCCGACCTCATGGTTCTGACCGGAAATGTCGCTCTGGAGTCCATGGGCTTCGAAACCTTCGGCTTCGCCGGCGGTCGTGAAGATGTCTGGGAACCTCAGAAAGATGTTTACTGGGGACCCGAGAGCGAATGGCTCGGACGTAAACGCTACGAGAATGAAGACAAACTCGAAAACCCACTCGCGGCAACCCAGATGGGTCTGATCTACGTCAACCCGGAAGGACCTGCCGGCAAGCCCGATCCACTGGCAGCTGCCCACGCCATTCGCGATACCTTCGGTCGCATGGCGATGAACGATGAAGAAACCGTCGCCCTGATCGCTGGCGGACATACCTTCGGTAAAGCCCACGGTGCCGCCAGCCCCAAAGGCAATGTCGGTCCCGAACCAGAGGGCGCTGGTCTCGCTGAGCAGGGACTCGGCTGGAAGAATAAATACGGTAAAGGAAATGCCGGGGATACCATCACCAGTGGCCTGGAAGGTGCCTGGACTTCAACCCCCACCCAGTGGTCCAACGGCTACTTCGATAATCTGTTCGGTTACGAATGGAAACTGGTCAAAAGCCCCGCCGGTGCGTGGCAGTGGACTCCCAAAGAAGAATCGGCAAAAGGAACGGTTCCCGATGCCCACGATCCTTCCAAGTCACATGCACCCATGATGTTCACAACTGACCTGGCGTTGAAGATGGATCCCGCTTACGGCAAGATCTCCAAACGCTTCCACGAAAATCCGGATCAGTTCGCCGCTGCCTTCGCGAAGGCCTGGTATAAGCTGACGCACCGTGACATGGGGCCCGTCTCCCGCTGTCTCGGTCCTGAAGTTCCCAAGGCACAGATCTGGCAGGATCCCGTACCCGCCGTCGATCATAAGCTGGTCGACAAGCAGGACATCGCAGAACTCAAACAGAAAATCCTGGCTTCCGACCTGACAGTCCCACAACTGGTCTCTACCGCCTGGGGTTCCGCTTCCACCTTCCGAGGCAGTGACTATCGTGGTGGTGCCAACGGAGCACGTATCCGGCTGGCACCGCAGAAAGACTGGAAAGTCAATCAGCCTGAAGAACTGGAAAAAGTTCTGCAGACGCTGACGAACATCCAGCAGGAGTTCAACAAGGCTCAGACAACCGGCAAGCAGGTTTCCCTGGCTGACCTGATCGTACTCGGCGGATCTGCCGCTGTGGAAAAAGCCGCCAAAGCCGCCGGTCATGATGTGAAGGTTCCCTTCTCACCCGGTCGCACCGATGCTACCCCGGAGATGACCGATGTGGAATCCTTCGCTGCCCTCGAGCCACAGGCAGACGGCTTCCGAAACTACTACTCGCACGGATTGACGACGCCGGCTGAAGAATTGCTGGTCGACCGGGCAAACCTGCTCACGCTGACAGCGCCGGAAATGACGGCCCTCGTCGGTGGTATGCGGGTGCTGGATACGAATGTCGGCGTTCCAGGGCTGGGAGTTTTCACTAAGCAACCGGGAACCCTGTCCAACGACTTCTTCGTGAACCTGCTCGACATGGATACCAAATGGCAGAAGTCACCCATGTGTGATCACTTCTTCGAAGGTCGGGATCGCAAAACCGGACAGGTCAAGTGGACAGCCAGCTCTGTGGACCTGGTGTTCGGCTCAAACTCACAGTTACGGGCGATCGCCGAAGTCTATGCCAGCGAAGATGGTAAAAAACGGTTCGTGGAAGACTTCGTCTCCGCCTGGACCAAAGTTATGAACCTCGACCGGTTCGACCTGGATCCGGCTCTGAAGAAGGCGGCTCCCACAGCCAGCCTGAGTCAGCGCTAGATCTGACGATCAACGCCTGAAACGTTGACGCGAACGGGGGAGTGGGCCAAACGGCCTGCTCCCCTTTTTTGATTACTGTCCGCGTCTCATTTCTGCTTGAGAAAGCTCCGCTCCGTCGCAACCGGGTCCGCATCATCCCAACGCTGCAGCCAGGTTTGCAGTTCCCCTTTCAGCCGCTTCAACACCGGTGCCATTTCCGGCTTATCGATGAGATTCTCCAGCTCTTCCGGATCCGCCTGACGGTCATACAACGCCCACTCCGGACGATGATGCAGTCGCTTCACCAGTCTGTCCTGGGTCTGACGTTTCGTCTTTTGAGCTCTGCGGACCCACGAACCCGCGGTGTCTGCACGTCCCTGTGAGTTACCGGCTTCAAGCCACTTAAGTGCCTGGGTCAGTGTGGTATTGGATGTGATCTCCTGGTCTGCACGCGGCGACCAGATCAGCGTATAGCGCTGGTCGCGGATGGAACGGATCGGAAAAATCCGTTCCCGGTTATCAATGATGTTGCAGTTGGTGAAGGCACCGTAGGCGTATTCATGCACCCTCTGGTTGCCCCCCGTCAGGTTGACCCACTGACTGCGTCCATCAAAATCCTGATCGTCAGGCTGGCTTCCCGCAGCGGTGAGCAGCGTGGGGGCGATGTCGGCCAGCCACATCAGTTGGGAGTTGCGTTTCCCCTCTGGGATGACTCCAGGCAGCGAGACCACAACGCCGGTAGCCAGCCCATCATCGAAACAGGTCCACTTGGAAAAAGGAAACGCATTCCCCTGCTCGGAACAGAACAGGACCAGCGTGTTGTTCGCAAGTTGTTCTTCCTTCAGTACGGTCCGCAGCTGTCCCAGCAGATCATCCAGATTGGTGATCTCCGCGTAATGTTGGACCAGTTCTCTGCGATAGGCCCGCGTATCAATGGTGTCGGCGTTGAGTGATAATCCCTGCTGATCATATCGGCTGGGGTCACCAGTTGTATAAGGTCCGTGCGCATCATGCGAGGCAACGACCAGGCAGAAAGGCTGACCCGCCTCGCGGGCGGTCGTCATGTACTCGCGTGCCAGCTTGACTGCTTGGGGGTTCGCATTTTCCTGCTTGGACAGACTGCCGACATTGTCGAAGGGATAGCACTCGTTCGGTCCGATGTGACGCTTTCCCAACAGGCCCACGCGATAACCCAGCGGTTTCAGATAGTGCGGCAGACTCCGTGTCCCTTTGACTGACTTGGAATGATTGGGCATCGCCCGCGTCCGCCAGACAGTGCGACCACTGTAGAGTTCCTGACGGAAGGGAGCACACATCGCGACGTTGCAGTACACGTTGTCCAGTCGCATGCCGTCCCGCGCGAGTTGATCGAGGTGCGGCGTCTGCGCCTGACCACCCCACGGGCCCAGTGAATCGCGATCGATGTCATCGCCCAGCAGGATCAGAATATTCGGCGGTGCTGCTTCAACGTCCGTTTCTGCAGACCAGGCACAGAACAGCAGCAGTACCAGAATTCCACTCACAACAGGAACGCGCATCATCGAACCACCCATGGCTTGAGAACATCTGGAGAAAGATCACCGTAATCCACAAAGTATCCACGGAAAGACGCTCGACCGGATCGCGCAGCGACGCACAACCCGGTCGAGTCTGTTCCCTGAATCCAACGGGATTACATGTTGATCTCATACCCCTTGCGGTTTTCGCGGGAGAGGAATGAGTTCGCCTGATCATCGCCGACGATCTCGCGTTTCTTCGGATCCCAGTTGAGATCGCGACCAAGACGCATGGAGATATTCGAGAGATGGCAGATTTCCAGCATCCGGTTATGCGACCAGACATCCGAGATCGGCTGCTTGCGGGATTTCATTCCCTCAATGAAGTTAGCGGTGTGGTTTTCACTCACTTTGCCGCCATACACAGCTTCAATCGCACCGTCTGGCAGCGGATTGTCTTTCAGTGCTTCAACGGGGGCACCCACAATTTTGCCCCGGTTGACGAAGAACCGGCCTTTGGTCCCTTCGAACAGAATGCCGTTATCTCCTTCGCTGGTGATAATCATTTCCACGTCTTCAGGCATGTCGACCTTGATACGGAAGCTCGTGGCGGCATTGTACTGATCGTTGACGACCGGGAAACCATCTTTGTATTCCACAGGCAGTTCGTAACTGACGGGGGAAATTTTGCTGGGGCCGGTATCGGTGGCACCCAGTGCCCAGCAGGCGATGTCGACGTGATGAGCACCCCAGTCGGTCAGCTTACCGCCGGAATACTCGTGCCAGTTACGGAATGAATAGTGGCAGTTGCTGTAGAGCGGCACTCCCCCGCCATAACCTTCACGCATTTCAGGCAGAGCCCGATAAGCGACCTTCGGAGCGGGTCCCAGCCAGAATTCATAATCCAGGCCTTCCGGAACTTCCGCTTCGGGAATTTTAGGAGACCCTTCCATGCCATTGATGCCACAGGTCACTTTCTGAACCTTACCAATCCGACCATCGCGGATCAGGGCAATCGCCTGCAGGAACCGCTGTCCCGATTCAGATCGCTGCATGGTTCCCACCTGGAACACGCGACCGGTCTGCTTGACCATCTTTTCGATCAGCTTGCCTTCGTCGATGGTCAGCGTCAATGGTTTTTCACAGTAAACGTCTTTGCCCGCCAGCATCGCTTCGACGGCGATTTTGGTGTGCCAGTGATCGGGAGTCGCAATCATGACAGCATCGATATCCTGACGATCGAGCACCTTGCGGTAATCTTTATAAGCGTCCGGTTTTTTATCCTGCTTCTTGACCAGCTTCTCAACGTTGGCACCCAGTACGTTTTCATCCACATCGGCCAGTGCCGCAAAGTCGGCGAACTTGGTTGATTTGTTGGTAATCGCCCAACCCTGGTTTCGCAGACCAATGGTCGCAAACACCGGACGTTCGTTGGGGGACTCATATCCCATGGCCCGATTAAGTGAAGGGCTCAGGATACCGGCAGCACCCGCGAAGGCGACTCCCTGGATAAAATTGCGGCGCGACATTTTTTGAGAAGTTGACATTCAGTGAAATCCTCTTGGAGAAATAAATGAAATTCTGCAGATGTAATCAGACTCATACTTTGCCGAACATTTCAATTCGAAAAGCGAAGTCCATCGGGACCATAAATTGTAGCTGATGATACGAGCCGAGTACACCGCAAATGTCTCATGTCAAATACGGGTTCGGCTGGTTTCTTGTGGCGGGAATCGATTCATCAGACCTCGAATATCGAGCCGCTTTATGGAACCGGCTGGATCTCACTCGGCTGCCAGGTCCTGTCAAAGAATGAAGGTAGCGGACTATAGAGCCGCAGAATGGTAAACCAGCCTTTTCCGGGGGTGGTTTGAATCCAGTTTCCACGCGGGACATCGTCTGGTTTCTGAGGACTGAAATAGACCGTAGTACTTCCCGCTGCATCCGATTCCGCTGCCGGCGAAGGATAACTCTGGCTCCCTGCACGCGGGTATTTTTGAGGAGTTTGTAACATCGAACGGGTCTGGTTATCGTAGACTGTCAACGACCAGAATGCCCGCGCGGGGATTCCTTTGGGTAAAGTGACTCGATAAGTGGCTGAACCATCGAAGGGCTCACCACTGTCATCAGAAAAGGCGATCAGGTACTGCGAACCAACACCAGGAATCCGCATGATCATCCCGGGGGAGTCAAGCGTATACGCGAAGTAGAATGCAGTTCGTGAGTCGAGTGTGCGTGCGCCGGTGGGAGGATATGGTTTGAAAATGCCCTCTTTGTATGCGGGTGGCGGAGTCTCGAAGAAAGCCCCACCCTCAAACAGCATGTTCATCCACTGGGATCCTTTATAGTAGGCCCACTCGGGATGGCGTTGTGCAAAACGCCAGTTCAGCATCCTTCCACTGGCATTGCCGATGTTAGCGGCATCGGTCAGGATTTTCTTCATACGTGCATCCGGCTCAAACGGTTTCCCTTTGACAATCCCGATCGCTGCCAGCTGTCCTGCGAGTTCTACATCATAACTGGTAGCCGGCTCCTGCTGAACGTTTTCGTTAATCAGTTCGAAAAATCTGTAATCGCTTGGAGGCACCGTATTGAAGCTTTTACCGCTGGCTTCAATAAACCGGGTTGGGGGAACAGGAGGATTTTGCGCGAGGCGGACCTTCCCCTCCAGCGCTGAGGCAATACTCGTCCCAAAGCCGCCGGGGGTGTAAGGATAAATTTTCAGGTTCTGCTTGATATTGTCTACCGCCGGTTTCGGATCATTATCGACCAGAAAGGAACGCGCTGCATACAGAACGCGGTTTGTTTTGGAATGCGCGATGAAATAACCTCCCTCAGGTAACGGACCCTGGTAGCCGGGAGGCACAAGCAGATACCTGCCTCCTGCACCGCGGTCCGGGCCGGGACGCCCGATATCAATAATCCAGCTGAACCACATATCGTTGATGGTTCCCAGTCCGAGGGGAGGCTGTTCGATTACCATGGGGCCTTGAGACAGATTGATAACGCCCATGTAGTAGACGGTATCAGCGTTTGCCGTCAGAAACAGAGAATGAGCATCCATCAGCTTTGAAAAAATAACGATCGTATTATCTTCAGCTCCGATACTCTGGAATCCCTTACCGAGCGCATACGCCGATGCCCCCCGGTAGCTGTTATTATAAACATTAACACCCCTGACAAGATCCAGCATGCTGGAAGTTCTGCCAGCGGTGTTCTCTGTCGGGACACCATTTTGAAATTCCAGGGTACCAATCGAAGAGTTCAGTTCGTCCGGAGTCACAAGTTCAGCCGGTGGTGGTGTATATTCCTGTGAGTGGGCCTGAATTGTGACGAATAGAATCAGTACCGTTACTGACAAAGAGAGGCATGCTGAGCGGAAAAGGCACAATGTTTTATTCATGATTTGGACCTGAAAATATCTACCGGCACTGGAATTGCTGGTACAGGTCCCTGATGAGATCCGGATGCCAGCTGGAATTGAAAGGTCTTCAGATTCTAAACAAATCATTTTCAACATCCTACAACATTCCAGAGATTTTACTGAATCTTCATGCCCCGTCATTCGGGGACCGGAAATGAATTTTCTGAAATTCTATTTTCAGTTCTGCGGCAGAAAACTTATCATAAAAGACGGTGTTTACTCTGAGTTCCCGCCGGTTGTGGATATCGATGACTTCCGGCTTATTTTAATTGAAAGTGAATTCTCCCATGGAACGCAAATCCGCATCTGAATTCGATCAGAAAGTTCTGGACCTCTACGACGACTATGCCCACGGCCGACTCAATCGGCGGGATTATATTAAACAACTCGGTGCCTTCGCTGTTGGTGGCTTGACAGTCGAGGGCCTGCTGGCCAGTCTCTCTCCCAACTACAGCTGGGCCGAACAGGTTAAACCTGATGACCCACGCATTAAAACCGAACGCATCACCTACGACTCCCCCGACGGAGCTGGCAAAATGAAGGGCCTGCTGGCCTGGCCCGCAAAGGGAGATAAATTTCCCGCGGTTCTCGTGATTCATGAAAACCGGGGCCTGAATCCCTACATCGAAGATGTGGCCCGCCGCCTCGCTGCACAGGGGTTTCTGGCACTGGCTCCCGACGCTTTAACGCCCCTGGGTGGTTATCCCGGTAACGATGACGAAGGCCGTACCATGCAGCGGAAACGGGAACCTGAAAAAATGAAAGAGGATTTCGTCGCAGCTGCGAAACTGCTCGACAAACATGACAAGTCCACCGGCAAAGTAGGCGTGGTGGGCTTCTGCTTCGGTGGGGGCATGGTCTATCAGGTGGCGCTCGAACTCCCCGACGTCATCGATGCCGGCGTCCCCTACTATGGTCGTCAGCCCGATGCTGCCGAGGTTCCCAAACTCAAGACACCCCTGCAGATTCACAATGCATCACTGGATCGCCGCATCATGGCAGGCGCTCCCGAACTGGAAGCGGCTCTGAAAAAGAACGACAAACCGTTCGAGGCCTATGTCTACGAAGGCGCGAATCACGGCTTCCATAACGATACCACTCCCCGCTACGACGAGAAGTCCGCAGAACTCGCCTGGAAACGAACGATCGACTTTTTCAAGAAACAACTCGGGGAACAGAGCTAAGTAAAACTCGGCGACTAATGAAGGTGCAGCGTTCGTGAGACGGATTACTCTGAATCGCCCCAACAGGAAACTGAGAGGGGTGCGGCGTCATTTACGAAGCCTGACGAAGTGGGCAGATCTGATTCATTTTGAAAATGATCTTCGACCGGGGGAGAAGTATGTTAACTTCAAAGTCCCACTCCCCGCTGCACTGGTCGAAGGGCCGCGGTCGCGACATCGTCTACAGGCAGACGTGATTTCACAGTTACTGCGGGCAGCCGAGAAACTGGCCAGGCAACAACCACCTGAGAATAGCCAATTCTACCGGGTGGCAGTCCTGTTGACTTTGCCTGACCTGTTTGCAAGTGAAGTCACTCTGTTTTTTGATGAAGACTATTTCCACGGATTCCTTTACGAGAACAGTTTGCCCGACTTGCAACGCCCCAGTCAGCTCTATGCAGTCAAGATTCCGGAGATATTTGATATCGAGTGTGGCTGCCTGGTCTCATACACGGATGACGAGTATGTCTATCGCAGCCATCATTGGACGATTACTGCTTCAACCCCACATCAGATCTGAATTCTTTTTTGCCAGTAGTTGACCAGGCTGTTCATCCAGTAGTAGAGAAAGTATCGAAGAGCCCGTGATGCATCGATTTTATCACATCGAAGAAGTTGACGGCGTTTTCGAAACGGTGTTACCACCCTTCGATCACACAGCCTGGCCAGATATTGTGCCGGAACAGGGATACGTCTGGATCAGTAACCCTGGTCTCGAAATCGCAGGAAAATTGGATTCCATCCTCTCCCAGGCACTTTTTCAGACAGACGCGATCGACTTAAAAAGTGCCATTCATCGGCTGGAATTCGATGTCTCAATTCCCGCTGCTGATTTTTTGCGCTTTGCCGAATCGAAGTTCACTCAAGGCATCGATTTCATCCTCAGTGAAAAACATCAACCTGCGGAATTTCAATGGTCCTCCCTGCCCCGGCACAGCTGGCCAGACATCTTGGCACAGAACCAGATCACCCTTGTCTTTCACAGGCCAGCCGGTGGAGAACCTTCAAAAATCATCTCGCCATCCGGAGACATATTGAAAAAGCTCATCGACCGGATTTCCAGTCGATGAGCTGTAGTTCTTAACGAGTGTGTTTTTTGTCTTTTGTTATTGATCGTCCCCAGTATTGCAGAACAATCCCTGGGTACCAGCTCAGAGCTTGATAAAGGGGCAATTAATAATCTTGTATGGAGAAACTGCAAATGGAACTCGACGATATATATGAAGAACTACTGGTGCTGGTTTCCGATTATGGAGCGCAGGTTGACACTCCCATCGAAAGTGAGCATTTCTTTGAGGCTCTGATCAAAGAGTTTGACGGTACTCAGTCTGAATTCCTGTTATTCGTTCAGGATAACCTACCGAACTGGTATCGTTCAGTTCCTGAAAATGGACCGAACTGGATTCAGGATGCGGAATGGCAATTTCATGACGGTAAGCCAATGCTGTTTTTAGGTGAAATAAAGGTTCCTAAATCTGCTGGTGTGTTTCACGACGATGCCGCCGTATTTATTTTTCTTTCAGAATCTGGCATTAGTAAAAGCGTGATTCAAGTGGCTTGATCGGCCACTTAAACCCGCTGAATCACAGCAAACAATGCGTGCGGTCCCCCTTCCGAGAAGTGGGTGTCCGCGTCTTCCCGCGTGACGAAACGACAGTCTACGATCGACTGCACCTGCCAGCCCTCCTGGAAGGTGGCACGCAGTTCTTCGCTGCTCACGCGTCGCGGTCCTTCGCCCGCAGGTTCCTTATCGCTGAAGCACTGCAGATAAAGCGTCGCCCCCGGTTCCGTTACCTGGGCCAGTTCACTCAGGTAACGTACACGGTCTTCATTCGAGAGAATGTGGAAAAATCCACAGTCGAGTACATTCTCAAACAGCTGATTCAACTCTGAAAGCTGCAATGCGTTCTGTTGCAGGAACGTTGCCCGCAGACCCCGTTCGGTTGCCTTACGATTGGCTTCCGCAATCGGGGCGGCCAGCAGATCGATGCCGGTCACTTCGCAATCCTGAGCCGCGAAGAACAGCGCATTCTCTCCCGTCCCACAGCCGACGTCCAGCACGCTGCCCCGGATCCGGTCCGACACCTTTACAAACTCCGGCTGTGGTTCACCAATATCCCAGGGAGGCCTCTCTTCCGCATACATCTGTTCGAAGTTCTCGGCAGGAGTGGTTTCTCTATCAGCCGGACCAGGGGAAGCCGAGTCGGAACTGTTCGCGTTAGACTGGCTGCGGGAAACATGTTCGTCGGATGGTAACATCGCATTGGTCTCCTGGTTCAAAACGGCAGCATCCCCGCCGGCCACTGCAGGCTGGCGAGCGAAACGTCGCAGCACCACGTAGAAGACCGGGGTCAGGAACAGACCAAACAGGGTAACTCCCAGCATACCACTGAAGACCGCGGTCCCCAATACCCGTCGCATTTCAAAACCGGCACCAGTGGCGATGAGCAACGGAATCACACCCAGAATGAAGGAGAACGCCGTCATCAGAATCGGCCGCAGTCTTAAACGACAGGCCGCAACAGCGGCTTCAAACCGGTCCTTACCCGCGTCTTCTTCCGCCTTGGCAAATTCCACGATCAGAATCGCATTCTTACAGGCCAGACCCACGAGTACGATGAATCCGATCTGCGTCAGAATGTTATTGTCCATGCCACGGAACCAGATACCCATGATGCCGAACAGCAGACACAAAGGCACAATCAGAATGATGGCCAGTGGCAACAGCCAGCTTTCATACTGAGCTGACAGCGTGAGGAATACAAACAGCACCGCCAGCGGGAACAGGAACATAATCGTATTTCCTGCCTGCCGTTCCTGGAATGCGAGTTCAGTCCACGCATAACCGAATCCGGGCGGCAGACTCTGTTCCGCCAGCTGTTCCATCGTTGTCAGCGACTGGCCCGTACTGAAACCGGGTACGGTATCACCATTCAGGTCAGCAGCAGGGAACAGGTTGTAACGCACCAGGCGGTCCGGTCCCGCTGTTCGCTTCAACTGCACTACCGAACCCAGAGGAATGCTCGTGCCCCGGGCACTGCGGGTGCGCAGGCGGAGAATGTCGCTCGGTTCGTCACGGAACTCAGGTTCCGCCTGTGCCGTCACGCGATACGTACGACCCAGGAAGTTAAAGTCGTTCACGTATACCGAGCCCAGGTAGACTTCCAGTGCATCGAAAATGTTGTTAATCGGAATATCCAGCATCTGTGCCTTGGTCCGGTCCACCTCCGCATAAATCTGCGGCACGCTCGTTCGGAAGTTTGAATAGACCTGTACCAGCCCGGGCTGTTGATTGGCTTCCGCCACCATCCGCTCGGTAACCTGATTGAGGGCAGCCACGCCGGCGCCACTCTGGTCCTGCACGTACATCTTATATCCGCCACCACGACCGATCCCACGGACCGGAGGCGGAGGAATGATGAAGATCTGCGCTTCATTGATTGAAGAGACTTCACGCCGCAGGTCCCCGATAATCGCATCCAGGTTTCGTCCCCGCTTGGCCCGCTCCTTGGCATCTTCCAGCGGGAGGAACGTCACCGCGGCGTTGGGGCTGATCGTAAACGTCGATCCCGACAGACCGGCAATCCCGACGGAATGTGCCACACCATCAATCTCACTTCCGATTTGCGCAACCTGTCTGGTAACCACATCGGTTCGCGACAGAGAAGCACCATCGGGCAGCCGGATACTGACAATCAGATATCCCTGGTCCTGGGCGGGAATAAATCCTGACGGGACCATACCAAAACTGTACCAGGTCGCCACCAACAGGCCGCCATAAAGTATCAGCGACAGCGCCGACACACGAATGATGCGGGAAATAAAGCCCGCGTAAACGTTTCCGGTAAAGTCAAAGAAGCGATTGAACCCACGGAAAAACCAGCCGAAGAAGAAGTCGACCAATTTCCCCATCTTGTTCCGCTCGGCGTTCTTCGGTTTGAGCAGTAACGCACACAGAGCCGGGCTCAAGGTCAGTGATACGAATGTTGAAAACGCAGTCGAGATGGCAATCGTCATCGCGAACTGCCGGTAGAAGCGACCACTCATGCTCGGTACGAACATGGTCGGCACGAACACGGCAATCAGCACCAGAGTTGTCGCGATCAGCGCAGAGCCGACCTCGTCCATCGCCTTATGTGTGGCTTCGCGCGGCGAATAACCATCGCCGATCAGACGTTCCACGTTCTCCACCACTACGATGGCATCGTCCACCACAATCCCGATCGCGAGCACCAACCCGAACAGTGAGAGCGTATTCAACGAAACGCCCAGCACCTGCATCGCGGCAAATGTTCCGATCAGCGAAATCGGAATTGCGATCACGGGAATGATCGTCGGTCGCCAGCCGTGCAGGAACAGGAACACCGTCAGCACCACCAGCGCAGTCGTGATATAGAGAGTTTCAAACACCTCGGCGATCGACTCTTCGACGTAGTCGGTCGGGTTGTAAGCAATCTCGTAGCCTACCCCTTCAGGGAAGTCCTTGTTCAGATTGGCCATGGTCTGCTTCACTTCGGCTGCAGCATCCACCGCATTCGTACCGGGCCGCTGATAAATCAGAATCGCCACTGCAGGCTTTCCGTCCAGATAACTGATACGCGAGTAATCCTGGGCTCCCAGTTCAATCCGGGCCACATCATTCAGACGCGTCACGCGACCATCATCGCCCCGTTTCACGATGATATCGCCGAACTCGCTCTCTTCGCGCAGACGACCCTGGGTGGTGACGTTCAACTGAAAATCACCAGAGGCATCAATGGGAGGCTGACCAATCACACCAGCCGCCACCTGTGCGTTCTGTTGACGGATCTCTGAAACGATGTCGCCCACGGTCAGACCCACGTGCGTCATCTTCTCAATGTCGAGCCAGATGCGCATCGAGTATTCGTTACCACCGGCGACTCGAATATCCCCCACACCATCCAGACGCATCAACGCGTCGCGAATGCGCAGGAAGGCAAAGTTACTGATATAAAGCTGGTCCCGGCTGTTGTCGGGTGAGTTCAAGTGCACCACCATCAGCATGTCGGGAATCTGTTTCCGCGTGGTCACACCAATCTGACGCACCGCTTCGGGCAGACGTGCTTCCGCAACCGCGACCCGGTTCTGTACGAGCACCTGCGCGTCGTCGAGGTTGGTTCCCAACTGAAACGTGACGGTCAACTGCATAGTACCGTCACTACTCGAGGACGATTCCATATACAGCATGTTGTCCACGCCGTTCATTTCCTGTTCGATCGGCGTCGCTACCGTATCCGCGATCACCTGGGGCGTCGCACCTGGATAACTGGCGCGAACCACAATCGTCGGCGGTGCCACATCGGGGTACTGGGAGACCGGCAATGAGAAGTACGCCAGACCTCCTACCAGAACAACAATGAAGGAGAGCACCGACGCAAAAATGGGGCGTTCAATAAAGAAATGGGGGAACTTCATGGATTGTTCCTAGGCTTTCCAAACAATGAACTGACCTTCGGTGCCGGCTTCGTCGGCAGGGGATCGGGTTCGGGGGAGATCCATTGCTCAGGCGGCAAGGGACTGTAATCGTTGGGCAGACCATCTTCGACGACTTCAATTTTCCCGGGTTTCACCTGGACCTCCATATCCGGACGTACCAGCAGCAGACCGGCGATGATGAGTTGCTCATCCCCTTTCAGCCCCTCGCGGACCACGCGTAATCCATCCACGATCGGCCCCGGTTGAATCACGCGTTGCTCGACTTTGCCATCCACAACCACATACACGAACTGCGATGACTGATCGGTGCCCACTGCAGAGTCGGGAATCAGGATCGCTTTATAAGCGGCACTTCCCGGAATCCGGATCCGGGCAAACATCCCCGGCAGCAGCGTCCCGTTTTGATTCGGGAAAATAGAACGTGCCCGCATGCTGGCGGTATCCACATCAAACCGGTTGTCTACGAAGTCCATGTGTCCCTGGTGAGGAAACCCTTTCTCATCCACCAGACCGAGGAATACCGGGTTTTTAGCCACACGGGAACTGGCACGTTTGCCGTTCTGAGCCAGGCGAGTGTATTTCAAAACTTCCTGCTCGTTGGCATCGAAGTTACAGTAAATCGGTGCGACCGAAGTGATTGTCGTCAGCATCGTCGAAGTGGAAGTACCTCCGCTGACGAGGTTCCCTTCCGTGACATGCTTCTTACTGGTTCGTCCTGTGACGGGAGCATAGATCCGCGTGTAATCCAGATTCAGTTCGGCTGTTTCGACTTGTGCTTTCGAAGCTTCGATGACCGCCCGCGCGGTTTCAATGGCCGCCTTCGCTGAGCTGATGCCTGCCTGGCTTGCTTCCACATTTGCTTTGGCCTGCAGAAAAGCCGCTTCCAGCTGATCGAGTTCATCCTGCGTTGTCACGTTTTTTGATTTGAGCGAGCGCGTCCGCTTGACCTGGGCAAATGCCAGTTCCAGTTGCGCCTGTGTCTGCTCCTTCTGGGCATTCGCTTCTTCCAGTTGTGCGCGGGCCTGCACCAGTTGCGAATTCGACTGGCTGAGGGTCGCCTTAGCAAGACTCAGCTCCGCTTCGAAAGGGCGGGGATCTATCACGAACAGCAGATCGCCTTTATTGACCATCTGCCCTTCATCAAAGTGAGTGGATTTGAGATATCCACTGACTCGCGCCCGCACTTCGACAAAGTCGATTGCTTCCAGTCGACCGGTGTAAGCGTCCCACTCGACAATCTGCTTGACGACTGGCTTGGCGGTCGTCACAGTGGGGGCCACTTTCTGGGGGGGGGCCGTCTGGGCTTCGTTACATCCCGAAAGGCTGACACACAGTCCGCCCCATAGGACCAGAGATAAACTCATTAAATACTTCATTGAATTCGCCGATGGTTGATTGACTCTGAAGGAAGGCAGTTTTCGGAAAAGCGTTGCTGGCATTCGAAGCGCCCTGTTTTCCGGGTGGTACACACTTACGACGCTAATCGGTAAGCCTGGCTAATAGTTTATACGAAAACTATTCACATGAAGTTTATGCGAGATGTCGATATGAGGCAATTGCAGAATTCAGATTTTTCAGCAGAAAATCGGAAGGCCCGTTCTTCCTAACTGCAGGAAGCTATTCAGGATGTGACTGTCCAGAATGTTTGTCCTGGACACTTGGTTTTAGCCCCGTAGCAGAGAGTTCGTCGGGGAGCTGTGAACCCTGAGACCATCGCTTCAGGACCGTTTTCGGCAGGAGTATTGAGCCAGAAACATGCTGACCGTCGATTCCACCAGCTGTTTCTTCTGAACTTCCGTCAGTGGCGCTTCCTTGCCGATCAATGGGGGCCAGAAAGCGAAGGATTGAATCAGTCCCAGGAACTGCTTCGCCGCCAGTTGGGCATCAGGAATCTGCAGGTTACCCTCCTGATGCGCTGTTTCCAGCCAGACGATCAACCCGGCCTCAAACTGGGTCGAATCAATCATCATCTCACGAGCCAGGTCCGGCGACTGCAAAAAACGGGAAAGCGTAACCCGGGCCAGATCCTGAAATTCGGGGGAAGCCATCAAATCGACGGCCGTCTGACCGATATCGCTCAGCTGAGTGGCAATGGGTTCACCGGGAGTATAGTCGGAGACTTCGATCAACTGACATCGTGACATCAGCTCATCCACAATCGCAGCGAACAGATCCTCCTTGCTGGGAAAATGATTGTAAACCGTTCTCTTGGATACAGATGCGACTTCCGCAATCCGGTCCATACTGGTGTTGTCGAAACCGTTCTGCTTCAGCTCCGAAACGGCGGCCTCCATGATTGCGGCCCGTTTCCGATCTGTCAGTCTTCCCTTGTTTGCCGATTTTGACGTCATAAAAAAAGTATACTTTGCGGTTTACATACTTTGATAAAAAACTACACTACCCGGTGTAGTTTACTTGCGCTTCTACCCAATTCCCATAGAGACCACGGAAATTATGAACGTTCCCTGCGCGGTTCTGCTGATAGCAGTAGCCATCTTATCAACAGCCTGTGATTCATCCAGTCAAATTGAATCAAAACCCAAAGCTCCCCGGCCGGTCTCAATTTTTATGCTCCACGAGATGACCCCGGTTTCCCATTCACTCGTCACTGGATCGGTGGGCGCCTGGAAAACAGAGAAAATCGGCTTCGAAATTTCGGGACGCGTCGAAAGTGTGCTTGAGCCCGAAACCGAAATCGAAGGCCGCGTACTCGACCAGGGGAGCGGCAAAGTGCTGGTGCCGGGCACCGTCCTGGCTCGACTGCACGACGAACGGTACCGCATTGCCGTCGATTCCGCCCGGGCTGCCGTCGATGTCGCCCTGCAAAGAAATAAAGCCATGCAGGTGGAAATCGCCGAAGGCCTCCCCGCCCGCCTCGCTTCAGCCCAGGCAGAACAGCAACTGGCCCGGGCAGAGTCGCAGCGCACGGTAACCCTGGTCAGCAAAAAAGTCGCCACCCGTTCCGATTACGACCGGGCAATGGCCGAACTGCAGACCACGAACGCCACGGTCAAAAATCTCGAAGCAGAATTGAAAACCAAACAGGCGGAACTCAGCTCCCAGGATGCAGAGATCGAAAAAGCCCGCTTTCAACTCGCAGAAGCCGAACGCAATTTACGCGATACCGTCCTCTATTCCTCTTTTCGCGGACAGGTCGCCCAGGTCCACGCGGTTCCGGGCAGCTACCTCGATGCCGGTGATCCCGCTTTAACCATTCAGATCATGGATCCCATCAAAGTCGAGCTGGAACTCTCCGCTGCCATGTCGCGGCGTTTTCATCGAGGTGATATCGTGCGGGTTATCGCCGAAAACAGCCAGGGACAGCAGACCGGACTCGAAGGCTATGTTTATATGACCGACCCTAATGCGGATGCGGAGACTAGAACCTTCACCGTTACCCTGCTTGTGCGCAATCGGAAATCGCAACTCAAAATTCCCCGCGGTTATCCGACTGAGAATATTGCCCGTACGAAAGATATCTGGCCCTTGAATTTCGCTCCGATTGTCAGCGGCGGTAACACGCTCATGACTGAAGAAAAAGCGATCCGCCGAGACGCAAACGGCGCATTTCTCTGGAAGATTACGAACCGCCGGGCAGGTGAAATCACCTCGTCAGCCAATCGCATCTTAAACGTCGAAAAAGTCCGCATCACGCCCGGCACCATTCGGGTTCCTTTCCTGGGAAACTGGTACTTCGTCCCGGTGGAAATTCAGCCAGGGCAGAACTTTGATCCGCAACGTGATCTGGTGGCCGGGGAACTCAAGGTCAGCCAGGGGCAGCCGGACAACTGGAACGGACGCCATATCCTCCTCGACGAATCAAGCTGGCTGCTCAGGCCCGGCGATGTTGTCCGCGTCGGCCTGGATCAGGGAGCGACAACACCCGGACTCTATGTGCCCATGAAAGCCATCCGCCAGCAGGCCGGTAAAACGTCAATTTTCATAGTTGACGACGCCACTGAACAGACCATGGCCCGTGAAGTCGAAATCGTCCTTTCGGAAAGCAGCTTCCCTTCCTCGCGGGAAATGATGTTACGTCAGATCAGACCGGCCCCCGGAGTGAAGCTGCCTCCCCATGCCCGAGTCATTCTGGAAGGTATGCCCTTCCTCAGTGATGGCGAACCGGTGACAGTCGTCGGGAAACCGGAGGCCGTCCAATGAACATTCTTCCCGAATTTGCCATCCGTTACCGAACTATTGTTTTTACCATCGTCGGTCTGCTGGTCTTCTGGGGCATAGTCTCCTTTCAGACCATGCCCCGCCGCGAAGATCCTGAATTTACCATCATGACCTGCGTCGTCACGACCCCCTGGCCGGGCGTCTCGGCGGTAAAGGTCGAAGAGCTGATTACCGATCCGCTCGAAGAGGTCCTGGATGGCATCGAAGAGGTAGACGTTCTGCGTTCGACTTCCATCAACGGCTTGTCGACCATTTTTGTTGATCTGTATGACAACGTCTCCCCTGCGCACGTCGATCAGGTCTGGGATCAGGTACGCGCCCGCGTTCGGAACGTGGAGATGCCCGAGGAGAATATCACCCCCATCGTCACCGACGACTTCGGCGACACGAGCGTAATCCTCTTTGCCATCTATCAGAAACCGTTGCCGGGCCAGACAGAGATCGACCCGCACCGCATTTACACCGATCGGGACCTGGATCTCTATTCAGAACGCGTTCGCGATGCCCTCCGCCTGCTCGACGGCGTCGCCAAAGTCCAGCGGTTCGGCGTTCGGGAAGAAGCGATCTACATCGAGACCGATGCCGGCACCTGGTCGCAGCTGCAGTTGACCACAGGCGATCTCAAAGAGCTGATTGCAGACCGCAACATTATTGAAGCAGGAGGCCTGCTCGATACCGGCGATGGACGTTTCTATGTCAAGCCGGGGGGTAAACTCGACGTCGTGAATGAAATCAACACCCTCGTCGCTGATCTCTCCAGTTCGGACAAAGGTTCCAACCAGGTGTATCTGAATGACCTGGGGCTGAATGTCAGACGTGCTTACCAGGATCCGCCCTCACTGATCTGTCGCTACAGCGATCCGGAGACTTCGCAGTCGGCAGTGATTGTCGCGGTCACCATGAAATCGGGGTCGAATATCATCGATATCTGTAATGCCTCCAAAGCCCGCCTGGAGGAAATGCAGAATCTGACCTATGAACTCCCCCCAGATCTCGGACTCGTGCCCATCTCCGACCAGTCTGAAAGTGTGAATAACCGCATACACGAAGTGGTCATCAATGTCATTGAAGCGGTGATCATAGTGGTCGTGGTCGTCTACCTGGTTGTGGGCTTTCGCACCGCCACCGTCATGGCTGCTAACATCCCCTTTGTCACCCTGATTGCCGTCGGCGTCATCACGCTCTTCGGAGTTCAGCTCGAGCAGATGTCGCTGGCCTCGATGATTATCTCACTCGGTCTGCTTGTGGATAACGCGGTGCAGATCTGTGATCAGTCGCGCACCAATCAGATCGAAGGCATGGGACCGATTGAAGCCAGCGTCAGCGGAGCCCGCATGTTGGCGGCTCCCATGCTGAATGGAACCCTTACCACTATCGCCTCCTTCGTGCCGATGGTCATCTTCTTTGAGGGAGGCAACCGCGAGTTTATCTACAGTCTGCCGGTCACCCTCTCCGTAATGCTGGCGGTCAGCTGGGTTCTGGCGATGACCTTCTGTGTGATTCTGGCGGCCATGTTTATTCGCCCGCCCAAATCCAAAGATCAACCCAGTGCGCCCCTGGTCCGCTGCTTCTACTGGTTCAAAGGCCTCTTTCGCCGCAAACGGCCTGCCGACGACTTCTCCTGGAAATCGGAGAACCAACATTTCATCAGTCGGATTTACGGGGCTCTGGTTTCACAGGCCATTAAACACAAATTCCTCACGCTGGGCGTTTCCATCGGTCTCTTTTTCCTGGCACTCAAACTGCCGGTCAGTACTGAGTTCTTTCCCCAGGGAGAACGTGATCAGTTTGTCGTCGGCGTCTGGCTCCCGGAAAACGTGAGCATCGAACAGACCAACCAGGCCGCCAGGCAGGTTGAAGAACTGCTTCGCAAGCTGAGCCCCACCACCGACGAGGCCGGCAACCAGATCGAACGTCTGCGGGCCATGCGCACCCTCGTCGGAGGCGGCGGCTCCCGCTGGTATCTGTCCTGGAATCCCGAATCCCGAAAAGCCAACTACGCCGAGATCCTGATTCGAACTTCCGATCCAAAACTCACGCACGACTTTGCCCAGCAGGTACGTCAGGTCGCACTCACCGGCGATGCAAATCTGGGCATCGAGCCGCTGCCAGGCATCCGCGTTGTCCCCATGGAGATGATGCTCGGACCGCCGGCGGCCCCTGTGGCCTTGCGGATTACCGGAAATGGCTTCGCAGATCTGCACAAACTCCGCGAGGTCGCCGGCCAGGTGGAGAAGCTGATCCGTGATCAGCCCGAGACCTGGAACACGCACGATTCCTGGGGCGCCGACGGCTACCAGTTGCAGGTCAACGTGGATGCCGATCGCGCCAGTCTGGCAGGAGTCAGTAATGCCCAGATCGCCTCGACCCTGAATACCTACTATTCGGGAAAACAGCTGACCATGTTCCGCGAAGGAGACTATTCGGTTCCCGTCTATTTCCGCCTGATTCCCGAGGGACGCAAATCAGTGTCGACCATCGAATCCGCCTACATCGAAGGTCGCAACGGTAAGGTTCCCATCAAATCGGTCGCGGCTTTCGAGTATGGCTGGGAACCCGCGGTCATCGAACGCCGCGATATGAACCGGACCATCGAAGTCTCTGCCCGCGTCGAACCCGGCGCCTCCGGGAACGATATCGTGAGTCGGATCATGTCCTCCGATGAATTCAGACAGATCGAAGCGAATCTGCCCAACGGATTCCGTATCGAAATCGGCGGTGCACTCGAAGAATCGATGCAGGCTTCCGGCATGATGCTCAAAGCCTTCGGCATGTCCTTCATAACCATCCTGCTCCTGCTGGTCATTCAGTTTAACAGCATCTCGAAGTCGATCATGATTATCTTCACGCTCCCCCTGGCACTGATCGGGGCCTTGCTGGGTCTGTATCTCACCAGTAATCCCCTGGGCTTCATGCCTCAGCTGGGTATCCTGTCTCTGTTCGGCATCGTTTTGAATACAGCCATCATCTTCATGGAGTTCGCCGACTACCAGATCGCTGCCCGCTCGAAGGCCAGCAACGGACGTGGTCCCATTGTCGGGCTCACCCGGGATGAGTTCCGCGACTGTCTGGCCGAAGCCGGCAAGCAGCGTCTGCTCCCCATCTTCCTGACGACGGCCACCACTGTTGGCGGCCTGCTTCCCCTCGCCCTGGCTGGCGGACCCTTGTGGGTGGGTATGGCCTGGCTGATGATTGTGGGACTGCTGATGGCGACCCTGTTGACCCTGTTTGTCATCCCGGCTCTCTACGCCATCATCGTCGAAAACTTCCGCATCAGCCCGCTCAGTGTTCCCATGGAGGATGAGCCCGTTCTCAAGGAAGTGCCACAGCCACTATCTGCCGTTTGACGGTTCCCTCGCAGATACCTTACATGTAAAATAAAGCTACTGGCCAAATCGAATAAATTGTTTCGCGTCCCCTTTATTCAGGAACCTGCTATGCGTGTTTTATGTTTTACTCTGCTCGCCACCGTCTGCCTGCATTTCTCTCCTGTCATGGCCCAGGAGACTGCCACCGCGCCACCTCAAAGTGTGAAGCCGGGCATCAATAAGTCATTCCTCGATCCCGATCTGGATGTCGATCAATGGATTAAACGCTTTGAAGTCGAAAGCCGGGAAGTCTTTCGCGCCCGCGACCAGATTGTGAAACAGCTGAAACTCAAACCCGGCGATCGCATTGCCGATGTCGGGACCGGGACGGGGCTGTTCGTCGAACCGTTCTCCCTGGCAGTTGGAGAAAAAGGCTGGGTATTTGCTCTGGATATTGTCCCCAAATTCGTCGAACGGGTCGGGAAAATCTCAGATATCCTGGATCTGAAGAATGTCACTCCCGTCCTCTGTGGACAGGACGACGTCCGCCTGCCCCCCGGTTCAATTGACGCCGCCTTCATCTGCGATGTCTACCATCATTTCGAATACCCGTCCCGGTCGATGGCATCCCTGCACAAGGCAATCGTTCCCGGTGGTCAGTTGATTCTGATCGACTTCGAACGCATCCCCGGCAAGTCCCGCGAATGGACGCTGGGCCATGTTCGCGCAGGCAAAGAGACCTTCCGTAAAGAAGTCGAAGACGCTGGGTTCGAATTCGTGGAAGAAGTCAAAATTCCCGCCTTTGAGGAAAACTACTTCCTGCGGTTCAAACGCAAGTAAGTCCGAGCTTACTTTTCCGCGATCGGCAGCAGCTGGATCGCATCCAGAATCACGAAGCCGTCAGTCTGATCGTTGCTGACGGTGATCGTGGTTTCGGTAGCGCCCTGCAACCGGACTGTTCCAATCTCGCGAAACCGTTTCCCCGCCGGTAACGGCCTGGTCTGATCGACGGTCAGCGTCGATTGGTCTGTGCCGCTGGATACGGTCACGGGAACCTGTTTCGCACGGGTCGGATGCGCCGAGTAAGCCATCAGCAACTGATAACGACCCGTGTGGGGTACTTTGAAGCGGAAGGTTGCCGACGCACTTCCGTTCCCTGACTTACCATCGTGTACGTAGCCCTTGCCGATATAAGGTTTAAAATTCGTGGAACGGCTCCAGCTCCCCTTGAGTTCCGCGGCTCCATCATCCAGCACCACGCCTGGCAGCATCTTCGGATCGATACCGCTCACGGTCTTCGGTTCGGGGGGGACTTCGGGTAGTTCCAGTACCTGTCCCCGCTTCAGCAGTCTCTTCCGCAGTTCCGGGTAGGGGAGTTTCTGCACGGTCGTGTTCTTACGGGCAGTCATGGCCGCCGCGATGCCGGCACTCTGACCGAGAATCATCCACGTGGGCTCTACGCGAATCGAAGAGATACCGACGTGAGTACAGGAGAGAGCCACCGGCACCAGCAGGTTGGTGCATTCATCCGGTTGGGGCAGGATCGAACGATAGGGGACGTGATACGCATAGCCCTGCTTCGGGTACGCGCGTCTGACCGGAAAAATCGTCCCCTCATTGATCACGCCGCCCCCTTTCAGGGCCACCCGCTGACAGTCATGCGAGTCAATCGGGAAGGACGAGATCACAATCGGATCCTCTTTTTCGGGCTGTTCCAGAATGTCTTTCTGGCTCAGCACAAACATGCCCCGCATCCGACGTCCTTCGCGTACATACAGGGTGGGAGAGAAATGTCCGTACTCGGGAAACTCATCTTTACAGAGCCCCAGTTGCGCATACTGCTGACGAATCTTTTCCGGGACCACCGGATCCGTTGTCAGAAAATGATAAAACTCCAGCGTGTACTGCTTATGTTCTTCCCAGATCGCGGCCCGACCTGCTGCGTCCGCTTCACTCCAGCCGTTACACGCTCCCACCAGACCGAGAGAGAACTGGCCCCCAATCGAATTGTTGCCGTCCAGTTTTCCACCGGGCAGCGGATACATATCCCAGCCCACACGGCCCCCCGATTTCACATAGCGTCGCACCACCTCGAACCGGTCGGGATCATAATTCTTTGGTTGTGGAAAAGGCACCCGGTTGTCGGGATCATCCGTCAGGCAGAGCCGGAAACTGTAAACCATGACATTGGAATCACCTTCATCTTCAGGCCCCGCATCCGTCGTGGTGATCAAAGGCAACAGCTGACCCTGGTCATCGAAACCGTTGATTTTCATTTTCCCTTTTGGGTAGCGTTTGCCCGCCAGGGATTCACCATATTCCGCTTTCCCTTCGCGACCGATAGTCCAGCTGACGCCCGCCGCTGCCATCAGATCCCCTTCGTATGTGCCGTCCACGAAGACCTGCGCTGCGAAGCGTCCCCTGTTGGTGACCAGCTCTTTGATTTGCGTCCCTGCTTTCTGAACCGACTGCAGACGCTGTTCCCGCAGTACTTTGACGCCTGCCTCATCCAGCATCTGTCGCGTCACTCGCATCGCCACGTGTGGTTCGTAGGTCCATTTCGACTGGTCTTTCACACTCACCCTGTACGGCAGCGTGATTCCCCGGTCGGCATAGTCTTTTTCAATCCGCGTATGCCATTCATCGAACAGCCCCATGACTGTACTGCGGACCGTCTGGTTGGAATCACTGAAGCTCAGGCCGCCGGTATTCAAGCCCCCGATATGATCGGTCGGCTCCAGCAGAATCACCTCAGCTCCTTCGCGTGCCGCTGCAATCGCTGCACAGAATCCCCCCGGTGTTGCCCCGTAAACGATGACATCAGCCTTTAGCGGTTTCTGTTGCTCAGTTTGCGCTGCACGGAGCGGACTTTGTAGAAGGAAAAGGGCTGCCAGTAACAGGGAGAGTAGACGAACTGGTTGAAACATACGTAAATCCTGTGGGTGAGCGCGAAAAATAAATTAAATTCTGGTACTGAAAGCCACGCGTGGACGAGTGCTTCCAGCCTGGCTTCAATATAAAGCGTTTCTTCTCATTTTCCCAGTCGATCAGCAGACGTTCCCGATTTGATGTCCTCCTGGGAAGAACCACGCAACCGGTCACTTCTCAAATTTTAATTAGAGAATCTTCTTCGGGGTGGGATAGAATACTGCGTCAGTTTAAGGTGATCTGAGGAAAGGAATCGAAAATAGATATGACCGCCGATGATGAGATTACAGACCATGCTTCCCCCGTACTGCAGAAACGCGGTGCCGGCCTGCTGCTGCATGCGACATCCTTACCCGGTCCGTATGGCATCGGCGATCTGGGAGCCGCAGCCCGTGACTGGATCGACCTGCTCGCCCGGGCAGGGCAGTCCTGGTGGCAGATGTTGCCCCTCTCGGCGATCGGCTACGGAGATTCTCCCTACCAGCCCGTCTCCTCTTTCGCCGGCAACTGGCTGTTGATCAGCCCCGAAGATCTCCTCGCGGTGGGACTCGTTCATGATAATGAACTACAGCTTCCCGATTTCGCAGCCGACCACGTCGACTATCCAGCAGTCAGAGCATTCAAACAGCGATTGCTGCAGACGGTCTCTGCGAAATTTCATTCCTGGGCCAGTGAGGAACTGCGCCAGGACTTCGCACGGTTTCTGGAACAGGAACAGCACTGGCTGGAAGATTACACTCTGTTTCAGGCACTCTCAGATCGCTATCAGGGAGCCAGTTATCTCACCTGGCCTGCAGAACTGGTCCACCGGGAAGAGGCTGCCCTGGCTGAAGCGCGTCGACAACTGACCCCGGAAATCGAACAGATCCGCCTGGCCCAGTATCTGGTGTACCGTCAGGCGGAGCGACTCAAAGAGTATGCGCACGAGCAGGGAATTCAGCTTATTGGCGATCTTCCTTTTTTTGTCTCCCCCGATTCCTGTGACGCCTGGGCGAACCCGGAACTGTTCCTGCTGGATGAACAGTTCCGGCCGAAGTACGTCGCCGGTGTCCCTCCCGATTACTTCAGTGCCGAGGGACAACTCTGGGGTAATCCTGTCTTTGACTGGGAGGCACTCCGTGAGACCGGCTATCAGTGGAACATCAATCGCATCCGCGCACTCCTGCAGCACGTGGACCTCATCCGCCTTGATCATTTCCGGGGCTTCGCTGCCGCCTGGCACGTCCCCGCTGGCGCACCAAGTGCGCTTACTGGAGAATGGGTGACCGGACCGGGCAGTGACTTCTTTAATGTCGTACAGAGGGAACTGGGCTCACTCCCCTTTATCGCTGAGGATCTGGGAGTCATCACCGACGATGTCAACGAACTCCGCGACCGCTTCCAACTGCCGGGAACCCGGGTTCTGCAGTTCGCCTTCGACGGAGATCCCGCGAATCCTTACCTGCCTCAGAATTTCAATGAGAATTCTGTTGTCTACACGGGTACGCACGACAATAACACCACGCGTGGCTGGTTCCGCGGTCTGTCTGCAGAAGAACGACTGCCGATTTATCAGCTGCTGCAACGTGCGGAAGTATCCGAGGCAGAAATCGCACCGCTCTTTCTGGAACAGGCCTGGTCCTCCGTGGCGATGTTGTCGATCGCTCCCCTGCAGGATCTGCTGAACCTGGGCGAGGAAGCCCGGATGAATACGCCCGGATCGTGCGAGGGAAACTGGCGCTGGCGATGCACAACGGACCTGTTATCGGAGTCAGCCTTTCAATCGCTGCAGAAATTGACGACAATGGAAGAACGCTAAACGGAAACTCATAGAGAAAAAATCTAAACCATAACAGGAGGTCATCGAATGCCAGCCACTCAACAACTTCATGATCTGGGGCAAAGTCTCTGGATTGATAATATCACCCGGGACATGCTGAAAGAGGGCACGCTCCAACAGTACATCGAAGAGCTTTCACTCACAGGTCTGACTTCCAATCCGACGATCTTCCAGAAAGCCATCAAGAGCAGCAAACTCTACGATGATTCCATCCTCGAACTGCGCAACCAGGGACGAGAAGGCGAACAGCTCTTCTTCGAACTGGCGCTGCAGGATATCCAGGAAGCCGCCGATTTATTTCTACCGGTCTGGGAACGCACCGCGGGTGTCGACGGCTGGGTCTCACTCGAAGTCTCACCGACCCTGGCTTACGATACCGCGGGCACGATCGCTTCGGCGATAGACCTGCATGAACGCGCAGGACGGTCGAATGTCCTTATCAAAATTCCGGGGACGACAGAAGGTCTGCCCGCCATTGAAGAATCGATCTTCGCCGGCATTCCCGTGAATGTCACGCTGCTCTTTTCTCCCGAACACTACGTAGCTGCTGCAGAAGCCTACCTGCGTGGGATTGAACGCCGCATCGAAGCGGGTCTGAATCCGGTCGTGGGGTCGGTCGCTTCCCTGTTTATCAGTCGCTGGGACCGCGCTGTCGTTGATCAGGTTCCCGAAAACCTGCATGACCGCCTGGGTATCGCCATTGGTCAGCAGTGTTACAAAGCCTATAAAGAGCTGATGAATTCACCCCGCTGGCAGCGGATCTTCAACTGTGGTGCGCAGATGCAGCGTCTGCTCTGGGCCAGTACCGGGGCGAAAGATCCCAACGCTTCTGACGTTCTTTACATCACATCACTGGCCTCCCCTTTCACCGTGAATACGATGCCCGAAGAAACACTGCACGCGTTTGCCGATCACGGCGAGACCGGAGAACTGCTGGCAGACGACGGCGGCGAAAGCGGCTCCCTGTTAGGTGAGTTCACCCGCGAAGGCGTCGACTGCGATGCCCTCGCCGCAAAACTGCAGAAAGATGGCGCCGAGTCGTTCGTCGATTCCTGGAAAGATCTACTCGAACAGCTGGCTTCCAAAAGTGCTTCGCTGACCAGTTGAACGATACTCAGTAGCACCTAAAGAGAAAAGCACAAAATACCAGTGCCATCAATGCTCGGGAATCACCCGCGTATCGTGGCACTGGTTTTCTGCTGCGTCAGCGAATTCGAATTCCAGTGTCGAGTGTTCAATCTGAAATTCGTGTACCAGTAATTCCTTGATCTGCTGCTTGATGATCTCCATCTGCTCTGCATTCTGTTTCCGGATGACCACGTGTGCCTCCAGCGCTGTGTGCTCTTCATCCAGTTCCCACAGGTGCAGATGGTGGATCTCTTCGATGTCGGCAAGCGCTTCGACGCGTTCGACAAGGGCTGGAATATCGAAGTCAGCGGGGGTTCCTTCCATCAGCATCCGCATCGCCTGCGGGAGCATCTTATAGACCTCCCAGAGAATATAACCCGAGATCAGCACGGTAATCAGCGGATCGACCCAGTTCCACCCAAACCAGATAATCGCCGCTGCACCCACCAGGACCGCGATACTGCCTAACGCGTCGACAATGTTATGGAAAAATGCGGCCCGGACATTTAAAGAACCCTTGCTCATCGACCACAACAGCAGTGCCGATCCGACGTCGACCACCAGGGCCAGAATCGCGGTATAGGCCATCACCGAACCCATCACATGTTCCGGTTCGAAAAAACGGGAGATCCCTTCATAAACCAGGTACAGGCCGACGATCGCCAGCAGCGTCAGGTTGATCAAAGCACCAATCATCTCGGCCCGGCGATAACCAAAGGTGAACCGTTCGTTGGCTTGTTTTAGGGAAATCCGTCGTGCTATGTAGGCAATCAACAGCGCGTTGGCATCATTGAAATTGTGAGCAGCATCAGACAGCAGCGCCACACTGCCCGAATAAATTCCCGCGACCACCTGCCCGACCGTCAGCAACTGATTCAGAACGATCGCCCAGATCAGCCGCGAACTGCTCACACCCCGCAGGGAATCCGCATGTGTCAGGCCATGTGAGTGACCGGCGTGGTCCTCGCCGGCAGGTTCGTGTTCTGTTGCTTGAGTCATGATCAGCTCAGGTCGCTTCCGTTCTAACAGGTGACAACGGGAAATCGTCAGTCCGATGACGATCTCTCTGCTCGTTGCACTATAACACATCCTGTTTTCAGAGAAGAACCAGAACTCGCATTCATATCGATTTTCTGCAAATCACCTTTTACAGACAGTATCGCGATCAGAAAAACGTCAGGTACTCATCGATCTCCCACTGCGTTACCTGCCGATCGTAGGTTTCCCACTCTTGCGTTTTCAGTTCGATAAACTCATCGGCAATCACACCCAGGGCTCCTTGAATGACCGTGTCCTGTCTGAGTTCCTGAATCGCCTCCCACAAAGACTGAGGCAGAATCCTGATTCCCTGCTCCAGAATTTCCGCAGGCGTCTTTTCATAGAGATTGCCCAGGTTTGGTTCGCCGGGATCGATCTGGTTTTCAATCCCGTCCAGGCCTGCTGCGAGGTAAGCGGCTAACGCGAGATATGGGTTGCATCCCGCCGAGACCGTCCGGTCTTCAAAATGCCCGGGCCCCGCGGTCCGAATCATCTGCGTGCGATTGTTATCCCCATACGACACAAACGCCGGCGTCCACGTGTATCCGCTCCGGCTGGAATAGAGACCGGAACCAAGCTGCAGTCGTTTATAGCAGTTCACAGTCGGACTCGTGACGGCACCCAGGGCCGGCGCATGCTTGAGCACACCGCCAATAAAGTGATACGCCAGTTCCGAACAACCCAGTCCCCGTTTGTCGGCAGCGTCATCAAACAGGCAGGCCCCTGTTTCCGCATCCGCGAGGTGAAAGTGAACGTGCAGTCCGCTGCCCGTCCGGTCGGCAAACGGTTTGGGCATGTGCGTAGCGATGGCACCATATTTCTTGGCGATCTGTGACGTCGCCATTTTGAAAAAGGTGATCCGGTCCGCAGTGGTCAGCGCGTCCTGATAATCGAAGTTAATCTCGTACTGACCGTTGCCATCTTCATGGTCGGTCTGATACACGCCCCAGCCCAGCTCATTCAACGCCGTGGTCAACTCCTGCAGATAATCCATCGCCGGTGCCATCGAGCGGAAGTCGTAACAGGGTTTGGCCAGCGAATCCACACCGTCCGGGTTCCAGGGCGACAAGCTTCCGTCTGCGTTCTTCGTCACCAGGAAGTGTTCCGGCTCCATCCCCACATTGAACACATACCCTTTCTGTTTAGCTTCCGCGAGGACCCGTTTCAGGTTGGTCCGCGGGCAAAAAGGATACGACTCCCCATCCACGAACAGGTCCGCAGCGAAGCGGGCCGTGTTCTCTTTCCAGGGGAGCGGCGTGTAGGTGGCGAGATCAATCCGGGCCAGCATGTCATGCGAACTCGGCCCCTGTCCCACGCCCCAGACCGCAGCACCTGCGAAGCCGGCACCCGAGTCGATCATGTCATCGAAACCGGAATAGGGGACCATTTTCACTTTAGCCGAACCGTGTATGTCGACGAACTGAGCGAGCAGAAATTCGATCCCGGCGGTATTCATACGGCTCCGGATTGCTTCACGGTCACTCATCGTGGTTCCTCATTGTCAGTTGCTGCGCCTGCGGCCCGCGTTTTGTGCGCTTAAACGGAACCAGTGCCCGGAATCCAGCTGGTTCCGGCCAGGGGGACTTTGGCCATCGCCGCTGCCTCAACAGTCAGCGCGGCCAGATCTTCTTTCTCCAGATGATGTACGTTCGACTTGCCGCAGGCCCGTGCCAGGGTCGTCAGCTCCATGTTCAGAACCTGCAGATAATTCTTGAGACGCTTCGCTCCGACCTCCGGAATCAACCGGGGTTCCAGTTCGGGATCCTGCGTGGTAATGCCCACCGGACACTGTCCCGTATGACAGTGATGACAATAGCCGGGTGCCGTTCCCAGTTTTGCATAGTCCGCGGTGACGTCGACCTCTTCTCCGTCCGCCCGCTGATACGCATGATGGTTACAACCCAGCGCGACGAGCACGCCCTGACCAATCGAAACCGCATCCGCACCCAGTGCGAGGGCCTTGGCGACGTCGGCTCCCGTGCGGATCCCCCCCGAAATAATCAGCTGCACTTCACCCAGCACGTTCATATCGCTGAGCGCTTCGACCGCCAGGGGCAACGCGGCCAGGGTCGGAATCCCCGTATGTTCGATGAAGACCTGCTGCGTCGCTGCAGTCCCACCCTGCATCCCGTCAATCACCACGACATCCGCGCCCGCTTTGACCGCCAGCTTCACGTCCTCCCGCACGCGCGTCGCGCCCATCTTGACGTACACCGGAATCTTCCAGTCGGTGATCTCCCGCAGTTCTTCGATTTTGATTTTCAGATCATCGGGCCCCGTCCAGTCCGGATGCCGACAGGCCGACCGCTGATCAATCCCTTCGGGCAGCGTCCGCATCTGTGCCACACGGGGAGAAACCTTCTGCCCCAGCAGCATCCCACCGCCCCCGGGTTTCGCGCCCTGGCCGAGCACCATCTCGATCGCATCCGCTTTACGCAGATCGTTAGGATTGAATCCGTAACGCGAAGGCAGACACTGATAGACTAAAGTCTTAGACGATTCCCGCTCTTCCGGCGTCATTCCGCCGTCGCCCGTCGTCGTGGAAGTTCCCATCTGCGTCGCCGCCTGACCCAACGCTTCCTTCACATTCGCAGAGAGCGAGCCAAAGCTCATCCCCGCAATGGTGATCGGAATCTCCAGCTCGATCGGCTGCTTCGCATATCGCGTGCCCAGCACCGTTTTCGATTCGCATTTTTCACGGTAACCTTCCAGCGGATACCGCGACGCGGACGCGGAGAGGAAAATCAGATCGTCGAAGCTGGGCACACGCCGTTTCGCACCCATGCCGCGGATCTCATACAGCCCGTACTCAGCGGCCTGCCGGATGTAAAAGAGGGAATGCTCGTTGAAACTGGCACTCTCTTCGCGTTGAATCGACTTGTCCGAACTCACACTTGCTCTCCGCTGCTGATTTCGTTGCAGTACGTGGTTTAATATTCCTGATGGGCGTCCGCATTCCAGTGATACAGACTGCGGGCCGAGCTGACCCGTTTGAATTCGCGGGCGTCATAATTCATCTCCGCCCGTGACAGTAGTTCCGCGACCTTTTCAAAATCGTCTGCCTGCATCTCTTCTTCGCGGGCGTCAGCACCAAAACTGTGAATGGATCCGCGGACGTAGATCGTTGCTTCATACAGCGAATCACCCAGGTTCGGGCCGGCATCGCCACAGACCACCAGCGTCCCCGCCTGTGCCATGAAAGCAGAGAAGTGACCGACACTCCCCCCGACAACAATCTCGGTCCCTTTCAGCGAAATGCCACACCGGGAAGAGGCGTCTCCTTCAATCACTAAAAGTCCGCCGTGTCCCGAAGCCCCCGCACATTCAGACGCATGTCCTTTCACGCGAACCACGCCCGACATGATGTTCTCCGCCACACTCCAGCCGACGTTTCCGTGAATCGTCACCCGGGCCCGCTGATTCATTCCCGCGATGAAATAGCCCGCGTGCCCCAGGATATCGATATCCACTTCCGTATCCAGGCCGGCGGCAATGCTGTGCAGACCGTCGGGGTTCAGGATCTCCACCCGCGCGGGGCGTTCTTCCAGCAGTCCCCCGTGCAGGTACTCGTTGACCTGGCGGACACTCAAATCGGTTAAATCAAGCTGTTTCAGACTGACCATGAATAAATCTGTTCTGGAGCCGGCTCATACACGTGAGCATGTTTGATATCGGGCAGGTGTGCCAGGGAACGAAATTCCGAACTGACGGCGACATAATCGTCCGTCTCCGCGACGACCGCGGGCTTGCAGGCAAAGGCATCCCGCACGAGCACCAGCTTGTCAGCGGTTGCCATCAGGAAGGTGTAAAAACCGTCCAGTTCCGCCTGGGCCACTTCGATGGCGGTCTCCAGCGTGTCCCCCTCCCGCATCCGCCATTCCAGAAAACGACAGCCCGCTTCTGTATCGTTATCCGTTTCAAAGGCGATTCCCAGGCTCTCCAGCTTCCGCCGCACACTGTAGGGGTTCGACAGCGAACCGTTATGCACCAGGCAGAAATCCTCACCGGCCGTAAAGGGATGTGCATGAGCCGGCGAGACCGCCGATTCGGTCGCCATTCGCGTATGTCCCACAACGTGCGTGCCCACCATTTCGGTAAAGTGGAACCGCCGGGCAATCTCTTCGGGATGCCCTTCGTCTTTGAAGATTTCAATCGCGTGTCCCGTTGAGAGCAGATGCACCTCGGGAAACGTCGAGGTCAGCCAGGGTTTAAAAATGTCCGGCTGGAGTTCGCTGACGAGCGACGCATGATTATCGAGAGCGGCGACCGGCGCAGGCAGACCCAGTTCTTGTTGACAGGATTCAGCCAGCGCCTGCCAGTCAAATCCGCGATCACGGGTGGAGAGCGCAAACCGCCGGGAGGCAGGGAGTGGACGGTGAAACAGAGCCAGGCCTGCGGAGTCAGGTCCGCGGGTCGCCATGCATTCCAGCATGGGAGTGACGAGTTGTCCCAGACGTTCGCGATCAGCGTCGCGCCTGGCCAAAAAACCGACGATGCCACACACAGACAACAACCCCGGCAAGAGCTCATTTCATGCGAGCGAAACACGAAATGTCAGATTGAAACCGTTCAGGTTTTCCACACCCGAAGATACCAGACCCGCCCCCCGGAACCAACTGAACCGCGAGAGATTTGTGATTTTTTTGGGTGGAGGTGAATTGGCCAGGAAATAGACTTGTCCTGTTATGGATTAAGAGTTCAACTATACAGTCAACAGACCAAAGCAACACCTCCCGGATTAAATCTGACATGACACGAAACTGGACTCGTGAAGAACTGATTCTGGCAATGGGCCTGTATTGCCGCTTACCATTCGGGAAGTATCATAATCGTAATCAAGATGTAATTAAGTTGGCTCAGTCTATTGGTCGATCAGCCTCCAGTGTTGCCATGAAACTGAGCAACCTGGCATCTCTTGATCCATATCATCAGGAGCGGGGTGTCAAAGGACTCTCAGGAGCGTCTAACGCGGACCGCGCAATCTGGCAGGAATTCCACTCTGACTGGGAAGGCCTGGCAAATGAGAGTCAGCGCCTGGAACAAGAGTTGAATCTTATTCCGGAAGAGCCTGCCGAGGAAGTGGTCCAATTCGAGGGAGAAACCGAATCGACGCGTGTGACCAAAGTGCGGCGTGCGCAACGTTTCTTCCGTTCAACGGTCCTGGCATCTTACGACTACCGATGCTGTGTGACGCAAATCGAGATCAAGGACCTTTTGATAGCAAGCCACATCATTCCCTGGAGTGAAGATCCTGCGAAACGAGCCGACCCCCACAATGGTCTTTGTCTGAATTCTCTCCACGATAAAGCCTTCGATCGCGGTCTGATGACATTGGATGAGGACTATCGTCTGGTTTATTCGCAGCAGATTCGTGATGCCTGCACAGGAGAAGCCATGAACCGCTTCTTTAAACCGTATGAGGGCCAACACATTTATTTCCCATCGCGTTTCCGTCCGGACCAGGAAGCACTTCAAAGACATCGAAATCAAATCTTTATTGCATAAGCCTGTTTTCTGCACCATGATAAGGGTTACAGCACTAATCAGATTCACTGTCATCAGAAAGTCCCACCCATGACCCCGCCTCTCAACCGTCGTGATTTCCTCCACACCTCACTCTGTTCTCTGGCCGCGGCCTCTGCTGCGGGGACGGCTTCGTTGCAGGCTGCGGAATCGAAGCCGCTGATCGGCTCCATTTCGAAAGAAACGCTCTTTCGCAATCGCGATGGTGCTGGCGTCACCTGGTTTCATCCGCGGGGGTGTATGGTTCCCGGGGCTGAGGGGAACGCGACGTTTCTGTTGAACCTGCAGGAGATAGGCGGCTCGGATTACTTCGGACAGGTGCACTGGACTGAATCGACGGATCGGGGCAAGACCTGGAAAGAGCCGGCACCCATTGCCGCACTCGGTCGGGATCCGGTCAAGGAGCATCCCGGTCTTAAAGCGGGCGTCTGTGATGTGACGCCGCAATATCATCCGCAGACCGGAACTGTTCTCGCGTTGGGGCACGTCGTCTTCTATCGCGGTCCCCGCTTTGCCCGCGGCGATCAGCTGGCCCGCTACCCCGTCTACGTCACGCGAGACAAAGACGGCCAGTGGTCGGAACGCAAGATCCTGCAGTGGGATGATCCCCGCGGTGCCGAGATCTATACCAATAATTGTGGACAGCGACTCGTGATGCCAGACGGCGATATCCTGATGTCCTTCACCTTCGGCGCGGGCAAACAGCCCCGCATGGTGGCCGGTGTACGTTGTGCCTTTGACGGCACGACACTCAAGATTCGCGAAGTCGGCCCGCCCCTGGAGAACAAAGTCGGCCGGGGCCTGCTCGAACCGTCTATCGCCCGCTTTGATAACCAATACTTCATGACAATTCGTGCCGAAGATGGACACGGCTACGTCGCGGTCAGCCCGGATGGTTTGAATTATCAGCGAAAGACCGCCTGGGCGTTTGACGACGGCACGCCAATTGGAATGTCCACCACGCAGCAGCACTGGCTCACTCATTCCGACGGACTGTTCCTGGTCTACACTCGTAAAGATGAGACAAACAAAAACATCATCCGCTGGCGATCTCCCCTCTGGGTGGCTCAGGTCGATCCGGAAAAGCTCTGCCTGATCCGCGACACCGAACGGGTCGCCCTACCGCTCGTCGGGGATGGCGTGGACGATCCCAACAATGTTGCGCTGATGGGGAACTTCGATGTCACCAACATCAGCCCGGACGAATCGTGTGTGACCGTCGGTGAATGGATGCCGCGGAACAAGGCCAAAGGCGATCTGTTGCTGGGACGCATCGAATGGAATCTGCCCAACCGCAGCGTCCCGGATTTTGTAAAAACCTGAGTGTCTGTTGAGATTCCCGTTTCAGGAAGCGCTGCTTTCCGCCAGTGAAGGATAGTCGACATAGCCCTCTGGACCCGTCGAGTAGTAGGTGCTTGGATCGGGATCATTCAGGCTGGCGTCGGTCCGCAATCGCTCCGGCAGATCGGGATTGGCGATAAACTTCTGGCCAAAAGCGATGGCATCCGCATCCCCTTTTGCGATGGCCTCAGTCGCAGAAACTCTGTCATATCCGCCGTTGGTGATCAACACTCCCTGGTAAGCTTCGCGGATAACGGGAGTCACACGCGGTACATTCGGATTATAGAGCCGCCCCGGCTGAATCGCTTCGGCAGTATGGACGTAGGCCAGCTCATATTGATTCAGTGCCTCAGCCACCTGTGAGTACAACGCGATCGGATCGCTGTCCCCCATCCCTTTATCGTTCATCGTTGGACTGAGCCGTAACCCGGTCCGGTCTGCCGACCAGGCCTCGACCACCGCTTCAATCACCCCTTGCAGAAAACGCATGCGATTCTCGATGGAGCCCCCAAAGTCGTCGGTCCGCTGGTTCGAAGAATCACGCAGGAACTGATCGATCAGGTAGCCGTTTGCGCCATGAATCTCCACACCATCAAAGCCTGCAGAACGTGCCCGTTTGGTGGCGGTAGCATAGTCTTCATAGATGGCGTCGATTTCCGATAAGCTCAGCTCGCGCGGCACAACATAGGGCTGCTTCCCCGTTGGTGTGTGGGCATCCCCCTGAACTGCGATCGGGCTGGGGGCGACTGGCAACTGACCGTTGTGATAATCGGGATGCGACTGCCGTCCCATGTGCCAGAGTTGCAGGAAGATCCGACCATCGGCGGCATGCACGGCACTGGTGACTTCACGCCAGCCTGCTTCCTGTTCGTCGGTGTACATCGCAGGGGCACCGTGCCAGCCGTAACCCTGGGCACTGATGGCGGTCGCTTCAGAAATAATCAGACCGGCAGAGGCCCGTTGCGTGTAGTACTCAACCATTAACGGGTTGGGAACACGGTCTGTGGCCCGGGCCCGTGTGAGCGGTGCCATGAGAATCCGGTTGGGTAGAGTCAACGCGCCTACAGTAAGTGGCTGAAACAAAACCTCGTAATCGCTCATGATATTCCCCTCGCAAAAAGTCCATTCTGCGGCTGTCTGTCTCTGAGAGCCATCTGCAGGATCAGCCGCTTCGACCCGTCGAAGGGAATGCTATGCCGTTATACTTTACGTGTCAACTATATTGTTCGGGAATTAATATTGGTCCTGTGTATCAATCCGCGGACTTTCCCTGCAGTTCCATCCGCCAGATCAGGCGTTGCTGTTTCTGAGTGGTTGCGCGGTTGAACAGATCCAGTTCTGTTTTCCCTGTGCGGGAGATGGGGACACCTGCGACCGATGGTACGTCGGCGACAGGGACACGGGGAACCGTCAATGACTCTTTCGCCGAATCATCAATCCACAGATTTGCTGCTGACTCGCTCTGCTCTTTCTCATCGTCAGCTAACTGCAGTTGCAGATGATGCTGACCGGCAGGAAGTTCCCGGGTGAAATACTCTGTCTCGACCGGCTTCTCCCCGGATTCATCCACAGAGAACAACCTCACTCTGGCAGTCTGACCTTTCGGAATAACGCAGTTCCAGGCATGCCAGTTTTTTAAGTCGCGACGACCACCGGCCACAACCAGTTCGCCGGGTTTCACCTCAAGCGGTTTGAACTGATGCGAGTTCTGGAGATCAACCTTGTAGAGAGGTTTATCGTCCACACTTTCCTGAACTGGCGCGATGAACTGATCGCGAACACCATCCCAGATCAGCATCCGGGGAGCCAGAGTCCCATTGGGCAACACGCCGCAGACAAGATGTTCCATATCTCTGCCATTAAATTTCAAATCGAGATAACCAAATTCGGCCAGTGGTTTTGAGGGGCCCGGTTTGGCATTCCAGGCGGTCGCATTCGCATAGCCATAAAAGGTGAGTGCCGGTTTGTCTTCCTTACCGAGCTGGTACCAGCGCTGGATATATTCAAAGGGACCGTGCGGTTCAAACGCAGAGGTCGAGATAAAATAATCGTCGGCCCCACCCAGGTTAGAGAGCATCAGGTTATTGTAACTGCCGCTGGAAGATGCCCAGCCACCCAGCATTCGGATCAGCGTACCTTCCGGATTAAAAATAAACGCTGCCTTGGGAGGAAATCGCTGTTTCGGTTTCACGTCCCAACTGGCACCACGGGGACGGACTTCACAGAGTACAACCACACGCTCACCCTGGTCAGTGGGAAGCGTCGTAATGGCGACCCGTTCCGATCTTCTGGTACTGTCAGTTCCTACCAGGTTCCACTTGCTCGTAAATTTTAGCGGTGTGGCAGCTTCGAAGTCGTTCAAAGAGAGTAACTGCTTCAACACGATCAGAGACGCTTGTTTCTGCAACTTTTGAATCAATACTTGCGGGGAGTTGCTCAACAGTTCTGAAGACTGCAGGTAGTCGACCGCGACATCATAGAACGCATATTTTTCTTTTGGTTTTTCATCTGAGTTGGTCAGCACCACCACCCGCCCGTCGGCTTCGCGGGGAATAATCAGGCGTTTGCGTTGCACATACGCGTCCTGCCCTTTCTGTTCGATGCGTCCCTGTATCGTAATCCGCAAACGGGAAACCGCTTCTCCGTTCACTTCCAGGGGAACACGTAACTGGACGTTGCCGTCCTTGTCCGATTCCCCTGTCGCCAGCGGTCCAAACCGCTGTGAAGCCCAGAGTTGCCAGTCGTCGGGGGCATTTTCAAATGCAATCTCACTGACGGTAATTTTGATGTCGGATACCGGCTCCGCCTGACGATTGACAACCATTATTTTTCGAGGCGAACTGGGAACATACTTCTCCATGGTAATCGTTCGTCGCAGCGTCTGACCACCTGCGAGATCAATCAGCGCATAGCGCGCAGGATCGTCGAGGGAAGAGGTTGGATAGACGGGCATCTGATAACCGTCCGCAGTAACCTTGTACGATTCCCGATCGTCGGCGGGTAGATTCCGGACCCGGGCGATTCCCTCCGCATCGGTTTTGACGCGCAGAAAGGTCTCTTGTGCCCACTCTAAGCGCTGCTTGCGTGCCTCCTTATCAGGAGCGATGATTTGGTTTGCCATCGACCAGACTTCCGTGGCAGGAATAAACAGCTTCCCTCCAAAAAACAGCCCGTTGGGATTGAATTTGACTTCGGCGCCTTCGATTGGCTGGCCGATGGGGTCGACCACTTTGACATTCAGGGACGTAGTTGGCGTGCAGGGAAGTTCCACCTCGGTCTTATACAGTCCCGGCGTGAGCGGAAACAGGTGCGGCCAGAAGGCATCGTGTCGTTCGAAGGCATTGTCGAGGACGGAAGCTTTCCCGGCGTCATGCAGCTTCAGGTAATTTTTCAATTCCTCGGGCGTTGGTCGCGTCGACTGATAACCATCAACCAGGGCGAAGAGCTGTACGTGCCCCCCGGTCGGCAGAGAATCGAATTCAAACGTCCCATCTTCTTTGACGGGCGCAGTCTGCTGCCAGGTCCAGCCGCCACCGATCTTATGGTCCTGCCCTTCATTAATGTAGAGCTCCACACAACCGTATTTAATCGGCCGGGGAACTGAGTCGTCCAGGCGACCCTCCAGCCGGATACCTGGTTCGAGAATCGCCACAATCGTACCGTCCTCTTCCACGCGTTCCGGATTAGTGACATCGATCAGGTGACTGAAGAGCACCGGCCGGTCTTCGTTGCTGGCCACAACCCGCATCCAGCGGCGGTCCAGTTTGACAACCGGAGAAGTAAAGTAACCGAGCCGCCGAGCGTCCTGTTTGAACTCGCGTCCGATCACACGATTGTTTTCCAGTACGGGATAGGCCTCGGGCAGCAGTTGGCCTTGAGTATCGACCGCTTTCACGCGAATGATGCGTCCCGGCTGCAGAACCAACTTTGGGTTGCCGTTGAGAGAATATTGCGTGCCCGCTTTGGCATAGCCTTCAGCCTCGGCAGAGATCTGTGCCCGGGCGGCTCCCTCGGGAACCTGAATTGTGACCTCGCCCTTCTGATTCGTGACGGGAGGATTGATCGTGATTTTCCCCAGCATGTCCCCTTCATTATCTTCCCACCAGCCAACACGAACTTTGGCACCGGCAATGGGCCGATCTTGTTCGTCGACAACTTTCACGATTTTCGGCGATGTCTGCTTCAGATTAATGTCGGGTTTCCCCGGTTTTCGAACCTTCCGGGCAGCCGGTTTCTTTTTCTCTGCCTGGGGTTTATCTGTTTTCTCTTTCGTTTCTGCCTGCTTTGCTTTCTGAGGGGCATCCGGTTTTTGCGCAAGCACCTGCGGACTGAAGTGAACCGTCGCCACGACGACCGCAGAAAGGAACGCGAGCATTCCAAAACCATACCGCCAGGCAAGCGGAAGTCGATCGACGTCAGCCGGGCGTTCGAGCCACTTGAGCCGCCGCAGCATTTGTGAACGGTCCGCCATCGCCAGCGCAGCCAGACGGGATTCCGCTCCCTGTCTCCGCAGAGCCCAGTGTGCCAGCAGACGCCGATATTCACTGAGACTGCTGATGGCATCAGCGGCCTGCGCGTCTGATAAATGCTCACAGGCCAGACGATGCCGGTGCGGCAATCTCCAGGCCAGTGGATGAAACCAGTAAACCGCCTGGGTCAGATGGGTGACCAGATTCCAGAACACATCGCGTCCGGCCACATGCGCGAGTTCATGCATCAGGATGGCCGACTGTTCCTCTGCCGACAGTGCTTCAAACCATATGCGGGGGAGATAGATTACCGGCCGAAAGACGCCCGCAGTACAGGGGCTTTCGATCTCAGTCGAGTACCGCACCCGAGGTGTGCCTATTATACTGAGGCGGTCTGCCAGGGACTGACACTGTTGTTGTATGTGATCGGGGACCAGCTCAGAATGTTTGCGCAGAACGGTTGCCCGGCGTACCTGCCAGCTGAGTCTGATTAAGAGAACCATCATGCCTGCTAGCCAGACAAGGGCGAGCCAGGTGCTTTTTGACAGGGAAGACTTGTCTGATGCTGGTTGCTGGTGAACTGCGGTAGTAGATGGGATCGGGGGAGTTTTAGAAATCACTTCTTTTGGTTCCACATTGCCGGAGGGCGTCGTGCTCGAGGATATCGCGATCTCGGGTTCCTGTTTCAGGGGCAGCGGATTGCTGTGCTCCGTCGCAGGTGATTCTTGCGGTACGAGGAGAGTCGTTTGTGTTTCTTTTGTCAGGGTTTTCGAAACGGATTCGGTCTGGGCAGTGAGAGCGGGAGGCTTCATATCGGGGGCACTCTCGACAACGGCTTCTGTTCTCTCTGTTTCCACGGGGGGTAAGATCGCCAGCCCCAGAGGTGGTATGAAATAACAGACCAGCGGAAACAGCAGGCAGGCGACAGACAGAAAGCGGGTCCAGAATACCGGCCAGCGCGGATTGACTGCGGAAAGCGAGTACAGAATCAGCCACCCGACTGCCAGCAGCAGAGTCAGGCGGAGCAGTGTGTTTAGCAGTAGCTCAGATATATCCATCGCAGATCCTTTCAGAGTGGGAATCTGTGGTCTGTTTCAGTGTAGCAGATTGTCGCTTACTTTTCGCCGCGGGCAATTTTCTTGAGCTGTTTGAGTTCTTCGGGATTCAGACGCTCCTTTTCAGCCAGCTCCATCAACAGCTGTCCGGTCGAGCCACCGGTAAAGACTTCCGCCAGCCGACGTACCATCTGTCGCAGGTGCGTTTCCCGCTTGAGCTTGGGGGCATACAGATACGCCCGGCCTTCGCGCTGACGCGTGAGCATCCCTCGCTCGACCATGCTCACCAGCACGCTGCGCAAGGTGCCGTTATCGATTTCCCAGCCGAAGGACTCCTGGATTTCACCCGGCTTTTGCGGCGCTTTGTTCCACAACAGGCGCAGAACCTCCAGCTCATTCTGATTGGGCTGCTCCATTTAACACTCTCCCATGACGGAACATCAAAAAATCAAACTGAACTGTGATTGTTTCACAGTTCAGGCGGGAGTGCAAGGAGAAACTGTGAAAAGATCACATAATGAGAAGAGAGTGCGAGGTGAATTTGTTTCAGAGGCAGGAGTTACCGATTTTTCAATTCCAGCAGCAGGCTGGGATCGTCGGTATAAATGCGTTCGACGCCCTGCTTGAGCAGTTGCTGCATCAAATCGGGATCGTTGACAGTCCAGGCGCCCGGTTCGAGGCCGGCGGCTTTAATCTGCTGGACTTTTTCTGGAGTGATCCCGCTGTGATGCAGAACCAGGGCTTCAAAGCCGCGCTGCCTGGCAATCTTGATGTCGGCTGCGATATCGGTATCCGCGCCACGATCCCAGAAGACAGGGATCTCAGGAGCCAGCTGTTTGACCTGGGTCATAAAATTCAGGTTCCCGTCATTGAAACCGACCCAGGGCTCCATCTTCAGACGCTTGACCAGTGCAACCGCCTCTTTGACACAGTCGGCCTTGGGCTGCAGCGAAACACGTGTTTTGTTCTGTTGCTTAACGAGTAACAGTACTTCTTCGAGCAACGGCATCCGCTGGGGTGGGCATTCTGTTTTGGTCAGCTGCTTTCTGCGACGGAAGTCGGTAGCGACGTCAATCGTTTTCAGTTCTGCATATGTGGAATCGGCTACTTCCCGGTTCTGATCACCCACCCGCTTCGTGGTCTTGTCATGCGTGACGACCAGCTTGCCGTCCTTCGTGAGAAAGATATCGAGTTCCAGCCAGTCCGCACCCGCTAAGATTCCACTTTCAAAGGCGGGGATGGTATTTTCCGGCCAGGCAACGGAATTGCCGCGGTGGGCGGTGACCCCGTTCTTTAAAAAGGAAGGTTCCTCAGCAGGAAGTACCGTCAGCAGATTGAGAGCGAACAGCAACGCGTAGACAAATTTCATCAGTTGAGACTCCAGAAAAAAGATCAGGACTCATGCTAGCGGGCCCCAGTGAAGATCTCAAGAAGAGCAGATGAAAACAGCGATGCGGTCAGGCGATGATATCGTGGACCACATTCGTTTCGAACTGATGCGTCAGCCGTTCGCCCAGGCCGTTACGCTGGTAGACGAGTCTTTCATGATCCATGCCCAGCAGATGCAGAATGGTCGCGTGCCAGTCCTGGATGCTGACGCGGTTCTCCACGGAAGCGTAGCCGACTTCATCAGTGCTGCCGTAAACCAGCCCCCGTTTGACTCCCCCACCCGCCATCCAGGCTGTGAAACCGTAGGGACCGTGATCGCGGCCGGCGAGTTTCATCTGGGCGTTGTTGGTGATCTGGGCCGTCGGCAGACGTCCGAACTCACCACCCCAGAGGACCAGCGTTGAATCGAGCAGTCCCCGCTGACGCAGGTCTTTGAGCAGTCCCGCGACCGGGAGGTCGGTCTGGCCACAGGCACTCTGCAAGGAGTTCGCAATTTTGGAATGGTTATCCCAGAGTTGCGTGCGGGTATAAAGCTGAACGAAGCGAACTCCTTTCTCGACCAGACGTCGGGCCAGCAGGCAGCGTCTGCCGAAACTTTCAGTCTCCTGCTGATCGATGCCATACATGGCCAGGGTTTCCTGCGTCTCCTGTGCCAGGTCGAGTGTCTCGGTCGCTTCGAGCTGCATGTTGGCAGCCATCTCGTAATTCTGTATGCGGGCTTCCAGTTCCTGCTGACCGGGGCGTTGTTTCTGATGCATGCGGTCGAGTTGTTTTAGCAGCTGTTGCTTGTTACGACTGACCTGCTCGGCGTGAGCGTAATCGGGAGCCAGGTTTAACAGCGGAGAGCCCGTCGATTTCATTCGCGTTCCCTGGTAGAGGGGCGAGAGATAACCCGACATCCAGTTATCCACGTTGTTGACAGGCAGTCGATTGGTGGGATCAGCGAGCACCACGTAAGCGGGCAGATTCTGATTTTCATTCCCCAACCCGTAGGTGACCCAGGAACCGAGCACCGGATGCCCGGGAAACGTCTGGCCGGATTGCATTTTGTAAATGGCCGGTTCGTGGTTGGGATGCACGTTGTACATCGAGCGGACAATCGTCATCTCGTCCACTTCCTGCGCAATGTGCGGCAGCGCATTGGAAACCCAGGCCCCCGACTTGCCGTGCCGCTTGAATTCAAACGGGCTCTGCATCAGTTTCCCGGTGCGGTCGGTTTCGAATACTGCGTTGCCGGTCAGTTCGCGGGGAGCGGTCTGTCCGTGATACTTCTTCAAGGCGGGCTTGGGATCGAACAAGTCAACCTGGCTGGGGCCGCCCTGCATGCAGAGATGAATGACTGATGTGGCGCGGGGAGTGAAATGCGGACGTCGTGGTTGCAGGTTCTCTGGAAGATTCTTGGCGCGATGCGTTTCTGCTCCGAAGGCCCGCTGCCCCAGCAGGGAAGACAGTGCAACGCCACACAGACCGTCTGTCATGCGATCAAAAAAGCGACGACGGGAAAGTTCAGTCAGCAGTTCATTTTGTAGCGGAGGAACGGTCATGTCTTCTCAGTCGATGTAAAGAAATTCGGCGGAGTTGAGCAACACGTGGCAGTATTCAGTAAATCCATCAGCAGGACGGGAGTCCTGTTCGGAATCTTTATCAGCAGGGGGATTCAGTAACTTCAGCGAGTCGAGGGCCAGCGCAAGTTCTGTCTCAGCAGGGGGACGCTGGTAGGCCAACTGGTAAGCCAGCTTAATCTGTTGAGCGGGATCGTCTCCCGCCTGCTTCCGTACTCGATCCGCAAAGTAGACCGCCAGTTCGTGTACCATTTTATTGTTGACCAGCAGCAGGGGCTGGGAAACGACGTTGGAAATCTTACGTTCGGTGCAGTTCGGGTTCATCTGGGGCAGGTCAAACACTTCCAGGAAGGTCGGCATTTCTTTTCGGCGGTGACGGACATAAACGCTGCGTCGCCAGCCATCTTTACTCCGCTTCGCGGTTACCAGACCATCTTTCCGGACTTCCACGGCGACCGGCTGACCATATTTCGTCTCGTCGAGTTCACCGGCAGTGAAGATCAGGGCGTCGCGTAGTTCCTCTGCTTCAAGTCGTCTGAGTGGCATACGGGAAAGCAGTTCGTTTTCCGGATCCTGTTTCTCCAGTTCCGGCGTGACTGAAGATGACTGCCGGTAGGCACGCGAGGTCATGATCAGCCGATGCAGTTTTTTGAACTGCCAGCCCTGTTGCACGAATTCGACCGCCAGCCAGTCCAGCAGTTCGGGATGGCTGGGAGGCGTGCCCAGGGCGCCAAAGTTGTCGATACTCTTCACCAGTCCGGTACCAAAATGTTTGTGCCAGATGCGATTCACAATCACCCGTGACGTTAAGGGATGGTCGGGCTGCGTCAACCAGCGGGCAAACGCCAGTCTGCGTCCGGTTTTCTCATCGGTCTGCAGGGAAGGATCAATGCGATAAGGCGAGATGCCCTCAGCAATCGCGGACGGCGGCCCCGGTTCCACAGGACGGGTCGGTTGCATCTCGTCGCCACGGCGGTAGATATAGGTCGGCGAAGGACGCCCCCGGTCCCAGAGGGCCCGAATCATTTCCGGGGTTTTGAGAGAGGATTTCAAGTCCTTAAGCTCTTTGTCGAGTTTCTTCTTTTCCGACTTGTCCAGTTTCTTGTCTTTGAGTTTCGATTCGACGTCTGCAATTTTGGCTTCGATCGGTGCATTGTGCTGATCGATGGCGGCCTGTTCTTCCTTGGGAACCAGGGTCAACAGACGACTGCGGGCCCGCTTCCACTGGTTGCTGAAAGGCTGCGGCGTCATCCAGTCGTACTCGTCGTAGGCTCCCTTAAAGATCGCCATGGAACGGTAATAGTCGCGCTGCGGAATCGGATCGTACTTATGACTGTGACAGCGGGCACAGTTCATCGTCAGGCCCAGCACACTGCGGTACAGCACGTCGAGTTCATCCGAAATGACTTCCAGACGGTCAGTCACTCGATTCACCGGGTTGGCTGAAGTCCCATCGGGCGCCATTCTTAGAAAGCCGGTCGCCACCAGCTTTTCAATCAGTTCAGGAGTGACTTCAGCAGTGTGCTGATGATCGACCAGTTCATCGCCGGCCAGCTGTTCGGTGAGAAAGACATCGTAAGGTTTGTCTTCACCAAAAGACTGGATCACATAATCCCGGTAGCGATACGCGTATTTGCGGATCAGGTCGGCACTCCGTTTTCCCTCGGAATCCGCGTAGCCCGCCAGGTCGAGCCAGAACTGACCCCACTTCTCACCATAACGGGGAGACGCGAGCAGACGATCAACCAGTTTTTCATAGGCGTCCGGACTTTCATCCGCGAGAAATGCCTGTACTTCAGCTTGTGTGGGAGGCAGTCCTGTTAAGGCATACGTTGCGCGGCGGATCAACGTCCGCTTGTCTGCTTCGGGGGCATAGGAGAGATCAGCTGCTTCCAGTTTACGAAGCAGGAAGGCATCGATCGGATTTTTCACCAGGGGCTGATGTTTGACTGCGGGCGGAGTGACCTGCTGGGGAGGCTGGAAGGACCAGAACTGACGATCCTCCGTTGTGACCAGCGGGTCCTGGTCGAGGCGAAACGGTTCACTCTTATTATCTTCATTTAGACCTTCGGCGATCCAGGTTTTCACCGTTTCCAGTTCCGCGGCGGGCATCGGTTCGATTCCGGCGCGGCTGATCTCCGCTTTAGGAGGGCAGGTCTTCTCTACAATATATTTAACCAACGGGCTCTCGTCGGGCTGACCTGTAATGACCGTAGGACCTGCGTTACCGCCGGTCAGCATGGCTGCCTTGGTTCGCAGGTCGAGTCCCCCTTCCTGATACTCCGGGCCGTGGCACATCACACATCGGCGATAGAGGATCGGAATTACATCGTGCTGCGAAATTCGGGTTTCCGCGACAGACTGGGGCACTGCTTTGAACTTGAGTCCGCCGCTGATCCACAGGCGTACGGTTTCGATTTCGGCTTTCGAAAGCGGTGTCTCCCCTTCAGGGGGCATCAGCTCTTCGTGCAGATAATCATAGAGCAGACTCTCTTCCGGCTGACCTGCGACGAGCCCTGCTCCTGATTCGCCCCCCTTAAGCAGGCCGGCGGTTGAGCTCAGATCGAATTCCGCTTTGCGGTTTTTCTGACTATGGCATTTGACGCAGTGTTTCTGAAAGATCGGCAGGACGGTGTCTTCGTAAACAACAGATTTCTGTACAGCGGGAGAGTCTGCAGCATGGCTGACGGTGGTGAAGTACAGGCAGACAATCAGACAGTTGCACAGCAGGCCGGTGATGGTACGACGGGAAACGACCATTGCTGAAGGTTTCTCGCGATTAGAGGCAGGCGTTGATCGAGGATGACAATCGGGTCTGATTGTCCGTATGACTCAAGCTGGTAGTCACTCCCGTTCTGCGCGCGTCCAGAACTCAGGAAGGAACATAATTATAACAGTTTATGTGTCGGTTCTGTCAAGCACGAACCCCGACGATTCCTGTTTCGGCTGGTTCTGCTTGACTGGGCTGCCTGAGCGGTCCGATGTGAAGAATCGCTATAAACTCTGTTTCCTGTTACAAAGTTGTTGACTCTCAATTCTCAGAAATTACGATTGAATTTCGTTGGAAGAGATGAGGAGCCCCACTATTTCGAGTGACTTTTTTCAGGAATCAGTTTGATGATCAGATCGCAAATCATGAAAGCGGGCCTCAGTGTGGTTGCACTGATGTTGCTGCTCTCAAGTGGACCGGCGCTTCAGGCCGGCGTGAGCAAAGATGCGGCGAGTAAGTATCTCAAGGATGTGCAGACCGGAAACCCCGGTTTGAAATCGGTGGGAAAAATTACATTCGGACCCGGCGGATTGCTGGTGGTGGCGGACCCTGCGAAAGCGACAATTACAGTTATTGATACTCACGATGCGGGACCTCTGCAGAAGCTGGAGCAGAAAGTACCCCAGATTGATGTCGCGGTAGCGGCCAGCCTGGGTGTCGAACCCGCTCAGATCGACATTGCCGACATGGCCGTCAATTCACAGAGTGGTAAAGTCTATCTCTCCGTCAAACGCACGACCGACAATCAACCAGCGATTCTGGTGATTGACGCGCAGGGGAAAGTCAAAAACTTCGATCTGTCGAATGTCGACTATATCCAGGTCTCACTCCCCGGCGGTGAAAAATCCAAAATTCGCAACATCACCGGCGTCGCACTGGCCAGTGATCGTCTGCTGGCAGCAGCACAGTCGAACGAAGAATTCGCCAACAAGATTTACTCGATCCCGCTGCCGCTGACGCATGACACCTCGGCTGAGATCTTCAGTGCCGAAACCTATCATGTGGCTCATCGTCGCTGGGAAACCAAGGCCCCGATCCAGTCATTCGTACCTTATTCGAATAAAGGTAAGAACTATATTGTCGGTGCGTTCGCCTGCACGCCGATTGCCAAGTTCCCCCTGGATGAACTGCAGTCCGGCAGCAAGGTCAAAGGAACCAGTGTCGTCGAACTCGGGTCGGGTAACCGTCCGCTGGACATGCTGACTTACGAAAGTAACGGCAAGGAATGGCTGCTGACGAACACGTTCCGCTTCCACTGGCAGAAGAGCATGTACGGACCCAGTAAGTGGTGGGGTGTTCGCGTCAACATGGATTACCTCGAAGCCGAGGACATCAATGAGGAAGCGGCTCGCCGCGATGTGAAACAGAAACAGGGGCCCAATGGCATTGAAATTGTCGATCAGCTCTCTGGTGCCGTGCACATCGATAAGCTGCAGAAAAAGGAAATCGTTGTGCTGCGTGACAACGACGGACACCTTGATCTGGAAATTGCTGAGCTGCCATAACCGCTCCGGTTGTTGATTTTCGGGCTCTTTCCGGTTTTGGGTAAACGGGAAAGAGCCTGTTTTAGTTTCGGTGAATCTAATTAAAACTGCTCGGAATGGTGTAGTGATGTCGTTATCAGTCCCAGCTGGAAAACTAATCTCAGTCACGCTGTTTTTGGTGACTGCTTTCAGTCTGGTCGCCCCTGCGCAGGCAACCGGTTCACCCGATGACCGTCTGTTTCATCTCAGCTTTGAAGCAGACAAACAGGACCCGCGGCAGTGTCGTGTGGTCGTGACGGCAGCAGATTCCCGACTCTGGACAACGCTCCGGGATGCCTCCGAGGAACAGTACCAGCAGGTTCTGTCACTGAAGCGGGAAAGCAAATCTTCTCAAGAGCTGCCACCCATGCTGGGACGCTATGAACTGCAAGATCAAAGGCTCATCTTTCAGCCTGCATTTCCGCTCGTGAGAGGCAGTCGCTATCAGGCAACCTTTGACGCGCGTGCGTTACAACTGGCTGGGAAAGAGGGAGAACAGCGTCTGCAGAAAACGTATGCCATTCCCCTGCCCGATGCAAAACCGCCGCAGGTGCTGTCGATCTATCCTTCGGGTAAACAGCTCCCCGCCAATCATTTGAAGTTTTATATTCAGTTTTCGGAACCGATGCAGCAGGGCGACATCTTTGATTATTTTTCTCTGTATAACAAAACGCAGCAGCAACTGGTCCCCCGACCGTTTCGACACACTGAGCTCTGGTCTCCCGATGGGAAGCAACTGACACTCTGGTTTCATCCCGGTCGCCAGAAGACGGGCGTGAATCTGAATGTCGAACTGGGGGCGATCCTCAATGCCGGTCAGGAGTATGAATTACGGATCAACCCGAAGTGGTCAGCACTGACGGGGCATGCACTGGGACAGGAAGTCAAAAAAACATTCTCAGCGGTCGCCATGGATGAACGTCAGCCGAAACCGGAGTCATGGCAACTGAATGTTCCGGCCTCCGGAACACGAGCGCCGTTGATTTGTCAACTGGGGGAATCGCTGGATTACGCCCTGCTGCACAGTCAGCTTCGCATTCAGACGACCAGTGGAAAAACGGTGCCCGGCAAGATCGAACTGGCGGATCACGAATCGGTCTGGAAGTGGACCCCGGAAAAACCCTGGGAGCCGGGGCACTATCAGCTGGTGATCGGTTCTGTGCTGGAAGATCTCGCGGGCAACAGCCTGCAGCAGCCTTTTGCCGTCGATCTCTCTCAGCAGCAGACAGGCTCGAAGACGGTAGGGGAATTCGTTACACTCGGGTTTGAAATCAAATAAGCTTTGCTCTTCAAGTCTGAGGTTCATTGATGCGTCGCGCGCTTATCTTCCTGATGCTCTGTTGTTGTTCGCTTCCCCTTTCGGCAGCAGAGACCCCGACGAACATCGTCTTTATTCTGGCCGACGATCTGGGCTGGCGTGATCTGCACTGTTATGGGGGACAGCTCGCTGATACGCCCCACCTTGACCAGTTGGCGAAACAGGGAATGAAGTTCACGAATGCGTATTCTCCGGCGCCAATCTGCTCTGCTTCGCGGGCCTCAATTCTGACCGGAAAGACACCTGCGAGGCTGCATTTTGAATTCGTGACGAAGCCGGCCGGAGTAGAACCTCCCACCCGCCTGATGCAGCCTCCCGCTTACACGCAGGACCTGCCTTTGAAAGAAGTCACACTCGGCGAGATGTTGCAGCAGGCCGATTACGAAACCGGCTTCTTCGGGAAGTGGCATGTGAATGAGCATTATCAACGTTATCTGGGCTGGAGTCCGACACACGGTCCCCGCCAGCAGGGATTTCAAAAAGCCGTCGAAACCTTCGGCAGTCATCCTTATGCCAAAAAGTTCGCCTGGAAACCGGGAGACTTTAAAAAGGACGAGTTTCCCCCTGATGCAGTCACAGAGAATGCCATCCGCTTCCTGCAACAGAAACGCAGTCAGCCGTTCTTTCTGTATCTCTCTTATTTCCATGTGCATACTCCGGTCAAAGCCCCCACTGACTGGCTGATAGAAAAGTATCGGGGCCGCGCTGCCGTTGGTCCGGGAGATCAAAAACTTCGCACGCACTATGGTGCGTTTATTGAAACCCTCGATACCTATGTGGGACAGGTGCTGGACGCGCTGGATCAACAGGGCCTGCGCGAGTCCACCCTGGTTGTGTTTACGTCTGATAACGGCGGACATCCCGAATATGCCGCCAATGGCCCCCTGCGGGGAAGTAAGTGGAACCTGTATGAAGCGGGGATCCGTGTGCCCCTATTGGTCCGCTGGCCCGGGCACGTGAAAGCGGATAGCGTGTGCGAAGTACCGGTCAGCGGGACCGATCTGTTTCCTACTTTTTGTGAAGTCGCAGGAGGAAACTGTGACTCGCTGACGCTCGATGGTCAAAGTCTGGTCCCGCTGCTGGAGGGGAAAGCAGCCGCATGGCAGACGCGACCGCTGACCTGGCATTTTCCGTATTATCATCCGGAAAAAGGGTATGAAACAGCCAAAGAGACGATCGGCGTCAATGATTTCGCGGTGAGCAAAACCCGACCTGTCTCTGCGATTCGCAGTGGAGACTGGAAGCTGCTGCAGTTTTATGAAACGGGAAAACGCGAGCTGTACGATCTAAGCAGCGATCCGGGTGAGCAGCATGATTTAAGTGCCAGCCAGCCGGAAAAGGCAGCGCAGCTCGGAACGCAACTTCAACAGATGCTGCAGAACATGCAGGCCCGTTATCCGACTGCGGCTGCTTCTCAAAAGTGAATCGCGGTTTAACTGAGTTCGGCGATCGGGGCGGAAGGACCTTCGACCAGAGGCGTGGGTCGTCCCCCCGGTTTGATCCAGTGTCCGTAAGGATCGATGCCCAGCTTGCTGAACACGGTGGCACCCAGGTCGCCTGGGCCCAGACGTCGTTCGGCGATTTCACCACCACGACGATCGGTAGCACCAATCACCTGACCGCCGGGCACACCTGCACCAGCAGCCAGCATCGACATGACGGGAGTCCAGTGACCACGTCCATCGGTTTTGGTGATGACCGGTCCCCGACCAAATTCACCCAGGACAAGGACCAGGGTTGAATCGAGCAGACCGCGTTCTTCCAGATCGCTGATGAGCGTCGTCACGCCATGATCGAACGAGGGGAGCATCGGTTTCAGACCTTTGGTGATCCCGCCCCACTTGACTTCGTCACCGTGATGGTCCCAATGTCCCCAGGCATCACTCATGGTGATAAAGGTGACACCTGCTTCAACCAGACGACGGGCCAGCAGTGATTTACGACCAAAAGAGCTGTCGCCGTATTTGTCGCGGATCTTCTGAGGTTCTTTGTTGAGGTCAAATGCGCGGGCAACATTTCCCGACAGGACCATGTCGTATGCTTCCTGTACGTAGCGGTCCTGGAGGGCCAGGTCGGACGACATGTCAGCATGTTTTCGCATCTGGTCAAACTGACGGCGGAGTGCATCACGGTCGGTGAGACGGGAAGATGTGACGCCATCCGGCATGCCGAACTTACCGGCTGCTTTGACGCCGTCCAGTGGTTCATAGCGATGTCCCAGGTGCCCTGCACCATAGATGTCGGCTGCCATGCTGTCGGCCAGTGCGACGAAACCAGGCATCCCCGCAACGTTGGGACCACGGAATTTTGCAGCTACCGAACCCATGGAAGGATAGCCGCCCCCGTCACGGTTGTCGTTGGTTCGACGTGATTTGGGATTCGCTGCCTGGAAGGTGGTGGGGGTGTGATTGCTGGCCGTGGCATCCATCGAGCGAATGATGGCGAACTTGTCCATCATCGCTGCCTGCTTGGGCAGGTGCTCGCAAATTTCAATACCGCTGACGGAAGTCTGAATCGGATTGAAGGGACCACGAATTTCTTTCGGGGCCTGCGGTTTCAAATCCCAGGTATCAAGCTGACTGGGACCACCAGACAGCCAGATCATAATCACCGACTTGGCCTGGTACTTTTGGCTGATTTGTGCCTGGGGAGCAGCCTGTGCCTTCTGACGTAACAGCTCCGGAAGTGACAAACCAGCGAGACCAGCCATGCCTGTCTGCAGGAACCAGCGACGGCTGCCACTGCGAATCAGGTCTGAACCGGGAGCGAAACTGGCAAAACTGCTGCCGCTCTGATGGTGTCTTCCGTGTGTATTTTCTGGGTTGAAGTCTGACTGGGACATCCGAATTCTCCCATCTCAAAATCGAGGATTCGATTATTAATTAGGATTAGATAAAAACTGGTGTGGTAAATAAAAAAACAGTCTTTATCTCATACCCTGTGTGGTGAGTAGCGCTGGCAGGAATATGAAGGTTCTTTAATGATCAGCATACACAAATATGATCGGAAAGAACAGCGCGAAATTCCGCATTAATCTCCAGATTCGCCCGTTATGTGTTTTTGTGTATATGTGTTTCTTGCTGTAATCACTAGATTCCGTATAAAACGAGGTGGCTGAGGGCCTGATTTCAGGAAAGTTTCAACAGCTTGATTGCATTTTCGCGGCAGATCTTGCTGCGGACTTCATCGGGCAGAACCAGTTTTTCGAACAGTTCGAACTGAGGAACATGCTGTCCGGGAGCGAGGTAATCGGTGCCGAACATGATCCGGTCCTGACGACGAATCAGGAATTCCGTTCCGAATTCCATATCACGGGAAATTGAGTTGGCTCCCGAACCCGCGGAGAGATCTCCGTAGATGTTAGGGTAACGGCTCATCAGATCATCAATCGCACCACCAGGTTCAACTTTCGATTTCGGGTAGCCCCCCAGTGATTTCTGATCGAGCCCGCCGGAAATCGATGCCCACCAGCCGGGACCATGGCCGATGAAGTTCAGTTCGGGAAATGTCTTCAGTGCGTTCTCAAGTCGCTTGAGACCGGGAACATCTTTGCCGCGAATGTTATCGATATGGAACAGCAGCGGAATGCCGACTTCCTGGCAGGCTTCATAAACGCGCATCATCAGAGGATCATCAAAATTCAGACCGACTTTGTGTTCCCCGAAGCCTTTGGCTCCCTGATCGACCCAGCCCTGGATCATACCGGTGAGTGCTTTGACCGAGCCGGCGTGTGTCGTACGAGGGTCGACCGAGCAGAAAGGAATCAGACGATCGGGATGATCTTTAGCAGCCGCCAGCACCGATTCAGTTGTTTGCAGATACTTCGTTGATTCAGGTGAAGTCAACGGCAGCACGACGGCTTTCTCGACTTCGAATTCATCCATCCAACTGATTAAGGCTTCAGGTGACAGATTCTTCTTCGGGTCTGTGTAGGTGCCGATGTGCGTGTGGACGTCAATAAACCCGGTGCCCGCTTCGATACTGGGAGCTGCCGCCTGAGCACGGCTGGTCGGCCATTGACCGGCTGCACAACCGAGGCCAGCGAGGAGCAGTGATTTCGAAAAGGCACGTCGGGAAATATTCATCGCTCATTCCTTTGGGGGGATTTTTGAAGGAAGGTTCACAAATTGCTTTCTTCCATTCAAAACAACCCCCGCAGGAATTACAAGAGCGGTTCTGAAATTATTTGGGGACGCGACGTCGGTTTTCGAACTTGATCTGAGTGACCCCTTTGGGATGCACGTTGGCCTGTTCAATGCGTGCGTGCAGCTGCTTTGCCAGCTTCGCACGCACTTCTGCCGTCGCTGGATCGCTGGCCAGATTCTTCATTTCTGCAGCATCTGACTGATGATCATAAAGCTCGACACCCTGCTTTCCCTTTTCTCCCCATTCGGTATAACGATAACGAGGAGTCCGCAGACTGTAACCGTTGGCGTATTGAGTGAATGCCGAATCGCGCGATGCCACGGAGGCGTCTTTCAGGGTGGGAACCTGACTCACTCCCGCTGCAGAGGCGGGGGCTTTCAAACCCGTCAGTTCTGCCAGTGTGGGGTAGAAGTCGACCATCTCAGCAGGTGCTTCTGCTGTCTGACCCTGGGCAAGTACACCCGGACCGGCGATGATCAGCGGCACATGCGTCGCATTTTCAAACAGGGTTGTTTTCTGCCAGTGTCCGTGCTCACCCATGTGATAACCATGATCGGAAGTGAAAACGACAATCGTGTTCTCTTCCAGCCCGCTCGCTTTCAGTGCTTCCAGAATTTTACCGAGTTGTGCGTCAGCAAAGGTGATGGAGGCGTAGTACGCCTGAATCGCCTGTCGGGCCAGATCATCAGGCAGGTCGATCTGAACTTTCTTCCGTCTCACTGACTGCCGGGCCGGCTTGGGAATCGTGTCGAGATAGCCTTCGGGAACCTGTGGGACCTTGATCTGCTTAGTGGGATACTTTTCGAAGTAGTCCTTGGGAGCGACATAAGGTGTGTGTGGACGGTAGAGGCCGACCGCCATGAAGAACGGCTGCTTGCTTTTGGCAAACTTCTGCAGCTGTTCGATGGCGATATCCGCGGCAATGCCGTCTGTCTGTTCTGCGTCAGTTCCCTCCGCGGCGAGCCAGCTGAGTGTGCCTCCAAAACTACCGGGGGTCAGAGTGAAAATCAGATCCTCATCATCCACATCGCGTCCACGGGGATTAAAGGTCTGATTCCAGGAATATGGGTCGTCGTGTCCGCCGGTCCCGATATGTTTGGGAACGTTGTAATGATAGATCTTCCCCACCCGAGTGGCGAAGTAGCCATTGTCGCGAAACATCTGCGGAATGGTTTTCACATTGGGAACGTGTTCGCGGATGTAGATCGCGTTGCGATGGACGAGAGTCTGATCGGGATACATGCCGGTCATGAAGGAGGCCCGACTGGGACCACACAGCGGAAACTGGCAGTAGGCATTCTGAAAGCGCACACCCCGTTTTGCCAGCTGATCGATATTCGGAGACTGGACCTGCGGATGACCGTAGCAGCCCAGATCGCAGTTGAGGTCGTCGCAGATCAGGAACAGAACGTTGGGTCTGCTCTCTTCAGCTGAGACGGCTGATAGAGAATTGAAAAACAGCGCGCTGCAAGCGAAGGCAAACAGCAGAGATCGACCGAGGCTGTGGATCATGAATGTACTCCCAGGGGTATCAGAGTTAAAAACCAGCGAATGTGTACACACTCTTATCCTAACAGAGTGGAGGTCCTGTTTCAGTAGGGAATACCAGGTTCCATTTGAAGTTTTTGAGGCTCGGACTGACTTGTGAAGTTCGGGTAAAACCCGATTTTTTGTTACAGAGATTTATTTCTGTGAATCCCTGTTAATTCTTATTTGTTTACTGCTAAACAGTATTGATTGTCTCTGAACTGGAGTTTAGCCTTACGAGAGCTCATTCTGATACTCTTAAAGGTCGTTTTATTGATGTCTGAGACTACTGTGATTGAATGCCCTAATTGTGGGGCTACGTTTAAAGCCAAATCCAAAGCAGCCCTGGGGAAAAAAGTTGCCTGCCCGAAGTGCCAGGTTCCTTTTGTCATATCCGCCCCGTCATCTTCCTCAAAGTCAAAGAAGCCGCAGCAGGCGGCTGCGAAACAGGATGCCTGGGACGACCTCTGGGATGAAGAGGATGATCTGGAAGCCAGCCGGCCACCCCGTGAAAAAGCAAACCGCCCTCGAGGACGATCCGCGAAACGGAATCCGTCTTCAGGAGACTCTCTGAAGTGGATCGGCCTGGCAGCCATCGTGGTGATTGTCGGGGGAGGCATCGGGTTGATTGCCCTCAACTCGGGAGGCTCCGGTGGCTCCTCAGAAAATCTCGCTGCGAAACTGGCAACGACCGGAGCTGCCAACCAGTCCTCAGATAAAGAGGAAGTGTCGGAGACGGTAACGCCCGAACCGACTGAGGCCAAGTCAGATGAACTGGGAACGACAGAGAATGCGAAACCGCAAATGACCGTTGCCAGCTCAACTACTTCGACTTCTGCCATCCCAGAGGCGGATCAGTCCGTGACTGTCGATCCTTCTCTCACTCCCGCGCAGGCGGCTGCGACGCATCTTTTGGTTTTTGAAATTATCAAGCTCGACTCTACGATCACCAACTCGATCAAGAACTCACGTCAGAATAAGGCGCGTATGCTGGATATGCTTTCAAGAAGCACTGCCCAGGTCGTCGACACTCAACTGAAAAAGTCAGATGTGCTGACCTTTATCCCGAGATCGACTCAGGTTGATCTCTCCCGGAATCTACTCAGTCTGCAGGCAGACCCGCGAGCCGCCAGGCAGATCGCCGACAGCATCAATAAAAATGCGTCGATCAAAGTGCAAGTCGCGGAGACTGCCAAAGTGGTGGCACTCGAGCTTCCCGAGGAAGAGGCAGATGAGGAAGGAGTGGATTATGAAGTTAAATATGTGATTGAGGAAATCGACGAATCGATCTCGAAACAGATCGCTGCCAATCCGGTAGCAGGGGAAAGTGTCTTATCTCAGTTGCTGAATCATCAACTGTCTCAGAAGTATTCCGACTACATTGCTGATAGTGTGAAACTTGATCTTGAGTATCATGTCATGACCATGCGTATGACGAGATGTCCGTCTGTTGCATTATATATGGAGATCAACAGAATTCCCTCGATTCCAGTCAAACTGAATCTGATGATCAATAACGTTCGCCAATTGAGAACGCCTGAAAAGATTCAGCCAACACAGCTGACCTATAAGATCAAGAAGTATAAAAAACCTGACAGTTTACAATATCTCCGGAGAGATAATTATGACATGTTCAGAGACAAGATCATCAGCGGACTGTATATTGCCTTGGCAGATGACATTTTCGGTTATGTACCGGGCTCTCTGAGGGTAGATCTGGTTAATGAAACGGTTACCTTTCAGTTTGATCATGAACCGGAAGCAAATCTGGCGCGGCGATTAAATCAGAATTTTTTTAATGATCTCATCCTTTCGGATCAACCCATCAAAACCGGTCCCCCTGAGCCGCCATTCCGCACGCCGGGAAGGCCGATGCGACTCGTCGTACTGCGGGTTATCGAGGCGGATGGCGTGGGAACCGTTTATTTCAGTGACCTTCATCCAGATCAGGTGAAGGCGAAGCTGGCTCAGGATTACGATGATTTGAACCGATATTTTGCCGGTGATATTCCGGGATATATCGCTGATTCTGCTGAAGGCAATCCGCAAGAGATGCTGATTGCGATCCAACTCGACCAGATTCCGCCACCCGATCTCGCAAAAATGATTAATGCGATCACGCTGTTTGATTATAAAGTTGCCGATGAATTCGTCGCCGTACATGAAGTGCAGTACGATCCGGAATCATCCGAGAAGACCATGTTCTTCAATTTTATCAATCACAATGAGAAAGCAGCTCAATTCAGACCAGAACGGGTACGTGCCAAAGTAGAAACGGAACTGGCTGATTTACCCCGATACATCCCCGGCTCGCTCCAGATGGATTTTGACAAGGGAACTCTCAGTGTCAGAATGCGAATCGGATTAGATGACAGATGGGAGAAGAATAACGTAATCCATAGTCTAACTAGATTGAATCTGCAATTGAGTTACCTCAATTCCCTGCCTCCGCAAGGGAAAAATCAGGCTCATCCGAAAGGCATCGGTGTTGTTGCGGGTTCAGCTGCAGACAAGGGTCAGGGTTCTTCCATGTTGCAACCTGCCGGCCAGCTGGCGAAAGGGAAACACCTGAAAGTGACGATTCAATACGGACTGTATGCAGGTAAAACGAATATCGTCCGCAGTGCCCGGTCTGCCCTGGATGGATTTACCTGGATTGATCTCAAAACATTTCAGGTTGATGAAGCGAAAAAAGAGATTACCTTCGAGACCACCGGGGAGATGAATGTTCCCGCGCTCGATCGCTTGTTGAAACGCCAGAAGTTTTACCAGTGTGTTATCAACAGCGAGGCATTACCCGAACCCGAGGGCTCAGAGAAATAACTTAAAACGGGAAGCTCAACCCTGAGTACCGGCGATGTATTTTTCCATCAGTGCCAGGGTCTCCGGGCTGACGTGGTGCTCGATCCCTTCGGTGTCGGTGGCTGCTGTCTCTTCACTGACGCCGAGTGCGACCAGGAAGCTGAAGACGATTTCGTGGCGATGTCGCGAGTCTTTCGCGAGCTTCGTCCCCTTACTCGTCAGTTCGACGGGGCTGTAAGGTTCCGTCGTGACATAGCCATCCCGCTGCAGGCGGCTCACGGTACGGTTCACAGTGACGTGACTGACGGCAAAGTGTTCGGCCAGATCTTTGACCCGGCAGACACCCTGCTCTTCAATGACTTCCGCGATGGCCTCCACATAGTCTTCTGCTTTTTCCGTGGCATGATCCACACGGGTGCGCTCGTGTTGATTCTTCGGTTTCTTTTTTGCGGCCATCCTGTTTTGCCTTTAGGGTCGATAATGAATGATGGTTTCGTATCTTACTCAGAATCTGACTGATATGACAGTTAGATCAGATGAAAACAGGCCAGACTCTTTGCTAAACTGATATGCGATCTGATTCGATAACGGCTGTTTTTTTCGTCTTCCGAATACTTGCTTTCTTCCGAGAGGCTGTGCCTTCCCTATGATCGAACAGTTACGCACTCAACTTAAAACACTGGCACTCCTTGATGCGATCATCGAGCCGGAGTGGGCGTTTCGTTATTTCTCATTTGATTCTCACTGGTCGGATGAAGAAGAGGTCGGCTCGCTTCGCGATGGCTCTGGTGGTCAATGGTTTCTGTGGATCAAAGGAGATCTGGCGGGATACAAATGTCTGAGCCCCGATGATGGATGTATGCCGGATCTGGAAGTTGTCCTGCGTGAAACTCCTGAAGCATATCAGGGTTTTATTCGCGAACCTGCCTTCAGCATGGATCAGGCAACATGTATCTGGTTCATTCAGAATTCAGACTGCGTCAGGTATGGCTTACCTGTGCAATTTCTGATCGATCTGGAAACGGTCTCGCAATGGAAGGCCGGGGATTATCTCGAGTGGGCCCGCAATTACTATGAACGTGACTTCGACCTCGGGGTGATCGAGAAAATCTTTCGGGGAGAGTTCAGTACCGAATTGGCACAGACTCTCAATCCGCAAATCAATTTGAAGGACCTGCAGGCCGATCTACTGGAGATTGGCATCACTTAAAGCCATGCCTCCTTACAGATGTTTTTCCACAAACGCCCAGGCCGAGGCGTCGTTAAATTCATGTCCCCCTTCGAAAATGACATGCTCGAAACGATCCTGCAGGTTGAGCTGCTCATAATAAGCTTTGGCCCGGGGCGCCAGTTGCTTACCTTTCTCGCGATGCGAGGGCCGATCGGTTGCACCTGCCTGAATCTGTAATGCACGGGGACAGATCAGCGCGACCAGGTCGGCATCATTGAAGAGTGTCATGCGGTCCATAAAGCGAAAGTCGGGAGGGACCGAAAGTTCTTCTTCCTCATAACGGCCCTCCTGAACTCCAAAGTAACAGCTGGAGACCGCCACCTTAATTCGTGGATCGACGGCAGGAGTCACCAGAGCGTAATAGCCGCCGTAGGACAAACCAACCATGCCAATCCGGCTGGCGTCAACCTCGGGACGTTTAATGAGTTCATCAATGGCATAGGTGATCTTGGCAATCTCGACTGCGGTGATACTGGTGCCGATGAGCCGCATGCGGTCGTCAATCTGGCGGCGGATATCCTTGGGAAATTCGTCGGCACGGAACAGATGCTGTGGGGCATAGACAATATAGCCTCGTTTCACCGCACCACGGACCATGTCATTATAGTTTGCACCACCATTAAATAACGCAACTTCAGGCGATCCACCACCGCCGTGCATGGAGATAATCAGCGGGGCTTTCTCTTTCAGGGATTTAGGGAGAATGAAGATCCCCTCGGAATGCACACCCGGCAAAATCGGTAACATGGCCCGGTAGTAGATACCGATACTGTCCTCGCCGATCTGTTGGTAGGAAGCTTTTAGATCGGGGCGCTTACCCGGTGGTGGATACCCGATACTCTGACAGAATGCACTGCGGTAAGCCTGAGCCGACTTGGCGAACGCGTCCGCCGATGAATAGTCAGGCTGAAACAGTTTCTTGAATCGACTCTGGTCGGCAGCCATCTTCTGAATATAGGCATCCAGTTCCCGTGCCTGTTCGTTACGGAGCGGATTCGAGTCAGCCACATTCTGATTGAAGTATTCAGACTTTTTTGAATCGGTTTGTCCACAGGCCAGGGTGGGCAGCAGACTAAAGACCAGAGCCAGGGCGGAAACAGCTTTCATGTCATACGGTCCTTTCAGGGCAGGTAATGCAGGCGTGGTGCGTTGGTGGATGCTGAGTATGATTCTAACTCAAGGAAGATAGCGAGTCTATCAGACGCTGATAACACGAGCCTGCAATCATTGATCAGACAGCAGCTGGTCGGTAGAGAATAGATCCGACTCTCTACTCTCCTTTAAGGCGTCAGCCGGGGAATACCGATTGTCTGACCGTAAGCCTGACAGAGTTGTTCAACGGTTAAACCGTAGGCCCGCTGCAGACTGTCCTGCCAGGTGAGGCCTTCCTTGATGCCGTTGAAGAAAAGTTTGAACTGTTCCGGATTGGCTTTGAGCATCAACTGGATGATGGCACTGGCGGAACCGTACTGCCAGCCGTCGAGTCGATCGTTATTGAAGAACTGTCCCCCGAAGGTATGTGACTGTCTCAGGCGGGCTGCTGCTTCGGTCTGGCGAAAGCGGACCTCTTTGGAACTGGGGACGACCATCATCGCGATCCAGTCGGCGATCCCTTCGTTGATCCAGGTGGGAATCGGGACCGTTGATTTGTAACGGTGGATATATCCATGTGCGGTTTCATGCACGAGAACCGCTCCAAAGAAGTTGGGGTCGTTACCCCGATAACAAGAGACGATGACCTTGCCGTCACCATGGGAATGGCAGAGACCGATGGCGTTGCCGGTTTCGGTGCGGTTGTAGAATTCTTCTTCGAATTCGAGAAAGGCCTGTTTAGCCAGAAAAGCGACGACCACCGCTTTACCGCGCCAGATGTTATGCCCCGGTTTGAAACCGAATGACTGACCCAGCAGTTCATTCATCTTGTCGAGTTGTACCAGATAGGGGGCAACCTGCTTTGCCGGCATGTCGGTATAAAACAGAAAATACTTTGTTTCATACAGCTGCATGTTGAAGCCAGAGAAATGCGTACCGACTTTCTTCAGGAACTCTTTGTATTCGTCGACGTACTTCAGTTGTTCCTTTTCGGGAATCTCGTCCCAGAACTCTTCGTTTGAGGCACGCAGTTTTTCTGAGATGGCTGCATTCTTGCGACTCATATCTTCAATGGCAGCCGCTTTGAGCGAAGGCAAATACTGGAACTGATAAGTCTTGTCGTCGACTTTCATTTCCACCAGACGCGTGGCGAACAGACGCTTGCCGCGTGTGGCGTTTTCGGTTTTAACCTCCATCGACTTGATGTGGCTCTCATCCCGTCCGGTAAAGAAACGGGTAATTTCAACGTCCACTTCTTCCTTGCCGTTGGATGTCAGCACGTTTGCCTTTTTCCCGACCAGGGAATTGACTTCATCTGCCGAGAGAGCAAATTCCAGAGCAGCAGCTTCCACAGTATTGGAAGGCTTGGCGTTATATCGGGTCGCGCGTTTTTGGGCAGTCGCCGGTTGTCCCATCAGCAGCAGAGACAGCGACAGAAGCATGACGCGGAAAACAACGGAAACAGGGCGAGGAACCATCATGAGTACTCGCTTTCTGAATGGAGATGAGAAGTGGCATCCTGTTATGGTTATTCTATTTATGGTGTTCCACCAAGGAACAGCTGTCAAGTAGTGATGTCAGAAAACAGCCTGAATTTAATCAAAATACGGGCAGCTGGCTGGAAAACCGGTTTCTCAGACGGGGGGCGGGGGCGGTCTTAACCGGTTTTTTATTTATGCAGGATTATGGGATAATCCTGTTCAGTCTGCTTGTTTTCTGATTCAGTCGAGGTAGAATCGAGTCTTGCGGCAGAGGAATCTGACCAGTTGTTTCGGCAGGTGCCGCAGTTTTATTTTTGAAGGAAGCTGATATACGATGGCTGAAGGTACAATCAAGAAGGTGACGTCAAAGGGTTTTGGATTTATCGACACTGGATCAGGTAAAGACCTGTTCTTCCACCTTTCCAATCTGGAAGGTGTGTCGTTCGAAGAGCTCTACGAAGGACAGCGCGTCTCCTACACCGAGGGAATGGGCGACAAAGGACCACGGGCGGAGAATGTCAAACCGATCTAGTTCGGGAATGACATCAGGAAACACTGCAGCCGACGTGAACTCGTCGGCTGTTTTTTTATGCGCTCAGAGAAACGACTCGTCGAGTTATTTCAAGTCAGTCGCAGACGCTGACGGGCAAAATCGATGGCCTCAATCAAAGCGTCGATGTCTTCGGTTGTGTTATAGAAGGTCAGGCTCGCACGCACACTGGCGGGGATTTGCAGTAACTGATGTAACGGCATGGTGCAGTGGTGCCCATGACGCACCGCAATCCCCTTGCGGTCCAGCAGCGTTGCTAAATCTTCAGGATGTGCACCTGCGATGTTGAAACTGAAAATCGCGCCGCGTTGTTCCAGTTCCTGTGGGCCATAGATTTCCAGACCGGGCACGGACTGCAGTTGTTCCATGGCGTACTGGCTGAGCTGATGCTCCTGTTCTGCGATCACATCAAAACCGAGCTGATTGACATACTCGATGGCGGTCCCCAGCGCGATTGCCTGGGCGATCGCAGGCGTGCCTGCTTCGAAGCGGGCCGGTAGACGGGCCCACTTTGATTCATTCAGATGAACTTCGGAAATCATATTACCGCCATACAGGAACGGCGGCAGGTTTTCCAGCAGTGCCTTGCGACCATAGAGCACACCGATGCCCGAAGGGCCAAAAATCTTGTGACCTGAGAATGCGAGGAAGTCGATCTCGCTTTCATCAACATTGACAGGCAGATGAGGCACGCTCTGGGCGCCATCAACAAAGATGAGTGCGCCCGCTGCATGTGCAAGCCGGGCCATCTCCGTGATGGGATTAATCGTTCCCAGAACATTCGACATCCCGGTGACCGCGACCAGCCGGGTTCTGTTTGTCAACAGACTTTGATAGTGTTCGAGATCCAGCCGTCCCTCGGGAGTCAGTTTGATGAATTTCAGCACGGCCCCCTGCTCTTTGGCGATCGCCTGCCAGGGGACGAAGTTCGCGTGATGTTCCATTTCATTCAGGATGATCTCATCGCCTTCCTTGAGGAAATGTCTGCCCCAGGAATAAGCAACGAGATTGATGGACATCGTAGTGCCGGAGGTGAAGATGATTTCTTCGGGATGTTCAGCACCAATGAACTTTTGAATGCAGGTGCGGGCCGATTCCATTTCGGTCGTCACGCGGTCGCCCAGCTGATGCACGCCGCGGTGGACATTCGAGTAATATTGTTCGTAGACTTCCGTAATTTTATCAATGACGACCTGAGGACGCTGGGCGGAGGCACCGCTGTCCAGGTAAACCAGCGGTTTCCCGTTGGGAAGGGAACGCTGCAGGATCGGAAAGTCATTTCGGATGGCTGATAGATTGGCGACCATGGTTGTCTAAGTCTGGTAGAAGTTTATAGAAAATCGACGTCTCTACAGGAATTCTAACAGGAAACCCCGTAATGAAAAGGCTGTCGCGCCAAAGCAGGGCGCAGACGGGATGCTCTTCAGGTCGACAGTTCTGTTCCCCCCGATAAACAGGGGAGTACCAGTCAGACACATGGGTAGCAGGCTGTGTTCAGGGCTGAGCGCGGATCTGGTATTGTTTTGAAGCCAGATCAGTCGGAAGTTCTGCTTTCAGAGATTATTTTCGACGCCTGAGAGATACCAGTCTGATCGCACCAGTATCTTTGTCATGAACACATGCAGGCTCATTTTTTGGGGACGAGCCGTTGTGCCTTGATGACTTGATAGCAGGGCTTGCCCATGCGATCCTGCTGAGAGCCGTCAATGCGACCATCAATCAGGACGACATCACCATTTTTGAACCGGTTGAGTTTTCCCTGGTCCAGCAGAACGATGTTTCCGCCAAATTTATCTGTTTGATCGGGGGTCGCATTGTAGGTGATGTTCCAGCTCTTTTCCTGTTCATCGAATTCCACCACGCCTCGCAACCAGCGATAGCCCTGACGATCGTAGCTGAATGGCGAAGGAGCCTTACCTGCTGAAGTCGCTGCACCACCGGAAGCCGGAAACTCGAAGGAAGCCGGCTGGAATTTGGTGGGAGCCATGAACTGCTCTGAGCGGACCAGCTGCGGACCGGAAGCAGGCATCTGATGGTTTGCATGGCTGACCTGACCAGGTGCTGATTTCATGATCGAAGTGTTGTTAGGGCCGAAGGTGTCATCGTTGCCGGGGAAAGGATTATCCTGATTCCCGGGGAATGGATTATTCTGGTTTTCAGGGAATGTGTTGTCATTTTCCGGAAAGCTCTGGACAGGAGGCTGGAATTCCTGGCTGCTGTCGAATGCGTTTTCTTCAAAGGTGTCAGCGGGAGCACCCTGGTTAGCACTGAATTTTTTGGGATTCGCTTCGAAGGTATCGCCACTGCTTTCAAAGCTCTGCTGCTGTACCGGGGAAGGCACGCTGAAGCCGCTATCGCTGTTCTCCTGGAACTGATCATTGGCTTCAGGAAACTTTTGCGGCGTATTTCCGGGAAACTGATCATTGTTATTGGGACCAAACTGATCGTCCGTCTGGATGTTGCCACCCTGTGGTTGAGGGTTTTTGTTGCTCTGGAACTGATCGTTGGTGTCCGCAGGGAACGGATCATTCTGCGGGGGCTGACTGCTGTTTTGAGGAAACGTATTATCGATTGGCGGATTATTGTTCGGACGAATCTGGTTGGGATCCTGGTAGCTCGGCACAGGCTGGCTGCTGGACGAACCGCTGTTGAAACCGCCGCTGGGATTCGTGTTGCGTCCCGATGCGGTAGAATTGGCATCGAAGGGCGCGTTCATATCCGAACCGGAAGGACTGTTGAGTGGCTGTTTCCACTGTGTATCGACGCCATCGTAGTTAGTGTTTGTATTGTTGGGGAATGAATCGTTCCAGGCCTGGGAACCATTGGAAGGCAGAGCGCCCTGTGGTGGCGGTACAGGCTGTCCCAGATCCGGTTGCATGGGATAATTCCCGGGGGGAATCGTGGATTCCGGCATAACGGTACCGGGAGGCATCTGATAAGGACCGGGCGCACCGTAGGGACCGGGATAAGTTCCACCATACGGATACTGATGGTGAGGATAACAGCCGGTCGCAGCGCAGCATAACAGTGCGCACCAGCTGGCATTGATTAAAAATCGTCTCGACATGATTGGGTCCTTAATGTTCCAAATGATTTCCCGGATGAGACTGGTGATCTGCAGGAAGGGAAAAACTTATGGACGGGGTACCTGCCGAAATTCAGATTTCGGGTATTCTGTTTCACATACAGCGGGGATTGATGTGGCCGGTCTCTGCGGAAAGACCGAACAGAAATGATCTGATTGTTCAGCAAGCGAGCGGGATTTTAGGGAATCTTGATTATGTGTCTATACCGAATCAGCGATTCTCAAGGTCCGTCTGTAAAAGTTGGCAAGAAAAATGGACCAGAGACTGACTTTGCGTTTCCCTTTTGTAATCTTTACAATTAACGGTTCCATTAAACTGTCTCACAAGGTCCGTCTTAAAGATTCTTCATGCCTGCTCCCTCATTAAAGCTGCCCACGATCCAGAACTGGAACTGCCATAATTGTGGGGGATGTTGTAAGCAGCATCAGATTGAAATCACGCTGGAAGAAAAAGAACGGATCGACAAACAACGCTGGGATGAGGATGATTCGATCCCGGGGGGCAAACCGGTGATCGTAAAACTGGGGATCTCACCGACCAGCCAACGCTACCGCCTGGCGCATCAGGAAGATGGCTCCTGTATCTTTCTGGATGAACGGGGTCTGTGCCGGATTCATGCCAAATTTGGCGAGCCCGCCAAGCCGCTGGCCTGCCAGGTTTATCCGTATGCCTTCCATCCTGCAGGCAATGACATCGCCGTCAGTCTGCGTTTCAGCTGTCCTTCGGTCGTTGCGAACCTGGGAGAACGCATTGATCGGCAGGAACCCGCAATTCGAAAGATTGTCAACCAGGTACTGCCCAAGCGGCATAAAGCTCCTCCCGCACCGAAGCTGACGGCACGGGAAGCTGTGGGCTGGCCGGATACACTGAAAGCAGTTACCGCGCTCAGTCGTTTCTTCGCTGATCCGGAAGTCCCTGTGCAAACCAGTCTCTTGCGTGCACTGGGGTGGGTCGAGTTGATTGAACACGCGCGGTTTGAAGTTGTGCAGGGAGAACGCTTCACGGAATTTCTCGAACTGATTTCCCAGGCCGTGGATCAGGAACTGCCGGCTGATCTGGAGATCCCCCGTACGCCTCCCAGCAGGTTGGGGGGAATACAGTTTCGCCTGCTGGCGGCACAGTACGCCCGCAAAGATACACATGCGGAAACAGCCAAGGGGTTAGGCAGACGGTTATCGCTGCTGATGTCCGCGTTGAAGTTTACCCGGGGCAGTGGCACCATACCTCAACTGCAGGAACGTTTTCAGCGTGTCCCTTTCTCAGCTCTGGAAGAACCGTTTGGTTCGTTGCCTGCCGAGAGTCAGAAGTTATTCTCACGCTACTTTCGCGTCAAAATTCAGGGGCTGCATTTTCTGGGAGCAGCCTATTACGACATTCCGTTTGTGGAAGGTTTCTACCATCTGGCGCTGATGTTCCCCTCAATCCTCTGGATCGCACGCTGGATTGCCGCAGGAGAGGGGAGAACAGAACTTGTGGCGGAAGATATCAATGAGGCGATGACAATTGCCGATCACCACCATGGTTATTCACCGGTTTTCGGAATGCCTCATTTTCGCAGTCGGGTGAAAACGTTATCACGCACCGGCGACATCAAGAAACTGATCAGTTGGTACGGTCAGTAGAAGATGAGATGTCGGATTCGTTTGTCAGCTCGACCCCTTTCCAGAACGCAATCCGGTTTTTGAGCTGCCCGTATTCTTTTTCGGGGTTGAGATAATACCAGGCGGCATCCCGGTTCACCTTATCCTCCACGACAACATCGTAAAAGAAGGCTTTGCCTTTCTGGGGGCTGGTAGACGTCGAAGTGCTCTTCTTCAGAAAACGGGAGTTGACCGACTCAATGGGAAAGTAGACATCCCCATCCACCATCACGGTGTCATCGGACTCGACCAGGACAGCCTCATTCCAGATTGCTTTAGGCACACCGAACTCCTCATCGTTAAGTGATAACAATGGTTTGACTAACGAAATGAGAATGGTCTATTCAGTGAGGTTGCCCACATCTATCGTAGTCAAGTCGGCCCGGAATACTAACAAAAAAATGAAAAAATTATTCACCGGTCAGGTGGAAGTAAAAAAAGCGAACCTGAACAGGCAGTGATTCAGAAAATGGGACAGGATGATCAGAGACTGTCTGAGGCTTCGGGGGGCATCTGTCGTGGGCTGAAGGAGATGATTCCCAGTTCCCACTGTTTGCGTTTAAACATGTTTTCCGAGTTGAGAGTGTGGATGAATGTTGCATCCTGGCGCTGATAGGAAATCAGGCCACCATCCTCAAGTTCGACAATATGAATGATTTCCTGAGGATGAGCAGAGGGGTGCTGTTTGATTTCCACATCCTCTGACCCAATCAGTTCTTCCACTGAGAGCAGGGATTTACTTTGATTCAGCGTGAACCGCCCCTGGCTGTCTGGAATTTTTTCCCATTGATATCGTTCGAGTAAATCGGAGACTTTCATACGTGCACACTATAAATCTGAATCGGGAATAACAAACGAAAACTTACTAAAAGATACATCAAAACCTGAGTCTAATGGCTGTTGTCGCAAATTGGAAGGATGCTGGCTGGCGTGTGATTCTCACGCAGCGCGCATAAAAAAAATGATGTTTCCCTATGAAAGAGAGACACCATTTTTTTCAATTTTTTATCGCAGTTCAGTTCAGATTCGTTTGGTGAAGGACGTTCTTTCTGGTGAAGTCCGTCCGAGGGAACTGATTCCCTCGGACTTGACGTTCACGATTATTGAAGCTGCCCTTCGGACCTGATTAACCAATCCCTTAGTGCGGGGATTTCAGTTATTCTCAAATCTGATTAGTTGCAGCAAGACTTGGGTGACGGAGCACAGCAAGTCGGCTTAGGAGCTGGTGCACAGCAGGTTGGAGCTGGAGCACAGCAAGACTTCTTAACTTTGCAGCAACGAACTTTGACTTTGCAGCAACGATCTTTGCAACGGTTGAACATTTTGCCGCAACGATCTTTGCAACCCCGCAGGAAGCCACCGTTGAACAATTTCTTGTGTCCGCAGCAGCTGCTTTCGCAGGTGTTGCAGCAAGATTTTGGAGCTGGGGCACAGCAGGTCTTAGGAGCAGGTGCACAGCAAGTCTTTGGTGCAGGAGCACAGCAGGCCTTCGGTGCGGGAGCACAGCAGGTCTTGGGAGCAGGAGCACAGCAAGTTGGCTTGGGGGCACAGCATTTCTTAGGAGCAGGTGCACAGCAAGTAGGGGCAGGAGCACAGCATCCTTTACCCAGGAAGCCAGCAGCTTCAGCGGATACACCAGCACAACAAACAACCGCTACAGCGGCAACGTAACTTAACAATTTCATTTAGGCAATCTCCAAGGATTCGCTTCGTGGACGGTCGTGAGGTACTCTTCTCGGTTTGGTTAGATGAGGTTTGCTAACTAACCGTGGAGTCCATAGCCTCACGTAATTAAAAAGGTAAACCTGCCTATTTTTTCGGCCAGATTCCGCGGAGAGTTATTGAATAAACACAAAATTGTGGGGCCACCCCCCAAAGTGGGTCCTGAAGGGATACTTGTAACGATTATGACGGCATTCGATTCCGCAAAGGGTGTCACATACGGTGTTTGGCTGATATTCACGCCATGTGTACATATGGTTCTTTTGCTCCAACTCACACTCCACAGCGGTCAGAACCAGAAAAAACTATCCGCGACCTGATTCTGTTCCCCTGCTGTGAGTTGTATTCATCCCGAGCCTGTATACGATTGAAGAAGAGAGACAATCGGATCTGATGTGTGGTGTTTTGTGCAGATTGTTGACTGGGATATTGATCTCATGAAAAACGTGTTTGTTCTTGAAGAGCGGGCACACCTGGTTTCGGAACTGCGCTGGCAGTTTGAAGGCCGGTCTGACTGGAACATAACCGTTTTCTCTTCGGAGCACGACTTGTTTCAACAGACGTTGCAGGAAGATCCTGGCTCCGTGCTGGTCATTCTCGATTTCAGTACAGGGAAAACTATCTGTTTACAGTACCTGCAGAGGCACCAGACGGCACGTTCCCGGTTTCCGGTGATGATCTTTTCACCGGATCCTCTGGAAAATCTGGAGTGGGCTTTACGTGAGCTGGGTGTATTTCATATACAGAGTGGAGAACTGGAGCCGGATCGCCTCGCCAAAATCTGTTGCTGGTATCTGGAACCGGATCCTCAAAAACGTCAGACTTACCTGTCGAAGACCCGCGTGACAATGTCTCATCCGGAAGAAACGAACTGACTGTGATCGGCTACCCTGATGTGTAAAGAATGCTGCCGTCCCGTTTCCGGAAGAAGTAATAAGTAATAGGAAAGTAATCTCAACTGATGTCGAATACCGAATTCACTGAAGCAAACCTGCAGAAAAGTCTGACCGATCTGAAAGATCCCGTTTTTGGTAAGCCCCTGGCGGAAAGTGGTCTGTTAAAGTCAGTCCAGCCAGGTGACAGCGGAGAGGTAACGGTTCGGATTGAACTGCCCGTGCCTTCCTATCCACTACAATCAGAACTGACTGAGTCGATCAGCGCCACTATTCAGAAAGCCTTCCCCGAATGTCAGTCTGTGAATGTAGAATATTCCACGAACATCAGGGGCAAACAGTCGGGCGGTCGCCTGGGGCTGAAGGTGAAGAATGTCATCGCCGTCGGAGCGGGCAAAGGGGGCGTCGGCAAGAGCACGGTTGCTGCCAGCCTGGCTTATGGGTTGAAGCAGTTTGGTGCAAAAGTCGGTCTGGTGGATGCAGACGTCTACGGTCCCAGTATTCCCCATCTGGTAGGAACCAATGAAAAACCGATGGCGCAGGAGTTTCAGGGAAGAGACGGTCAGACACTCACGCGAATCATTCCGGTGGAAGCGGACGGACTGAAAGTCATGTCGATGGCCTTTTTCGTCGAACCGGATCAGGCTGTGATCTGGCGGGGCCCGATGCTGCACAAGGCGATCACCCAGTTTCTCCAGGACACGGAATGGGGAGAACTCGATTATCTGATTATTGATATGCCGCCTGGAACCGGTGATGTTTCCTTAACATTGTCTCAGTTGCTGGAACTGGCAGGTGCTGTCGTCGTCTGTACTCCGCAGCAGGTCGCTCTGCTGGATGCTGTTAAAGCAGTGCAGATGTTCCGGCAGGTTAAAATCCCCGTTCTGGGAATTGTCGAGAATATGTCGGGCGAAATCTTCGGGCGGGGCGGCGCCAAAGCCCGTGGGGAAGAATTACAGATTCCCTTCCTGGGCGAGATTCCGATGAACGCCGAAATTCGGGAAAAATCGGATGCCGGCCAGATTTCACATCTCGTGACCGAAGAATTGGCTTCGACTGAGCCATTGCTCAAAGTGGCCGAAGCGACTGCCATCGAAATTGCCCGCGAACTGCTGGAAAATCCAATCAAGCCTGCCATGGAGATTCTCTGATCCCGCGTGATCGCAATCCGTGTTCTTCAGCCACAGCGTTCTGAACTACATATTCACCCTGTGATAATATAGTATAGAATGAGAGAAAGTATTGAATCCGATGTCTGACAGACAGAATTCAGCCGTACAGAATACCGAAATGAATGAGAAAATAATCACCATTGATGAGTTGCTCGAGGAGTTTGATTTTCTCGGAGACTGGGAAGAGCGTTGCGACTTTCTGATCGATCTTGGTTTTGAACTGCCGCCGATGCCCGAGACTGAGAAAACGGAAGCCAACCGCGTGCACGGCTGTCAGAGTATGGTCTGGTTGACGACGGACCTGCAGGAATCCGAAGGCCGTAAGGTGTTACGCATCAATGCTGACAGCGATGCCCTGATCGTCAAAGGTCTGATTGCGGTTCTGCTGGCGATCTATCAGAACCGGACGCCGGAGGAAGTGCTTAAGATCGACGTTAAGGATTATTTCTCCCGTCTGCAGTTGGATAAATATCTCAGCACACAGCGCAAAAACGGGTTGATGGGCATGGTCGAACGGGTTCAACAGGAAGCCCGTGTGCTCGCAGAGCAGAACTAAGACGCTACCACCAGGTCTGCCGCTGATGTCAGCGAACTGTCTACTTTTGCGGCGGGAGTTCCAGGTTTTCAAAGCGGAGCTCAATCGGTGCTGCAGTGATCAGGGTGGGGGCCAGGTAAGTAAACTGATCAGGGCGCGCAGTTGTCGGCAGGCCTGTGAAACGATAGAGCACGCCAATTTTTCCTGTGCTCTCAAGAGTCGTCTGTGAAGAACCTTCGAGCCAGAATTTTTTCCCCTGCGCATCCTCCAGATAGGCCCGGTTGTGGTAAATCCAGGTGCGATGCGACTCAAATGCAGGCCCGCCATAATCGTAGCTCAGGGCGATTCGTACATTGAGATCCTGGCTGTCGGGCAACTGCTTTCGCTCGACGTCGACGAGTTCGACCGATACATTGCCCCGTCGACGGACTGCTCCCTGAGAAGTGGAGAGATCGCGAAACGTAATTGGCAGAGTTTCTGCAGCCAGTTCCATCTCCAGGTTACCATGCACGCGAACCGCCTGTGGATGTTGTCCCCGCTCCAGAATCCACTGCATCGTAAAGTTCAGATTTTTGCCCCCCTCTCCCAGCGGGAGCTCATATTTCGCGCCGGGATTATAAGGAGGCAGCCTGGTTCCCGTCGTTCCCGCTGCTTGCAGCCTGCGAGCGGCATAACTCAAAAACAGCGGCCGTAAACGGGGCTCGACCTGAATACGAAATGTAATGCGGAGCAGATCCTGGTTCTCGCTTCCTGCCAGAGGACGCGTCTGCAGGCGATCCGCTGTAATTCGGAAGGGCCCGTCATAACAGACTGCGGGATCAGAGGCGGTCTTGGATTCTGATGCGGCACGCGGTTCGAAGTGGATTTGATCACGAGGACCATTAATCTGATAGGTTACCGGCACCTTATGAGTTACTTCATCAACGGCTTGCCAGAATGGTGTCGCGATAAAACGAACATCAATTTGCTGATTCAGCTGTGATTCGGATAACCGTGTCCAGTCCAGCTGATTATCCGTCTGTTTCATGATCGTCTGCAGGATCTGTTGTAAAGAATAATGCCCCTGCAGATTAACCTGGGAGGCATTGATTGATTCCCGGGCCGCCTGTTTCTCGATCTGCAGGCGAATCCGCTGCAGCGCCTCGCGAACGGATGGACTGGAGACGAGTTCTGGGGCCGGAAGCAGGTTCAATACCGGCTTCCCCAATTCAACCAGCGCCAGTTCGGCCCGCTGTCGCACCATTCGCTGATTATCATCCAGCTGTCGAATCAGTTCTTCTACCTGTTTTCTGTTTGTGGCTGGTTGTTCGCTGGCAGGAGACTCAGGTGGGGCAGACAGTGTAACAGACGTCAGGCTCAATACAGCAAGCAGGCATAAACCACTCATCAGGCCGTTGGTCATGCAGGAACGGTACACGGGGCTGCTTTCTATATAAGGGCAAGAGTCGAAGAGATCGTAATAATCATAAACGCATTAGCTACTCTTCATTGTAACTGTTGGTCGGATGGTGAAAATGCCGGAAATCGAGATTCGCCAGAACGAGTATCAGTTAAAACCGGTACCTTCCTTGCAGTTTGACAGCAACTTTGTACTCAGAGTCGCTGATGTTGATTTTTCGCGGCCTGTCCGCCAGACAGGTATTATACTTTTAACAGGACGTTACTCGTCACTCCCCCGCCAGCCTGTCGTCTGACTTAAGGCCCGCTAATGTCAACCTGCCTGCAATCATTCCTGTTCTGTCTCAGAGGCATCAGTCTCTTCTGCCTGCTGGCAGTGCCTGTCTGCGCCAAACCTCCTTCTCTGATCGAACTTAAGACCGAAGACCAGGTATTCACCGGAAAATCTCTGATTCATGACCACGATGTAAGCTGGATGGTCGATCAGACGGGTATGTTGTCAGAAGTTCCTTTGAAAAAAGTGACCTCGTTCCGCAGGGTGGCATCCGAGTTTCAAACGCTTTCTCTTTCCGAGATGAAAAAACAGCTGCAGGACGAATTCGGTCCCCTGTTTGAAGTCACGACGACCCGGCATTACCTGGTATGTGCCCCACGCGGAAAAGCACGCGCCTATGCCAACGTGTTTGAAGAGCTATATCAGTCGTTCAGTCATTACTTCGCCTTGCGTGGCTACCAGGTGAAAACTCCTGAATTCATGATGGTGGCGGTGATCTTTCCGGATCAGCAGCAGTTCTTCGAATACTGTCGCAAAGATGGTGTCCGCGCGGGTCAGGGTTTACTGGGTTACTATCACCCTTATACAAACCGGACGGCGCTGTTCGATCAGAACGCTGCTCCCACAGTCGGAGAACTGGAACAGACGCAGAGCGGCACACAACTCACGTATTCCCGGATCTCAAACAGTGGCAAGAATCTGACCGAGGCACTACGGGATACCATGATCCATGAAGCGACGCATCAGCTTGCCTTTAATACCGGTCTTCACTCGCGAATTGGTGATAATCCCCGCTGGGTTGTAGAAGGCCTGGCGACTACTTTCGAGTCCGATGAACTCCGTTCCCATACGGGAGGCAAATCGGACTCCACTTCCCGCATCAACCGCGATCGGCTGATCTGGTTCATGAATTATTCCCGCACCAGACGCAAACAGGATTCCCTGCGTTCCTTCATCCGGGAAGATAATTTATTTAAAACTTCGACACTGGATGCGTACGCTGAATCCTGGGCGCTCACCTTTTTCCTGGTGGAAACACAACCGGCCCGCTATGCACGCTACCTGAAACAGGTCGCCCAGCGCGATCCGCTTAAACCTTATACCGCAGATGCACGGGAGCGGGATTTTCAAAAGGCGTTTAAAACGAATCTACGGTCACTCGAAGTCGACTACCTGAAATTTATGGACCAACTCGCAGAGAGTCTGGTCAAACAGAGTCGCCCCTGATGCTCGTCTCAATCAGGCAGCCTGGGCGGAAGATTCTTCTTCCATCGCGGCTATGACCAGCGCACCGCGGATGATTGCATCAGCGGCATCCGGAATACAGACGACCTGTTGCGCGTCGAACTGAATCTCACGGCTGTTTAAATGCTGAGCCAGTAATTCTCCCAGTCCGTTAACTGTAGCCAGTTCGCCCAGATAGATCACGGGCAGTGTGGCCAGTGTGGACGTGTAGGCCTGAATGGATGCCATCTGGGAAACGAATTGATCCAGCAGACTGTCGAGCAGGCTGTCGTACCAGCTGGAGATGGCAGACGGGCTGGAGAGGTAGGGGCTCAGACTGACTTCCGGGCCGAGACGTTTATCTCGAGCACCTGCCAGATCAGGAACCATTTCTCCATCCGGATTCTTGGTCAGCAGCTTGTAGGCATGTGCCAGTTGTTCGTCCATCCATTCACTGCCATACGGGGTCGACTGACGCGCCACGACACGGCTTTGATGGATCAGCCCAATCTCGGAGTGTGAGTGTCCCAGGTAAACGACATATCCCGAGAATCGTGAGGCGGCTGGCAGCGAAGACAACCCTGCAGCCAGGGTGATTGTCGTTGCGAATGGTTTATAACCCTGCAGAGCGATTAACTGAGACACCAGTTTCGATAACGCTGATGTAGATGTCGATCCCGGCGTAATGAAGGCACAGTGCTCCCCGGTTGTCCGAGACCGCGGCAGTATTGACTGAATCAGCGTAGAGAGTAATTGACGATGAACGGGATCGTTCAGCACCAGTTCTCCCTGTTCGATCAGAGGCAGCAGCTCAAGATTGGAAAAACGAGAAATCTTTCCCGCCTGCTCCCCGGGGATGATCAGAGTCCCTTCTGAGAACAGGAACGGTACGGACAGACGTTGCAGCAACTGGCGGTTCTCGTTGGTATCATCCATGACGGCATAAGCCGTGTCGATGGAACGCCGCGTCAGCTTAAACTGTTCATTGTTTTGTAAGGTTCGCAGGCAGATCGAGCCTGTCAGTAAGGCACTACTCATTTGGGCATGACTCCCTGTACGGCCTGAAGCACCCGATCAAGAATACTGCTCTGCTCTGCTTTCTTCTCCGAACCTGCTGGAGTCTTCCCAGGGGCACCTGTATGAGGTCGGGGTGGTGCCGCAGGAACTTCGTTGCCTTTGGTATTCCCGGGATGAGAACGATCAAAGCGGAACGTCGGTGCTTTCAGTTTTTTCTCATCTGGTTTGCGCACTGGATCAGGCACCGGTGGTGGAGCTGCGTCGTGGCCTGCTGCCACTTTCGTATCCGGAGTCTTCTGTTTCAGGAAATGCGGACCTTTGAGAGCTTCGGCCTGATCGATGCGTCCTTTTTTGCTTTGATGACGTCCGTAGATGAATGTCTGTGTCGGAATCTGAGGTGTTTCATCAATCACGGGAATCTGCTTCTCCAGGATCTGCTCCAGCAATGATTTTTCGGGCAGGGGAGGCAGCTCTTCCCAGCTGGTGATGATCGCAGCCGGTTCCGATGATGTCTGTTCCATTACTTCCTGTTTCACAGATACCTGTGCTTCTTCGGAAACTTCTAATTCGAGCTCAGGCTGCTCTGCCTGTTCCTGGGGGAAGACCGGTTTCTTTCGCAGGTATTTCCAGAGAGCGAATGCGACTCCGGCCAGCAGCAGGAACCCGGTTCCCGGCGGCCAGAAGCCAGCTTCGTCTTCATCATATTCGATTTCCGATTTCGGAAGCTCATCGTCGAGCAGAGTTTGTACGTCATCTTTCGGGGCTTCAGGAGCCCGGCCCAGGTCCAGATTGGGAACGGAAGAGCCAGCAGACTTCTGCTCAGCCTCATCTGCATGATGATGTTCGGAATGAGACTCTTCTTTCTCTGAAGTCGCCCCCAGCGGATTCGGTATCGCAGCTAAAGTCGCTGAAGTCTGTTGCAGTAGTGGACCATTGAGCTGCAGCGGTTTCTGTTCGGGTTCTTCAGTCTGCTGCTCTTGAGCAGGAGTTTCCTCTTCCGGATGAGTGACCTGACGAGGAGTTATGGAGGCTTCCTGATCCAGGGGAGTCGCGTTACGGAAACGTGAATCGTTGGCAGAGATCGAACTCGGTGCAGATGTCTGCCGATGGAGACGAGCCCCGGCGGCAGCAGAATTTTGTAAAGGTCGCGGCGTCGGTAAAGAGCGGGGGACCAGCGAAAGATTCATCGCTTGTGGTGCACCCAGAACCAGTACCGTACCCGATTCGAAACGGGTGGTCAGCTTTCTGGTTTTGAATTGAGCCTGGGCCCGACGACGTTCGGGGGGAATAATTTTGATGGCTTCTGACATCGCTGCATACTGTTCGACCGGCTGTCGCAGACAACGTAAAATGCTGGCCAGATCAGCGATTTCGGCAGGTACCCCAAACACAATCGGGTAGTCGCGTAAATTCAGAATGGCAATCTGAACCAGGCCTCGTGATGCCGATGATTGTGCCGATCTTGAGACCGTGTTGTCTTCGATCAGATTTGCAGATGATTTCACGGCGATCAATACATCACCATGCATCAGGGGTAGATCCATCTCTGGTGAATAGAAGATTTCCTGGCTGATGCGACCGCCACGAACGATGCGAATCAATCCTGAAGCCTGGGGTGTCATTCCCCCTGCACCGGAGATGACCGCATTCATGTTCAGTTCAGCACTGTTGACTTCATAGGCAGCACACTGGTTGAATTCGCCCAACAGTCCGATCACGACCTTCTGCTGCGTGGGGGACTCGGTCAATTCCAGATTACGAAAGACGGTCTGCGCACGAGTGACGTTGCAGGCTCCTGATAGCAGAGCGAGCGTCAAAGCTGCGAACCAAACCTTGTGCCAGCGGTACATCCGGCGATCCTTACTGTCAGTGGGAGAGTCAGACGATACGGCAATGAAATGCGTAGAGAGAGCCGTACAATCATTAAAATCGGCATAAACTAACATGCGCCATCAGTCAAAATCCCGTTTTCCGGGGAAAACTGCCAGATCAGAGGTCTCGGAGTAGTTCAAGTAAGTGATGATTTATCAGTCACTTGAGTCAATTATGAGAATTGGGAATCACGGCCTGTGATCTGAAAATGACACCAATTTCGTGATCGCTATAGATTCCAAGTCAAATCTGATATTGCTAGGATGAACCCATGAGGAAAACGAAATTCAGATCCCTGGTTCCTGGTTTCGGTCTTTGTGCTCATCCACGCTCTTTTCCAGGGTCTTGCTGATTTGATGGGACCAGTCTGTTGGTGAACGCAACTAGTTTAACAGTCGAGAATTATCTGAAAGCGATCCTGCAGATCAGTCTCCAGTCCGGTTCGGAATGGATCAGCACCGGGGAACTGGCCCGTTATATGGACGTCGCCCCCGGAACCGTCACCAGCATGCTCAAAACTCTCAAGCAGTCTAAGTTGGTGGAATATCGACCCTACGAAGGAGCCAGCCTGACTGAGGCCGGTAAGCATTCCGCGATTCGCGTCCTCAGACGGCACCGTCTGATCGAACTGTTCCTGTTTCAGACATTGAAGCTGACCTGGGATCAGATCCATGCGGAAGCCGAAAACATGGAGCACGCGGTCAGCGACTTTCTCGTGGACCATATCGACGAATATCTGGGCTTCCCGGAAGCCGATCCGCACGGCGATCCTATTCCGTCGATCGACGGGCGGATGCGGCGGGCCTATCCGAACCTGACCACCCTGGCGGCGTGTCAACCTGGTACACACGTCAAGATCGTTCAGGTCACCGATCAGGAAACTGAGTTTTTACGTTTTCTCTCCCGCTCCGGGTTACAGCTCGGATCGCAGGGAGTCGTCAAAGAGAAAAACAGCGAGGCAGGAATTGTTGTCTCGGAATGGAACGGACAGACGCTCTCCATGGGAGTCCATGTTGCTGAGAACGTCAAAGTTGTTCCTGTGGAAGCAGCTTAATTGGAATCAGGCTGCTGGTGCTAACAGAAACTGAGTGAACGACTGGCTGACACAGTACAGGCCGGTTCACACTGCTGAAGAAAGAGAAGAAATTGAGTCACCTTACCTACGAAAACCCTTTAATCAGTCGTTACGCTTCGAAGGAAATGAGTCAAATCTGGTCGGCTCAGAAAAAGCACTCCACCTGGCGGCGACTGTGGGTGGCCCTGGCGGAATCACAACACGAAATGGGACTGCCCGTCACCCGGGAGCAGGTCGAATCTCTGAGGTCCGCCATCGATGACATCGATTTCGAACTGGCAGCGAAAGCAGAAAAAGATCTGCGACACGACGTGATGGCGCACGTGCATACCTACGGCGAACGCTGTCCGGATGCCAAAGCAATCATTCACTTGGGAGCTACCAGTTGTTTCGTTACCGATAACAGCGAACTGGTTATGATTCGCGAAAGTCTGGAGCAGGTTCGCAAGCGGCTCGTCGCTGTCATTGATCAACTGGCAAAGTTTGCTGCCGAATACCGGGACCTGCCCTGCCTTGGATTTACCCACCTCCAGCCTGCCCAGCCAACCACCGTTGGTAAACGGGCTACGCTGTGGTGCTACGATCTGATTCTGGATCTGGAAGAGATTGAATACCGAATCGAAAAGCTCCGCTTCCGGGGTGTGAAGGGGACAACGGGTACCCAGGCAACGTTTCTACAACTCTTCAAAGGTGATCATGAGAAAGTCGACGAACTCGATCGCCGCGTCACGGAAAAGATGGGCTTCAAAGATCGCTATGCAGTCACCGGGCAGACCTATTCACGAAAAGTCGATGCCCAGGTACTCAGTGCCCTCAGTGGTATCGGACAATCGGCGCACAAGGCAGGAAATGATGTGCGTATTCTGCAGAACCGCAAAGAACTGGAAGAACCGTTCGAGAAGAATCAGATTGGTTCATCTGCCATGGCTTACAAACGCAACCCCATGCGTTCCGAACGCATGTGTTCGCTGGCTCGTTTCGCGATCAGCCTGACTGCGAATGCCGAAGATACCGCAGCCACCCAGTGGATGGAGCGGACACTGGATGACAGTGCCAACCGTCGATTGTCGCTGCCGCAATCTTTTCTGGCCATTGATGCAGTGTTGATTCTGTATCGCAACATTGTCGATGGTATGGTCGTCTATCCCAAGGTGATTGAGAAGCACCTCAATGAGGAACTTCCCTTCATGGCGACTGAAGAGTTCCTGATGGCAGGCGTCGAAGCGGGCGGTGATCGCCAGGATCTTCACGAACGGATCCGTGTGCATAGTCAGGCTGCCGGAGCGGAAGTGAAAGTACGTGGCGGTCAAAATGATCTGATCGAACGTCTGCAGAAAGATCCGGCTTTTGCCGGCTGCGATCTGGCCAGTGCCCTGGATGCCCGAAAATACATCGGCCGGGCTCCGGAGCAGGTTGACGCCTTTATCGCGGAAATCGTGGATCCGGTGCGGCAGCGATATCAGGCCGACCTCGATCAGTCCGTTGAGGATCTCAAGGTCTGAAACTCTCTTGAGTCCGCTCTGTTCCCTGTGAAAATAAAGACGCCCCGATGGAAGACCGTCGGGGCGCCTCAGGGACTATAGTAGTGCCTTGCTACGTCAGTACTTCTTTAATGACGCGTGCTTCTTCGACACCAGTGAGTTTGGTGTCCAGGCCCTGGAATTCAACGCTGAAGCGCTTGTGATCAATTCCTAAGAGATGCAGCATGGTTGCATGCAGATCACGCACGTGTACTATGTTTTCAACGGAATTATAGCCTAGTTCGTCTGTATTACCATAAGAAATTCCACCTTTTATCCCTCCACCAGCCATCCACATGGAAAAACCTTTAATATGATGGTCCCGGCCGGCGCCTCCCTTGCCCTGGAACATAGGTGTTCTGCCAAATTCCCCTCCCCAGATCACGAGGGTTTCATCCAGCATCCCACGTGATTTGAGATCGTTGATCAGAGACCACGTTGGTTTATCGGTCAGACCGCAACAGGTATTCATGTAGCGTACCAGACCTCCATGGTGGTCCCAGCCACGGTGGTAGAGATGAATGAAACGGGAACCCCGCTCCGCCAGTCGTCGGGCCAGCAGACAGTTTGTGGCATAGGTGCCCGAACCCGCTTCAGCTCCGTACATTTCCAGCGTCTCTTTTGATTCGTCAGACAGATCCATCAATTCCGGAACGGACGTCTGCATCCGAAACGCCATCTCGTAAGCGGCGATACGGGTATCGATTTCCGGATTGGAAACACTTTGATTCCGGAAACGATCCAGTTTTCGGACGGCGTCGATGAGTTCTTTCTGCTGGGGATCAGTAATCCCCGCGGGGTTTTTGAGATAGTTCACCGGATCGCCGGTCGAATTGAACTGAACTCCCTGATAGCGACTGGGAAGAAACCCGGTTCCCCACTGACGCGAAGCGATCGGCTGTGGGTTACGTCCGCCGACACTGGTCAATACTACGAAGCCGGGAAGTTCTTCGGTTTCACTTCCCAGTCCATAAGTGACCCAGGAACCCATTGACGGTCGACCGCTGATCGCCGTGCCTGTGTTCATGAAGGTGTGCGCGGGATCGTGATTGATCTGTTCGGTGACCATCGAACGCACGATGCAGATGTCATCAGCGATTTTGGCGGTCCAGGGGAGAAAGTCGCTGATCTCCTGGCCGTTCTCGCCGTACTTGCGAAACTTGGTCAGTGGTCCCTGGCACTTGAGATCGCGACCCTGCAACTGGGCTATGGGTTGACCTTTGGTATAACTTTCCGGAAAAGGCTTCCCATCCATTTCCGCCAGCTTCGGTTTGTAATCGAAGGTCTCCAGATGAGTCGGTCCTCCCGCCATGCAGAGAAAAATCACCCGTTTCGCTTTGGGAGCGAAGTGCGGCAGACCGGGTAGGCCATCACTGGCCGTTGTCACCGTTTTTGATTGCGCTGCAGCCAGACCATCGCGGGTGAGTAGCGATCCCAGTGCCGCCGATCCCAGACCAACGCCGGAACGGGACAGAAAGGTACGCCGATTCAAATGTGTCTGTAATTGATTGAAGTCGAACATATTCTTAATTCCTCGTCACCACTTCATTCAGGTTGAGCAGCGCCCGTGTGACCTCCGTCCAGGCCGCGAGTTCAACCGCTTCCAGGTTAGCTTCGGTTTTAGTAAGGCCGGTACTGGTCAGAGCCTGGGCCTCTTTTGTCCGATCACCAAACGCACGCCGGTTGGAATTCAGCAGGTCCTGCAGTACTTCAACCTCATACGCTTCCGGATCGCGTGACGTCGCCTGGGTGAAGGCAAAGTTGATACGGCTTTGATCGGATTTACCGCCCTGCTGGATCACGTGTGCCGCGAAAACGCGGGCTGCTTCGATAAATGTGGGATCGTTAAGCAGGGTCATCGCTGCGATTGGGGTATTAGAACGGGGCCGCTGCGCCGTGCATTCTTCGCGACTGGGAGCATCGAAAGCTTTGAGCATCGGATGCAGGAACTGACGCTGCCAGTGCATGTAGACGCCGCGTCGC